>JBBSBS010000033.1:0-29387 GCA_038251045.1 Aggregatilineales bacterium | reverse complement strand
CTACTTGCTCCAATGCAACCGAGGGTAATGTGGTATTGATGTAATAGGTGCGTAGCAGATGTCCTTTTTGATCGGTAGCGTAATGTGAGTCGTAAACCTGCGGTTCAGGCAGACCTGTTACCCATACATAGGCTTGGTTGAAATGGTCAACCCGTCCGGCAATTTTTAGACGGGCTAACTCAGCATCGCTGGCGGGGGTAACTTGATCGCTGCGATTGAGTTCAACAAGCTGCCCGGTATAGAGATCTTGCCCTCGATCTCCGCGCAATTGAACAATTGTCGCGCCAGATTTGTTCACAAACACAAAATGTCGGGGAACCGCCGTACCATTATAGGATGTGGTCATTAGGTTTTGTCAGGCGAACCTGCTCCTGATGATAGTGATTCTATTGTACTGCGGTCTCCGGCACTCTTCAAATTACAACTTAACAAAATAAGAAGCAGCGGCACGATCCAGCAATTCACGAGTGAGGGCTGGTGGCTGGTTAAGGTAACTGGCAATATCGATAAGCTGATTCAAGATGTCGCGCGGGTGAACGCTCCGTAATGGACGATCATGGTTGATATACCATTCTTTTAGGAGATAGGCCAGTGCCTGTTCGTCATACCGAACCTTTTTGACATCACACATCCGTTTGAAGATTTCGCGGAAGTCTTCGTAGCTGGGGTCTGTAACCTCAATTTTGTGCCGGATGCGGCGCAGGAAAGCTTCGTCCACCAGTTCGCGAGGATCTAGATTTGTGGAAAATACAATTAGGACAAAAAACGGAATTTCGATTTTACGTCCGGTATGCAAAGTTAGGAAGTCTACACCCTTCTCCAACGGCACAATCCAACGGTTTAGTAAATCGCGGGGGCGCACTTGCTGACGACCAAAATCGTCAATGAGGAACATGCCGCCATTAGCCTTTACCTGAAACGGCGCTTCGTAAAATTTATTAGTGTCATCGTAAACAAGATCAAGACCAGCGAGTGTGAGTTCACCTCCAACCATAATCATCGGGCGCTTGATGCGAATCCATCGAGGATCGGCCACCATACCAGTCGCTTGTTTGACTACTGCTTTTTCCGAAATCACATGGTTGACATCATCAAATACGCGGATGATCTGCCCATCTACATCAATCGCAAAAGGAATCCACATGTCATCGCCAAGAATGAGCCGCCCAACTACCTCAGCGATGGTCGTTTTACCATTACCGGGCGGGCCGTAGAGAAAAATCGATCGTCCTGAATTGATAGCAGGGCCGACACGACCAAGCATGTCTTCCGAAATAACCAGATGGTTGAGTACTTGTTTGAGTTCAGACTCGTGAATGACAAGGCGATCCCGATTTTGTGCCTTGAGTGATGCAATGTATTGTTCAAGTGTTACTGGCGCAGCACCGGCATATTGAGAACGTTCAGCAGCTTCTCGTGCTTTTTCCGAGCCTTTTGCCGAAATGATATACTGATATGAAGACTCTCCAAAGCCGCCCGCACCGCGAACTTCAATATATTTTTCGCGCTTGAGGAAGTCAATAATAGGTTCAAGTACACCCGTATAAGGCAGTTTAACAATTTCCGAGATTTCGTGACCCGCCAGCACACCCCCCAGATAAAGTACCTTAAGCACTAAATCTGCCACATTCAGCATGTTTAGCCCCGTGTCCTCAAGCGAGGTCAATGGAGTGGGCGACCAACCATCTTTCGATTGCTGACTAGAACCTCCCGCCCCTATCGGCCCTGTTAATTTTTTAATTTGCTGCGGGCGCGGCGCACTACGATTCGTTTGGTCGGACATTAAGGCCTCCAGCCAATATCATCTGAATATGGCAATTCTGCTAAGGGATACTTTCCCATGTACAATACTGAATTACACGAAGAGTCTATACAAATTATATAGTACACTCAAGACACTGCACAAGCAGGCTTAAGGTCGTAGCATAATTGCGAAATCGGTACCGGTTAAACACATGATAGATCAAATAAAGTGGTTGGGGCACGGCAGTTTCTTTATACAAGGGCCGCCGCTGATATACATTAATCCGTCACTTGTGGCGCGCAATACTTTTCTGGCAGATGTCATACTTGTCGGTCATCATCACGATGAACACTTTTCGCTAGCCAGTATTGATAAATTGCGCGGGGCGCAAACTCAGATATTCACAAACGAGTATTTAGCAAAGGAAATTGAAGGTAGCACTGTATTACGACCGTGGCAAAGTGTGATGGTTGAAAGAGCCGGTATCAAAGCGATACCCGCCTATTCACCGAATGGCTGGCAACACCCCCAAAGCAATGGCGGATTGGGCTTCATCATCTCGGTTAATTATTATGATATATACTACGCTGGTGATACCCAAATTATCCCTGAGATGGCTTCAATTCGTCCGGACATCGCCATTTTGCCAATTGATGGTAACGGGACATTGACCGTACAAGAGGCGGTAGAAGTTGTGAAACAAATGCGACCGCGATGGGTTATTCCATGTAATTGGGGACCCGGAACACAGGCTGATGCTCGATTATTTAAGAAGGAAGTCAGTGGGCGAGCAGAGGTTGTTTTGCCACCCCTTATGGAATGACTTCTAGTGCTACCTATGTAAAACAAACAGGAGGCCGAGTGCCTCCTGCGAAGTAAATTTCTACGAGAATTATGCTGCCGGATTTAAGCGTCCATCCGGAGCCCACTCAAGTTGGACATCATTGTCCGTGTAAATTCGAGGGTTGATCTTACCCAGAATAACATCTTCATCCACAACGACACGTCGAATGTCGTCACGTCCGGGAATCTCGAACATAACGTTCAACAGTCTGCTCTCGATAATCGACCGCAGACCACGGGCACCGGTACCACGTGCCATCGCAAGATCGGCTGCCGCACCCAAAGCTGAGTCTTCAAATGCTAGTTCGACATCATCCAGTGCCAGCAAGTGCTGATACTGTTTGGTTAGTGCATTCTTTGGCTCGACCATAATTCGTGTCAGTGCTTCACGGTTTAACGGATCAACGTTGACCAATACAGGCAAACGACCAACAAATTCTGGAATCAGCCCGAAAGCCATGAGGTCTTCAGGGCTGATTTCATGCAAAAGTTCTGTCGCGTCTTTCGATGAGGATACACCACCCGAATGAAATCCAAGTGAGCCTGTTTTACCTATACGCTTACTAATGCGCTCTTCAATACCAGCAAATGTGCCGCCGCAGATAAAGAGGATGTTGGTGGTATCAATTTGCAAAAATTCTTGGTGCGGATGCTTACGTCCACCCTGTGGCGGAACGTTGGCTAATGTACCTTCAAGAATTTTCAACAGAGCCTGTTGGACTCCCTCACCCGAAACATCACGGGTAATTGAGGGGTTATCATTTGACTTGCGCGAGATCTTATCGATTTCGTCGATGTAAATGATGCCCTTCTCAGCACGGGGAATATCGCCATCTGCGGACTGAATTAGGCGCAGCAGAATATTTTCGACATCTTCTCCGACATACCCGGCTTCCGTTAGTGCAGTGGCATCAGCGATGCAAAACGGCACATCAAGCATTCTTGCCATTGTCTGTGCCATCAACGTTTTGCCACTGCCTGTTGGCCCAACAATCAAGATATTGCTCTTTTGCAGTTCCACACCTTCGGCAGAAACTTCCGATTGGATGCGCTTATAGTGGTTGTAAACCGCCACACTTAAAACACGCTTAGCTGGTTCCTGTCCCACAACGTATCCGTCAAGGTGCGCCATCATCTCGCGGGGAGAAATCAAACGCTCGATCTGAAATTGCTCTGTAGGAAAAGCATAGGGCGATGCTCCCTGCGCCTCCAGCAATTTGATTTGCAGTCGCTCCACACAGCGGTTACAAATATAAACATTGTTGGGTCCTGCAATCAAATGCTCGACCTCAAGGTCGCTCCGACCACAGAACGAGCAGTGATGACTTCCGGGAATATAGTTCACGCCTTACCCTTCTCCTTTGCGACACCATTTGGTGCAGCACCAAGTACGGAGTCGATTAACCCGTATTTGACACCCTGCTCTGCCGTAAAGTAAATGTCGCGGTCAGTATCACGTTCAAGCACTTCACGTTCTTGTCCGGTATGTTTAACGAAGATGTTATTGAGCATATCCTTCAGGCGCATGATTTCATTGGCCTGAATAACGATATCGGACGCTTGACCCTGTGCGCCACCTAGCGGTTGGTGCAAATGGATTGTTGCATTCGGCAGCGCGTAGCGCAGACCATGCTCACCTGCGGTCAGCAAAACGGTACCGAAACTAGCGGTCAGGCCAATCGCTACTGTGCTGACAGGCGATGAAATTTGCTGCATTGCGTCATAAATCGCCAAACCAGCGTAAATCACGCCACCGGGCGAATTAATATACATATTGATCTGACGATCCGGATCTTCCTGCTGTAGATACAAGAGTTGAGCGACCGTCAAGTTCGCCACCTGATCATTAATAGGCGTTCCGAGTAAGACAATACGGTTACGCAGTAGCAGGGAGAAAATATCATATGCGCGTTCACCACGCGCACCCTGCTCAATGACCATCGGGATAACATTAAAAGCATCCATTCTTACGATTCTCCTTCTGTTCGTTTAGCTCGGTGTAGAAGACACTTCCGGTGCCTCAGGTGCATTTAATGCAGGTGCTTCACCTTTGGCAATAGCGATAATTCGATCTAGCGTTCCTTGTTCCATCAAGTCGTTCTTGATGTTTTCACGCATTTGGGGGGTATCCAGTATTCCGCGTAGGCTGGCACCTTGATCACCAAACTGAAGCAGCATTTTATCAATTTCGCCGTCAATAGCAGTTTCAGACACATCAATATCTTCTACCTGACGGATTTCACGCAGTACTAACGCTCGATTCAAGCTGTTGATAGCATTATCACGGTAGTCGGCTTTAAGTTGATCACGGGTTTTGTTCGAAATGCGCATGTAATCGTCAAGTGTCAGTCCTTGGCGCTTAAAATCCTGATCAAGCCGTTCAAGATAGCTATCGGTTTGGTCGTCAATCATTTCTTCGGGGAAGGCTACCGTTGCACGTTCAACAATTGCGTCGAGTACTTCACCTGCAAAATTGGACTTGGCCTGCTGCTCAATTGATTTTTGGAGATTTTCGCGCGTGCGAACACGCAGTTCAAGCAAGTTCAGAGGTGTTTCCTCTTTTTCGGTGATGCGTGCAGCCAAATCGTCATTCAGCGATGGTAAGGTGACACTCTCAATCGTTTTGATTTTCACCTTGAACTCGGCAGTCTTGCCAGCGTACTCTTTATACTCTTTTTCGTCGTCAGGGAACGTTAACTCAAAGGTACGTTCCTCATCTACGGCTGCACCAAGAATCGCCTGCCGAAAGCCGGGAGCGGGTTCTTCGTTTTCGTCACGAAGTACCATAGTCGCATCATGTTCGTGGATAAATTCATTCCCACCTAAACCATGATCGTGGTCATGGCCTTCATGGTCATGGTCGTGATCATGTGCTTCACCCTCAGCGTGGTCATGGATATGTTCAGCTTCATCCGCCGCATTCTCTTCACCGATAAGTTTGGCATATAACTCCATCGAAACACGGTTGCCCATTTCAACAGGTTTGGTGCTTTCTTCGTAAAGCGCATTCTCTTCCTGAAGCTGATACATGGCTTTAGTCACCTGCTCGTCATCAACAACGGGCTCGGTATACTCTAAGCGCAACGACCGATAGTCGCCCAACTCAACCGTTGGCTGCATGGGCACGGTAAAGATAAATGTTGGTTTGGGTTCTGGCTTGAAGTCTTCCAGTTGACCGGGCGCGTATGGAAACACGCCGGACTCATCAAGCGCCTGCTTATAAACATCATTACCTAAGATTTCGATGGCATCTTCCAAAATTGCAGGTTCGCCAAAGAATCGTTGCACGATGTTATAAGGCGCCTTTCCCTTGCGGAAGCCGGGAATGTTATATTTTTGGCTAAGTTTGCGCGCAGCTTGCTGCTTCGCCTTTTCGAGTTGGTCGTTTTCCAATTCAATGGTAAAACGGGCATTGTGATTTTCAAGACGTTCAGTTTGGATGTTCAAGACCGTATCCTTGCAGAGGTTAAGTGGATCAAATTATAGCACTGTGGACATGCGAATTCTCTAAATTTTTTATTAGATATTCAATTCAGTGCGCAACGATGAAGTGGGGATGGCGGGACTCGAACCCGCAAGGTGTGAACCACATGATCCTAAGTCATGCGCGTATGCCAATTCCGCCACATCCCCGCGAAAACTGATTATATGCGAGCTATATATTGCTCACAAGGGGTAATCATTCCAGATCAATTCTTGAAACTTGGCTTACATCCATCTCACCCGCTTTTCCCAGGATGCTGGTAATCAACAATTGGGCGAAGCGAAATAGACTTTGCATTTGCTCCATACGTTCGATGTAGAGCTTGGCTAATTCCTGATCTTCTGGTGACATACTAGACATGGCTTTGGAAAGCCGTGCAGCATTTACATCCATTACCTTTAATGCCCGATCGACATCCCGCATTTCTCGACCGGCAAGAATATTCGAAATTATCTGCCAAAAATCAGTTTCTGCTTCGTAAAACTTACGACGATCACCGCGGCCTTTTACCCACACTTGCCGAACCATACCCAGATGCTCTAGCGTTCGGAGATTCATACTTACACTGGCTTTAGAAATATCGAGCAATTCAACCAGATCATCCAGACTCAAAGGATCGGCGCTTAACATCAGCGCACCGTAGAGCTGCCCCATCACTTTACTAAAACCAAAATAGGAAGCTAACTGGCCAAGCCCATCCAGCATACTGTTTTGGACCGCTTGCAAATTCGTGTCATGAATCTGAACCTCATCTTTATCCAGCGCGGACATACCAGTACCTCAAACTTTTCTCTACAACAACGCGGCAACTCGGTTTGAATAACAGAACTATCGTATCATTGTTAAAGACTGGTGACAACTGTTCGAGCCTGATAAAACCGCGAACTATTGAAAGCCGTGTCGATTATCAGCACTATTCGTAGCGCAGTGCATCGATCGGGTTTAATGAGGCAGCCCGATTGGCCGGATAAATCCCAAAGAACACCCCAATAGCAAGTGAAATCAAGGTAGCGAGCAATACACTGGAAAATTGCACTGTTGCCTTAAGATCAGGCAACGCAGCCTTGATAAGCAGCGTTGTGCCAGACGCAATCAACACGCCGATTCCGCCGCCGATTAGCGCCAACACAGTGGCTTCTACCAAAAACTGCAACAGAATATCGGTTTTCTGCGCACCAACAGCCTTTCGAAGGCCAATTTCGCGTGTACGCTCGGTAACAGTGACCAGCATAATATTCATGATCCCGATCCCGCCGACCAACAGTGAAATACCTGCAATAACTGCCAGGAATACAGTCAACAAACCTGTGATGTTGCCTAAACTACTGAGTAAATCATCCTGTGTGAAAATCTGAAAATCGTCTTCATCGCGGAAATTAATGCGGTGTTCTTGACGAAGCGCTTCCCGTAATTGTTCGGCAAGACGGTTGACACTCTGATTATCCCGTGCCTGGACAATAATATTGCTAATCGGGCGTGCGCCGCTTAGTTCACGGTCACCTGACAACCGCGATTGTACGGTCGTCAGTGGAGCAACAATCAAATCATCGTCACTTGCGCCAAAACCCGAACCTCCAACCACATTCAGAACCCCCTCCACTTTGAAAGTGATCCCCGCGATGCGAATATTCTTGCCAATGGGATCTGTACCAGATGGAAATAAGCGTCTTACCGTTTCTTGACCCAATATGGCAATCCGCCCCTGACTTTCCAATTCATCAGGTTCGAAAAATCGTCCGGCGACAATACGCCGACTACGAATTGCCAGATAGTCGGCTGTGACACCCAATATTCGTACTGAAACTTGGCGGGTTTCGTAAGTTGCTGTACGAGTTACCGAACGCTGAGGCATCACTACCAAAGCATCGGGTACAGCGAATAGATCGGATACCGCTTTGGCATCGTCTAAAGTCAAACGACGAGTCACACCTTCTTCGTTTTGTCGCGGAAAAATGATAATAAGATTGGTTCCTACACCGAGAAATTGCTCCCTTACATAACTATCTACAGCCTGCCCCATCGACACGAGAATAATTACTGATGCAACACCAATCGTAATGCCGAGCATGGTCAAAATTGAGCGCAGTTTATTACTACCAAGTCCACCGAATGCGACGCGTATGTTTTCAACCATCGATGTATCTCTCTGAAAAATTATTCGAAACGCAGTGCGTCGATAGGTTTCATTCGTGCAGCACGACTGGCTGGATACAATCCGAAGAAGATTCCAACAAAACTACTGACCGCAGTAGCCAGCATAATTGCGTCGGCGCTCAAGCTCACCTGTAATGTGGGTACAAGTAAGCTGACCAGTATTATCGCCACCCACCCCAGCGCAATGCCAACCATGCCACCAATGACGGATAAAACGACACTTTCGATCAAGAACTGAGTCAGAATATCCTGTCCTCGCGCCCCAACGGCCTTACGCAAACCGATCTCTTGAGTGCGTTCTGTGACGGAAACCAGCATAATATTCATGATGCCAATACCGCCGACAAGCAACGAAATACCAGCGATCATCCCAAGGAACGCCGTCAAAATGCTGGTAATACGTCCAAGAGATGTGATCAAATCTTTTTGGTTCACGATTTGAAAATCTTGTTCGCCCTGAAATTGTACGTCATGGGCAGCAATCAAATAGGCTTCAATTTCACGGGTCGCTTCATCCATCATCTTCTCAGATATAGCCTGCACGTGAAATACATCAACGCGATAGCCGCCATCTTTTGTGCGGGCATCATCAAGTCGCGATTGGGCTGTGCTTAAAGGGATATAAACTACAGCATTTTGATCGCCAAAGAGACTACTGCTTTTTTCTTCCATCACACCAATTACGGTAAATACGCGGTCATTGATACGAATGATACGCCCGACAGGATCATCGTTCTTATCACCATACAAGCGTTCGACAATGGTCGTACCCAGCACAGCAACACGCGCCGCGTTGTCAACATCGTACTGGCTGATAAAAGCACCCCCTTTACGGGGTTTCCAACTACGAACCTCGGTAAAGTTGGGCGTGACTCCGCTGACCGCAAGAACTGCCCTTTTCGATTCCGCTAACACTGTACCCGGAATTTGATGCTCCATTGCCACTTGCAGGATACTGGGTGCAATCGAAGGGTTATCAAGTGCCTTTCCCTCGATTGTGGTCAGCGGCAAAACCATTGTGCGGGTGCTGGAGGCCGGCGCAGCAGAAAAAACAAAAAGAACATTTGAGCCTAATCCTTGAAATTGTGACGCAATATACGTCTCAACGCCCCGGCCAAGACTGATGAGCGCGATTACAGCCCCTACCCCAATTACGATACCTAACGTCGTTAGTGCGGCTCGTAACCGATTAATTAGCAATGAACTTATGGCTATGCGAAAAGTTTCAAGGAAGTTCATATCGTTGGTCAACACGCTCTTTTTTGCGTTTTGGACACTAAAACCGAATACCGTACCATATCAATTTTCAATGGGGTTAAATGCCGCCCGCGAAACCAATACTATTTTTTGACCAACATCCAACCCACTAATAACTTGGCTTTGGGTTTCATTGCGAACGCCGAGCGTAACCGCAACATCGGTGTATTTACGGTCATCTTCCTGAACAGTTACATAAGCCTGCTGCGACACACTATCAATTCGAATGAAACGATTGGGAATTGCAATAACATCGTTAAGTTGATTGACAATAATCGTAGCAGTAGTGGTCATGCCAACGCGTAAAGATGCGTTAGTTGAATCCAGTGTCACACGAACGGTGTAAGTTACGAGTTGTCCAGCGCGCACGGGGGTTAGCGCCACGCGGGTTACATGCCCGTTGATTTTGGTGTCCGGCAACGCATCAAGCCTCAAACTAACGGTTTGCCCCTCTGAAACATTCACAATATCGGTTTCATCAACGGCAACATCGACATAATAGCTCGAAGGATTAATCAATGTCATGGCTGCACCCTGCGGCGGCAATTGACCTGCAACAAGATTATTCCGGGCAACCACACCATCAAATGGGGCAATCAGTAACGAGTGCTTTAGGGCCACCTCTGCCTGCTTAACTGCCAGTGCCGCTATCTGCAATTGCGTTTGCGCAATTTGGAGCTGCAATTCCGTAGGTCCATTATTAAGCTTATCGAGTTGTGTCTGGGCTGCCACGATCTGGGCGCTGGCACTCGAAAGTGCCGCGACATCAGCTGGTTTATTAGCTGCACCCTCCACATTCACATCGGCTAAGGCTACACCGTTTTGTGCCTGCTCGATGGGAATTGTAACCGTATCTGCCGGATTTGTTTGCGGAACATTGACGCTAAAGCCGAGTGCGCCCGCCTGATCGGCTGCCTGTCTGGCAGCAGCAGATGGCAAGTCACGCTGAAGCTGGGCTTGCCATAATTGATTGCGAGATAACTCTGCCTGCAAATGCGCAATCTGAATCTGATTGGGATCCGCGCCGAGCGAAGCCGAACCAGCTTGAGCCTGCGCAGCAATCAGAGCTGCCTCAGCGACGGCAATATCAACCTCACGGGCAGGGCGCGTCAGGGCATCAAAGGAAACCTGTTGGGCTGCAAAACCAAGTTGAGCATTTTCCAATGCGTTCTCAAGTTCTGGCGAATCCATGCGAGCCAGTACCGCGCCCATCTTAACGGTCTGTCCTTCTTTAACCAGAATTTCCTTAACAGGGGCACTTAGGTCAAATGTCAGCGAAATCTGTTGAAGAGGTGTAATGGAACCGGTTGCGTTGACTGTCACAGTCAAATTGTCTTTGGCAACTATGCGTTCATCTTCGACTGTAACCGCCGAGGCTTCATTGTTAGATTGTTCAATCTGAACGCGGGCATACATAATGCCTACGCTGATAATAATCCCAAGTACGACAATTATCAGGAATGTCCGAATTACCCGTCTCATTAGGCTAGCCTCCAAACAATGCTAGGCGATCCCCACCAAGATCAACCGCCAGCACATCACCGGGTTGTACCCCACCGAGAACCTCACTGGAATCTTCGCCTTGTAAACCCAGTGTCACTTCCACTTCTTGTAAACGTCCGGTTCTATCGACTATATTGACATAAGCTTTATCACGCTGTCGATCAAGTCGAATATACTCATTAGGGATACTCAAAACATTTCGCTGCTCATCTACAATAACCAGCGCCTCGGCAGTCATGCCGGGTCGTACCCGCAAATCTGTTTTATCTAGCCGCACCTGAACATCATAGTTAATGATGCCGTTATTATTCGTGCCAACCAATGCAATGCTTTCAATCGTTGCTGGCAGTTCGATTCCCGGCAAGGCATCTACTTTAATACGGGCAGGTAATCCCGTTTTCAATTGGTGAATGTCGATTTCATCAACCTGTACTACTACACGAAGCAATGAAAGATCAGTGAGATGTACGGCTGGAAGTCCGGGGGCAGAAACGGAACCCTCCTGCACATTTACGACAGACACATAGGCATCGAATGGAGCGATCAAAGTCATTTGCGAGAGGGCTTTCGCAGCTTGATCGACCTGAAGCTGCGCCTGCTGAACCGCGATATTTGCTTGATCGATCTGTGCCTGTGTCGGGCCTGCTTTCACCCGTTCCAGTTCACGCTTGGCTTGCAGAATTCTCCCTGAAGCAGCAGTCAACGCCCCGCTGTTGCCTGATTTGAGTGACTCCAATTGCAACCGCGCAATTTCTGCGTTAAATGACGCGGAACCAATTTGTGCATCCAACAGCTTATATGCCTCGTCAACTTGCCCGCCATTGGCTTGTGTTCGAGCCTTCTGTGCTAAAGCGATAGCATCCAACGCCTGTTGATAACGGAGTTCAGCTGCTTGCAAATCTGCTGGAGATACAGCGTTTTGAATACCAAGGTATGCCCCTTGCGCGCTTTTGAGGTTGGCTTCGGCAATCCGTATTGCACTCTCATCGACAGGTTTGGTGACATCCTGTTGTTGAAGTTCAGCTAACCGAAGATTTAATACAGCCCGATCATAAGCCAACTGCTCACTATCACTTGCAAGTGCAACCAACACATCACCCGTTCCTACCGAGTCCCCTGGTTGCACAAAAACCTGCACTATTCGTGCCACCCGTGCAAAACTTAGATCAGCTGCCGATGCAGCCTCGACTTTGCCAATACCTGTCACAAAAAGTTCGACATCCCCCACCCCAACTGTCTGAAAGCGCAAATTTTGGTTCGGTTGTCGGGTGCTCATGAGTTGTGCTGCACTAACCCCAAACGCGCAAACTGGCAGCAACAGCACAAGAGTACTTAAGAACACCAATGAACGTCTTACCGACATGTGCGATCAATCCTCGTAACAATTTATGACTATGATTCTCATGGTGGATCATTATTGTTTGTTCAATTTGACTCAATTGAATAATGATAGCACAATTCAAATTGTAATCTTGTTTAATTTATCGAGAGACTAGGGGAAAGCTAATCTAGCTTTAAGATCACACCGATGGTATTATTAAGTATGCGTTATCTTTCACAATCCTTTAGTAATCGGTAAGGGAGCAATACCCCTTATGCCCGCAAATATTCCTGACATTGTTATTGGGCGACTGCCGGTTTATCTCCGTGCTTTAACGCGTCTCGCGGTAGAGGGACAAGAAGTTACTTCATCGCATGAGCTAGGACGGCGCTTAGGGATTAGTTCGGCACAAATCCGCAAAGATCTTTCACATTTTGGTGGATTCGGTAAGCAAGGTACCGGTTACCAGATTGCTTACTTAATTGAACAACTTCGACAGGTACTCAAGGTCGATCAAGAGTGGGAAGTTGCAGTAATTGGCGCTGGCGATTTAGGTACGGCTCTGTTGCACTACAAAGGGTTTTCGGATCGTGGGTTTCGGATTGCCTGTGTGTTCGACAATTCGCCTCAAAAAGTAGGGAAAAAGATCGGCGAATACATGGTACATCCAACTGATGAAATGGAACGCATTATTCAGGAACGGGGTATCAAAATCGCTATGATTGCGGTTCCAGCCGAAAAAGCGCAGGAAGTAGCGAACAAACTCATCGAGGTTGGTGTACGCGCCATCCTAAATTATGCACCTATGACGCTCAACGTTCCGGCAGATGTAAAAGTTCAGTACATCGATCCGGTAGTACAAATGCAGCGCATGACCTTCTATTTGACTTAAATCTGACCGATCCGGCGCAGAATTGCCTGATCTTCGAGCGCGCGCCCCGCACCCACCGCGACGGCTATGAGAGGGTTTTCTGCGCGATAAACAGGTAATCCGGTTTCACGGGTCAGGAATTGATCCATCCCACGAAGTAATGCACCACCACCCGTCAGCACAATACCACGATCAATAATGTCAGACGCGAGTTCGGGTGGCGTGGTACCAAGTACCGCTTTCACCACCGCTGCGATCGCGGACAACGGTTCTTGCAAAGCCTCGATCACCTCACCGGTGGTAATCGTCACAGTACGTGGTAATCCGCTGACGTTATCGCGCCCTTGAATTTCCATTGCCAAAGATTCACCAATATCAATCGCCGCGCCAACCTGAATCTTGATTGACTCCGCGCTCGGCTGCCCGATACTCAAATTGTATTTACGCCGTACATAACTCTGAATGGCCTCGTCTTGGCGGAGACCGCCGACACGTCCACTTTCAGCGCGAACGATATTATTCATGGTAATCACGGCGGCTTCAGTAATACCACCACCAATATTAATGACCATATCACCTGCTGGAGTACCAACAGGCAGCCCTGCCCCAATTGCTGCTGCCAAGGGTTCCCATATTAAGAAGGCTTCCCGCGCTCCAGCAGAAAGAGCTGCTTCATGTACAGCACGTTTCTCCACACTGGTCACGCCAAAAGGCACAGAGATCATGACCGTGGGCTTAAACAAACGCACACGTCCCGCGATCTTGTCAAAGAAGTGTCGGAGCATAACTTCCGTCACTTCGTAATCAGCAATAACCCCGTCACGGAGTGGACGCACCACTTGAATATCTTCATCGTCGACCTTGCCCAACATTTCACGGGCAGGTTGACCAATTTCAACAATGCGCTCATCTTCAGCTGTCAACGCCACCAACGATGGCTCTTGCAGCACAATTTGCCCATTTTCATAGATCAGTACATTTATAGTACCGAGGTCTACACCCAGTTGTTTGCGGAATAATCCCATAGCACACAAACCATTTCATTGCCGATAATGCAGCAGGATACTATACCACACAATACGTCCTGTACAGGCATCATTTGTTGTAAACAAATAGGGCAAGACTAGCTTGCCCTATCGTTTATTGATGTTGTATAGACTGATGTTACTCGCTGTCTTCTTCAGACACGATTCGAAGTACTGAACTTGACCGGCTTTTGAGTTTGTTCTTAATCCTAAGCGCCAACTCGGCCCGGCGCAATTCAAGCGCAGCCGTACGATTTTCTGCTTCGGGGACACCTTCAGCCATCAATTTAGCAGCTCGCTGACGTGCATCCTCAATTTTTTCTTCATCAAGTGCAAAAGAAGATTCAGCGAGGTAGGCCAAGGCGACAACTTTGTCTGGACGGATATCAACTACACCGCCATAAATGACAAATCGTTCTTCTTTATTCGCTTTGCGAACCACAAGCTCACCAAATCCCATCGTCGTTAGTACTGGAGCATGATTAGGCAATACACCCATTTCACCTTCAGAACCGGGAACTAGTACCATATCAGCTTCGCGTTCCTCGAATACTTTTCGCTCTTGCGTCACAATTTCAACATGTATTGGCATTTGGCCTCCCTTGTTATCTCCAGAAAACGAGCGCATCCGTGAATGCGCCCACATCATCCGGATACACTTTACTTCTGTGACTGCTCGTAGCGCTGGAGAACCTCGTCCATTGCACCTGCCATATAAAACAGCTGCTCTGGCACATGATCCACATCGCCGTTGAGGATGGTGCGGAAACCAGCAACTGTATCCTTAACCTTGACATAACGACCTTCACGTCCAGTAAACTGAGTCGCCACATAGAATGGCTGGCTAAGGAATTGCTCAATCTTACGAGCGCGGGAAACCAACAGTTTGTCGTCGTCAGAAAGCTCGTCAATACCAAGAATAGCGATAATATCCTGCAAGTCCTTATAACGCTGAAGGATTTGCTGCACTTCACGCGCTGTCTTGTAGTGATCGTCACCGACAATCAACGGGTCAAGGTTCTTGCTGGTACTTGCCAGCGGATCAACCGCCGGGAAGATACCACGAGCCGCAATCGAACGCTCAAGTGCAATTGTTCCATCCAGATGCGTGAACACCGCGACTGGCGCAGGATCAGAATAATCATCCGCAGGTACATATACGGCTTGAATGGATGTGATCGAACCCTTGGTGGTTGAGGTGATCCGTTCCTGAAGCTGCCCCATCTCGTCTGCCAATGTCGGCTGATAACCTACTGCGGATGGCATACGACCGAGGAGCGCCGACACTTCTGAACCCGCTAGTGAGTAGCGGAAAATATTATCAATGAACAGCAGTACATCGCGACCTTCATCGCGGAAATGTTCAGCCATCGTCAAACCGGAAAGAGCAACGCGCAGACGAACACCCGGCGGCTCATTCATCTGACCAAAGACCATTGCCAATTTGTCGAGCACGCCCGCCTCATCCATTTCGTGATAAAGCGCGGTACCTTCGCGGGTCCGTTCGCCCACACCGGCAAATACAGACAACCCTGAATGCTGTGTGGCAATCGAGTTAATCAATTCCTGAATGGTTACAGTTTTGCCTACACCCGCACCGCCAAAGATACCGACCTTACCGCCCTTGGACATAGGCGCGACCAGATCAATAACCTTCATGCCAGTTTCGAAGATTTCAATCTTGGTCGATTGCTCTTCAAATGTCGGAGCCTGAGCATGGATTGCACGACGGGGAGAATTTCCGGGAACAGCTTCTCCACCATCAATCGGTTTACCCAACACATTGAATACGCGCCCTAACGATGCGGGGCCAACCGGAACACTGATCGGTGCACCGGTCGAATAGGCCGGAACACCACGTTGCAAACCGTCTGTGGTATCCATCGCAACCGTGCGCACACTGTTGTCACCCAACAGCGTTTGTACTTCTAGGATTAGGTCGTCTTGCCCTTCACTACGTGGCACACGGACGGCCTCAAAAATATCCGGGAGCTGACCGGGGAGGAATTTGACATCCACCACCGCACCTAATACTTGGGACACATGCCCTTGCATCTCTGCCATATTTGCTTATCTCCTGTTTATTGCTGTCGCGGGGGTCTGTTTTTACACCCACCGAAAAGTTTTGACCTGTAAAGCCTCGAAACGACTTACGACTTACCATTACTCGAAGACAGTGCCGACTTTGCATGTTCGACCAATATTTTGTCCGCAGCTGACTCAATTGACGACTGTAATGCTTCAGCACCGCCGACAATATCCAGAATTTCAGCCGTAATTGCAGCTTGTCGAACCTTATTGTAGACCAGAGTTAGGTCACCGATGAGCTGAGTCGCATTGTCCGAGGCATTACGCATCGCCACCATACGTGCCGAATGCTCACTCGCCTGACTTTCAAGCAGCGCTTGATACAATTGCAACTCGGTAAAACGCGGCACAATTTCATCTAAAATCGCGGCAGGATCTGGTTCATACTCATAATCAGAGTTTGAAGCACTAACCTCCGGAATATCCTTGAGCGATTCGTTTAGCACACTGTCCTCGGTCGAGAATGGCAGCAGAGGCAACCAGCTTAGGACGACAGGGCGCTGCGTCAGTGTATTGATAAAATCAGTGTAGGCGATGAATACATCATCCACTGTGCCAGACAGAAACTCATCAATTGCCAACCGCGCGGCAGGTGCAATATCGGCAATGGTTGGGTCGGCACCTAATCCGCTGAACTCCGCGACGACATTTGCACCAGCACGAATGAGCGAGTCACGCCCTTTCTTGCCAATCGTTACAAAACGTACCGGTTTGCCCATACGTTGTGCAAACCGTTGTGCCACACGGATAATGTTGGAATTAAATGCACCAGCCAAACCACGATCTGAAGTCACAAGAACGATCATCACCTGCTTAATTTCGGCACGAGCCGTCAACAAAGGATGTAGAGGTACTCCCTTGGTGCTGGTACTTTGAATATTAAGCAGAATTTCCCATGCTTTTTCGGCAAAAGCGCGGCTTGCCAGCACACGTGCCTGTGACTTACGAACGCGCGAAGCAGAAACCGCTTCCAGCGCACGAGTGATCTGCGAAATGTTTTTTACACTGCGAATACGTTTTTTTACTTCACCAGCTGTAGCCATTGTTATCTCCTTATTCCGCTGTTACATCCACTGTGAGGGCAGGGATTAGCCTGCCCCGGTGTGTATAGCGGATTAGCTCCAGCTCGCATTAACGGTATTCAAGGCTTCTTTCAACTCGGCTTCTTGTGCTTCGTCCAGAGTTTTCTTTTCACCAATGCTATTTGCCAGTGCTGCAAATTGCGTATTGAAGGTGCGCAGGAAGACACTTTGCCATTCCTTGACGCGATCAACCGTTACGTTGTCCAGATACCCCTTGGTACCTGCATAAATCAAGGCAACCTGATCAGCCATCGGCAGCGGTTGGTATTGAGGCTGCTTGAGCAATTCCGTCAAGCGCAGACCGCGATCAAGCTGCTGTTGAGTAGCCTTGTCGAGATCAGAACCGAACTGGGCAAATGCCGCTAGCGAACGGAACTGCGCCAAATCGAGACGCAAACCGCCTGCAACCTTCTTCATAGCTTTGGTCTGGGCATCACCACCAACGCGGCTGACGCTGATACCGACGTTAATAGCCGGGCGTGTACCCGCATAGAACAATTCAGGCTCGAGATAAATCTGACCGTCCGTGATCGAAATAACGTTGGTAGGCACGTAAGCCGACACGTCACCAAGCAGGGTTTCGATGACAGGTAATGCAGTCAAACTGCCACCACCACGCGCATCACTCAACTGAGCTGCGCGTTCCAGCAACCGGCTGTGGAGATAAAACACGTCACCGGGATAGGCTTCACGTCCCGGCGGGCGGCGCATTAGCAGCGACACCTGACGGTAAGCCCATGCGTGCTTAGAAAGATCATCGTAAACGACCAATGCATCCTTACCATTTTCCATGAACCACTCACCTACTGCACAACCGGAGTAAGGTGCAATATAGTTCATAGCTGCCGAGTCAGATGCAGAGGCAACGACCACAGTGGTATATTCCATCGCACCGTATTCTTCGAGCAGTGCAACCAAACGCGCCACTTCACCACGGCGTTTGCCGATGGCGACATAAATGCAGTTGACACCTTTACCCTTCTGATTCAGGATGGCATCAATTGCAATTGCGGTCTTACCTGTCTGACGATCACCGATGATGAGCTCGCGCTGACCGCGACCAATCGGGGTCATTGAGTCGATGGCGACAAGACCTGTTTCCATCGGGCGGTTAACATTCTTACGTTCGATTACGCCGGGGGCAATACGTTCAATGTTATAAAACTCTGTCGCCGCAATCGGGCCTTTGCCATCGACCGGGCTGCCCAGTGCATCAACAACACGCCCTACTAGACCCAATCCTACTGGAACCGAAGCAATACGTCCCATCGGACGGACTTCGTCGCCTTCCTGAATAGTGTCGTACTCACCCATGATGATGATACCGACAACATCCTCTTCAAGGTTGAACGCAATACCGGGCGTGCCATTCGTAAACTGTACCAGTTCACTAAAGCGGATGTTCTCCAGACCAGAAATACGTGCGATACCATCGCCGACTTCCAGGACACGCCCTACCTCAACTGATTCGATTGTCTTACCGTAACCATCAATCTGCTTAAGCAATGACTCATAAATATCGTTGGAGATCACAGCCATAAAGGCCTCCTTGCTACCTATAGCTAACATATCCACAATGCTAACAGCGTATTCGCTGGTTTAAGCCGATGCGGAGAACCAATACCAATATACTCGGAATTGTAACTGATGGACTCTTATCTGTCCACTTTTTCACAAACAAACCGGGGTGAGTTTTGTGTAACTTGACTACCCTTCAATTCTAATCGAATGTGGGTCAATAAAACCGCCCCAATTTAGTGAGTTTCTACCGATCACCTTCAAGTGTATCCGGGTTACGGACGGGTGTCCCACCGCCCAACGCCACTGACCGTTGGAATGCCGCCCACACCGCTCGTGAAATGACTGTACGCAATCCACCTTTTTCCAGATGATAAATGGCTTCAGCAGACGTTCCACCGGGGCTGGTGACCTGATTTCGCAATTGTGCCGGGTGCAAGCCGGATTTCTCGGCATATTCGATTGACCCACGCATGGTCTGCATAACCAGACGTTCCGCGTCCCGTCTTGAAAAACCCATGTGTACACCTGCATCAATCAGTGCTTCCATGAACATAAACACGTAGGCCGGCCCTGTACCACTTAATGCCGTCGCCATATCCAAATAGCGTTCGTCATCCAGAAAAATCTGATCGCCGAGTGCGCCAATTAACATTCTGGCCTGTTCTTGTTGTTCTGCTAGAACTTCAGGAGTCGCCGTCCAGACAGTGATTCCCTGCCCAATCTGTGCAGGTGTGTTAGGCATCGCTCGAACGACACTGGGATTACCTACACCATCAGCAATTGTTTTGATTTTTGCTCCTGCAATGATGCTCAAAATCAGTTTAGACGAACGCGCACCATTCTGGAGTTCTGGCATCACATAACCCAGTACTTGTGGTTTAACTGATAAAACTAGAATATCAGCCGCTACGGCTGCCGCGTTGTTATCCGTTGTGCCTTTCAAGCCATAAAGCGCACTCAGTTCTTTTACACGATCTTCGCGAGGATCAGCCGCGATGATCTGCTGGGCGGGAAGCAGTTTTTCATTGAGCAGCCCTTTTATCATGGCCTCGGCCATCACGCCGCTGCCAATGAACGCCACAGTCATATTCCCTAAAGGCATTTTCTCCCCCTAAAAGTTAAAAGTGATTTTTGTAAACATGTTCGTTTGCCCAGCGCTGCGTTGCCGCTTCTACCCGACCTATATCTACTTTGACACCCATCCCCGGCTGAGTCGGCGCATATATTCGGCTGTTCGCGCCCAACACAAATGGCGGCTCTGTCAGATCAGGGTCATAGTAACGGTCGGTCGCCGAAATATCACAGGGTAAGGTAACCGCCGGCAATGATGCAAAAGCTAGATTAGCCGAACGCCCCACACCCGTTTCCATTAAGCCACCGATCCATAACGGCACATTGTGTTCAACACATATTTTGTAAATATCAAGGCTTTCGGTATAACCGCCAACCCGTGCGGGTTTCAGGTTCAGTATACGACAAGCGCCCAATTCCAGTGCAAGGCGAAAATCATTAGCTGAACAAATACTCTCGTCCAGACATATTGGTGTATTCAATTGTGGTTGCAATTTACTATGTTCGTAAATATCGTCATGCCCCAACGGTTGCTCAATCATCAACAGGTTAAAATCGTCCAGCTCTTTGAGACGTTCCGCGTCAGCTAATGTATAGGCGCTGTTTGCGTCCAACATCATGACAATATCGGGGTACTTTATCCGTACAGCACGAGCCAGCTCCACATCCCAACCGGGTTCAATTTTGAGTTTGATGCGTCCATAACCCTGTCCCAGACGCTTTTCAATCACTTCCAGTGTTTCTTCCACTGTCGTTTTAATACCGATGCTCACACCAACAGTGGCATAACCTCGTGGCTGCTGCCCTGTTGGCAAATGGGCTGCAAAAGCTTGCATCAACGACTGTTCATTGGTCTTTGACAATGCATCCCAAACCGCCGCTTCAAGCCCGTGTTTCGCCATATTATGCCCACGCACATGGTTTAGGATCGACGGCACTTCAGTCGCACTGCTCATTGTCTTACCGAGTAATGCCGGAACTAGAAACTCGCTCATAATATGCAAGGCCGTTCCAACAGTCTCATAATTGTAGCCCGGAGCAATCTCAGGAGACGCTTCTCCCCACCCCGTAATACCGCCATCCGTTTCAAGTTGTACCAAAACACCTGTTTTAAAGGGTTCGTCGCCGGAACTTGTGCGCAGCGTTTCAACCAGTGTCATCGCAATCGGTAATAATTTAATGGCTTTGATCGTTATTGACTTCAATACAAGCATCCTTCTTGATAATCACGGGCTAATTATTACTAAAATCTACCCGTTCAAATGCTTTGTCCGCCTGACTAAACAAATAAAAAGCACGTTTTCGCCCCTCATGGACGCTCACAATGAAATCAGTCACGATATATCCGGCACCTAACATCCTCTGAAACACATCGCGAATATGTACCCGCCACTGAGCGACAAGCTCTGGATTATCGACATCAATCGCCTCAATATTGGCAGGGATCTCGACCAACCCTAAAGACCCTGTTGGCACAACAAACATGCTGCTCGGAATAACCAACCCGTCGTCATCAGTCCGGGTGGCATTGACAATGGGCGTATTGGCTTCCAAATATTGAGCCAAATTTATAGGCGCTCGCGATCCATTTAGCCGTTCTTCTACCCGTCTATTGGTCACCCACCACTCAACAAGAAGGCGATCCGACGCACCCAACCGCCACAATCCACCTTCATCTGATGTCCCATAATAATCCTCAAGGTAAGCAGTACTTATTGCGCCTAACTTCCTAATGTTCAAATGTGCGTTAGCGACTAATAACGGATCAAATGTCCATGTAACCAAGCGTATGCCTTGACGCAAAGCGAATTCACGCTGTCGCTTCTTAAGTTTGTAACCCACGCTCTGCCCACGATATTCAGGCAGCACAATCATCCGCTTGGACACAAGACGAAGATTTGCCATCGCTGGACGAGTCGGGTCTTGTGTGTCGGTTCCCAAAAAACCGATCAGGACACCAACCATCTTTTCATTGTCGAAGGCTGCAATGACTTGTCCGCCAGCGGTTGCCAGTGAAAATAACATATGGGCAGGGACGACCGACTCCAAATCGGAGCCCCAGTACGTTTTCTGTAGGTCTACGGCTTCGCGCATTTCATCGAGCTTTACTAATTGTCTGATGCTTGTAATCCCAGTCATGCTGATTCGATAGCCTTTATCCTAAGAATTCCGACCGAAAATGATGCCCTGCCAAATCAAATGCTGCGCGGGCGGCGACGAAATGTGTAACGCAGAGCTGAAAATGCAAAAGTTTTTGTCGGCAAATAAGTTAAAAGTGTATCCTCAAACCGACGCGGACGAATGCCAAAGTAGCTATAAATATTGCCAAGTGGCGCAGTACGATTGGTCGCCAGTATATCTAACCATTGCGGTGTCATCAGTGATCGTGGGAAAATTCGACCATAAATTCCTGTGAGTGAACGCAGCAAATACGGCGGAGTCGGTATTACAGTCCGCCCTAAGCCCGAAACTCGCATTATCGTATAAATCAAATCCTCGACCGTTATATATTCAGGGCCGCCGATGTCCAGCGTTGTATCAATCGAGTCGACCAATTCCAAACTGCGGGTAATCGCCTCGATTAAATCATCAATATATATGGGGTGAAGTACGACTTCGCCACGACCCGGCATCAAGAATACCAGAGGAGTCGATCTCAACATCATAGCAATATGATTTATGAAGGCATCATCTTCGCCAAACACAATACCAGAACGTATTATGGTATACGCCAGCCCACTAGTGCGAATTGTTTCTTCGACGATGCCTTTTACACGCAGCAGTACATAGGCTGACGAAAGTGAAGAACCTAGATGACTGACGGTAATGATCCGGCCCACACGAGCGGCGCGTGCTGCGGTTACCAGATTACGGGTGCCAACCAATTCTACCCGTTCGAGATCCCGAGCCCGTCCCCACCACTGGGCGTTTTCCAGATGAATAATGGTATGTGTGCCACTCACGGCTTTGAAAACCGCTTCTTCATCCAGCAAACTACCGGTAACAATTTCCGGTGTTTGGTTCCAAGGCAGTGTTCCCTTAAAGTTTTCAGGCAGCAGGCAGCGGACACGCCTGTTATCTGACAACAACCGCGAAACTAAATGTCGTCCAATGAAGCCTGTCGCGCCGGTTACAAGAATCATGCTTCCTCCACAAGCGGCGAATTATAACATTTGCAGCCAGTGTATTAAATCCCACAAAACTGTAACCACAGCCCTTGTGAGGGGTTAAATGAAGTAGATATAATGCAGTCCCTTAATGAGTTGAATACATTCACGCGCTTGACACCAGTCAAACGAAGTTTGGAGGAATATAGTGGAACGAAAACGAGTAGTTGTCACAGGTATGGGCATTATCTGCCCTACGGGCAACACAGTGGAAGAAGCTTGGGCAAATGCAGCCGCTGGGAAAACAGGTATTCGAACCATTCAGAGGTTTGATACATCCCATCTGGAAAATCATTTCGGGGGAGAAGTAAAAGATTTCGACCCGAACGAAGTGTTAGGACGGCGTGAAGCACGGCGTACCGATCGTGTTACGCAGCTTGGCTTGGTCGCGGCTAAACATGCTTTGGAAGACTCCGGGTTAGAAGTTACCGATGAGAACCGCTATGACATTGGTTGCATAATGGGCAGTGGCATAGGTGGCATCGGCTCAATCTTTGAAGCAGTGAAATCATTTCTCGAACGCGGCGCAAAAGCGGTAAGTCCATTGATGGTTCCGATGATGCTGCCCGATAGTCCTTCGTCGAAAGTCGCAATGACTTGGGGACTGCGCGGCCCGAACTTCGCCATCTCAACGGCCTGTGCCACTGGCAATAATAGCATTGGTGAAGGTACAGAAATCATCCGGCGTGGTGGAGCAAAAGCTATTCTGGCAGGCAGCGCCGAAGCTGGTTTAGTCGAAATTGCCATGGCAAGCTTCAACAATATGACTGCCATATCCCGTCGCAATGATGAACCGGAAAAAGCATCGCGCCCCTTTGATGCGGATCGGGATGGTTTTGTCGTCGCAGAAGGAGCTGCACTCTTAATGCTAGAAGATTTGGAACACGCCATCGCACGCGGCGCAAAAATCTACGCCGAAATATTAGGCTATGGTCAAACTTGTGATGCCTATCATGTCACTGCACCACTCGAAACAGGTGAAGGTGCTGCTAAAGCAATGCAGCTTGCCCTTGAAAATGCTAATCTTAAGCCGGAAGACATCAGCTATATCAACGCGCACGGAACCAGCACGCCCCTAAACGACAAAAGCGAAACACTGGCTATTAAGAAAGCGCTGGGCGAAACAGCCTATGAAATTCCAATCAGCTCTACCAAATCTGTAACCGGTCATTTAATGGGTGCCGCAGGTTCTGTAGAAGCAGTCTTCTCTATCATGGCCCTGCGCGATAATTTTATTCCGCCGACCGTCAACTTGGACAACCCAGATCCTGATTGTGACTTGAACTATACCCCGCATGTGGGTGTCAAGCGCGAGCTCAAAACAGTGATGAGCAATTCGTTCGGCTTCGGTGGGCACAATGCCGTCGTTATATTTGGCAAATATGGACAAAATGGTCACTCCTAATAACAAAGGTACACTGCCTTCCCCAACGCCGCGCTATGCCCATATAGTCGGTTGGGGCATGGCGGTGCCCGATACAATTCTGACTAACCACGATTTAGAAGCCATCGTTGAAACCAGTGACGAATGGATTCAATCGCGTACTGGAATTAAAGAACGCCGTATCGCTGGAGAAACCGAATCAACCGCTAGCTTGGGCCTAAAGGCCGCCCGCAAAGCCTTAAAAGTAGCGGATATTCTGCCTACTGATATTGACCTGATTATTGTTGCCACTTCTACACCCGAAAACATCTTTCCCAGCACCGCATCTCTCATCCAGAACTGGCTAGGAGCTTCCCGTGCCGGTGCATTTGACTTGAGTGCCGCTTGCTCCGGGTTCGTCTATGGATTGGACATGGCAGCACAGTCAATCCGTTCGGGAAGTATGCGGGTCGCAGTCGTCATAGGTGCTGAAACGATGACACGGGTTATGGATTGGCAAGATCGCGGCACATGCATTCTGTTTGGTGATGGTGCGGGCGCGGTCGTGTTGAAAGCCAGCGATGTTGAAGGCGGTATACTCTCGGCGGTCTTGCGATCAGACGGTTCCGGTGGTGATATGCTTGGCATTCCCACAGTAGGAAGCGATGACCTATACCATTCCGATTTCTCGCCCAATGGTCATAAGATGCATAAAATGCATATGAATGGCAGCGAGGTCTTCAAGTTCGCCACCCGCGTCATAGCCGAAAGTATTGAACAGGCACTTATAAAAGCTGAAATTACTATAGAGGATCTGTCGCTAATCGTGCCTCACCAAGCCAATGCCCGTATCATTCAGGCAGCAGCTCGTTCGTTGAAAGTTGACCCTGAAATGTTCGTCGTCAATCTAGAACGCTATGGCAATACCTCAGCCGCATCAATTCCAATTGCCCTTTGCGAAGCAATTGACCAGAAACGACTGAAGCCCGGTGAATATGCCGCCTTTATCGGTTTTGGGGGCGGCCTAACATGGGCTTCAATGGTTATCAAATGGACGGGAGCAAAAGCCCCAGATGCCCGTAGCACTATTTCGATTAACCAACAGCGCCGACAATTCAGTTACATGTCGGCACGTTGGCGCAACCAATGGAAGCGTTTTAATCAGCAAATCACTAACTTTATCGAGCGCATAAACCCTCGCAGAGGACGTATACGTCGCTTACGCGATAAAGTCGATCAACTCTAGATCCGTCGGCGCTTTTCATCAGTGTGTTATCGTCGGCGATTCAGTAGGCTGATATAGTAAAGCAGGTTTAATAACGCCGTTACAGCCGCTGCCACATAAGTCAGAGCCGCTGCCGTCAACACTTGCCGGGAGCCACCTGAGTCATCAGAAGATAACATCAACCCGCTGGAACGCAGCAGTCGTAATCCACGTCGGCTTGCATCAATTTCAACTGGCAGCGTCAGCAGCATAAAAGCAACAACAACACCGTAAAACAAGATACCTAGTTCGAGAAAACCTGCAACACGGAAAAGCAAGCCAATCAGAATCAACGCATACGAAATCATCGGGCTGAACCGCATCGCTGGAACAAGAAAGCTCCTCATTTGGATGAGAATAGACTTTTCCGCATATTGCTGTGCGTGACCTAATTCATGCGCAACTACCGCCATCGCCGCAACCGAGGGAGTCGTCGCTACATCTTGTGACATACGAACGACATTTGATGCGGGGTCAAAATGGTCGCTGCGAACTCCGGCGATACCCTCAAGCTGAACACCCTGTAGTCCTGATGACTGGATGATCCGCCGAGCTGCTTGCTCACCCGTCAGGCCAGCAGAATTACGCACTTTCGTCCACTTGCTAAAGGCACTCGAAACGAGCCATTGTGCCGCAAGCGACAAAATGATTGCTGGAATAAAAACCAGCAAGAAATAGCCTGAATTAAATAATCCACCAAAACCCATACCGTAACCCATGAATCAATCTCCACTGTTACTCTAACTACGCTACTATTCTATATGGTGATGTGTAAGAGTTGTTTCAGAAGATTGCTGAGTAACAAATGAGAAACTAACCCTCCCCCAACGTATGCGTCAAACTCTCCAAAGAATTGAGACTCTGAGGCAGCAGAATATTATCTAGCAATCGGGTATTTCCCATCCTTACCACCAGCGATACTAGCAGAGGCAGATCACTCCGTGCCATCTGTTCACGCAAGGTACGCGCATCCGCCACAGAAACATATTCCATGTCAGCCACAGTTTCATTTTTCAGAACCTCGCCAATGACTACGCGAATTCTCTCCGGATTATGTTCACCTTGTTCATAAGCCGAACCCGCCGCCAATAACGCTCGACGAATCACTGTGGCTGCTGCCCGCTGCTCCGATGACAAATAAACATTGCGTGAACTCATCGCCAATCCGTCCGGTTCGCGAACCGTCGGGCAAACACGAATGTCTATTGGGAAATTGAGATCACGGGTCATGTGTTTGATAACCGCTACCTGCTGAGCATCCTTTTGACCGAAATATGCCCGCTGTGGCTGCGTCAAGTTGAATAACTTGGCTACAACAGTCGCCACCCCTTTAAAATGACCCGGTCTGCGTGCGCCTTCTAACCCCTGCGTGACCCTCTCCACTTCCACCCATGTCTGAAAGCCTGACGGATAAATGAGTTGTGGCGTAGGCGTAAATACGAGGTCAACATTTGCTTCCCGCAGCATTTCGAGATCATGATCTAAATTACGTGGATATTTTGTTAAATCCTCATTTTGGGCAAATTGCGTTGGGTTGATGAAAATGGTCACAATAACATGATCATTTTCCTCATGCGCCTTCTGCACTAAAGCCAAGTGTCCGCCATGCAGCGCACCCATCGTCGGAACTAAACCTACTGTGCCTCGCATCTGCCCTCTAGATTTAGTTAGTGCCTCGATAGTATCAACAATCTCCACGAATCATCTCCATAAGCGGCGAATTTCTGCCAGAATTTCTTCACTCATTGTCGAGCCGTTTTCTAGTGTCGGGAATTGGGCGGCCTTAACCTCTGCCACATATTGTGCCAACGCATCTTTCATCACTTGTCCCGCATCAGCATATCGTTTGGAATGACGTGGCCCAAAAGACGGAAACAATCCCAATAGATCATGAAACACCTGCACCTGCCCGCCGCAGTGGGGTCCAGCACCGATACCAATCGTCGGAATTTTCAATTTATTGGTAATTTCTGCCGCTAATTCGGAAGGAACCAATTCGAGTACTAGTGCAAACGCGCCGGCATCTTGCACGGCTTGAGCATCACACATCAGTTGTTCAGCGGTATCTTTGTCTTTGCCCTGTACGCGAAACCCACCAAATTGATTCACACTTTGCGGGGTCAAACCAATGTGTGCCATGACCGGAATACCAGCCTGCACCAAACGGTCAATCGTGGGCGCGATATATTCACCACCTTCTACTTTGACTGCCCCTATGCCACTTTCTTGCATCAAACGGCCTGCGTTCTGCATCGCCTGCTCGATACTTGCCTTATAACTCATAAAAGGCATATCACCAACGACCAATGCCTTCTGTGTCGACCGAACCACAATTTGAGAATGATAAATAATATGGTCGAGCGTAACCGGAATAGTCGATTGGTGCCCTTGAATAACCATTCCCATAGAATCCCCTACAAGCAGCATGGGTACACCGGCTTGTTCGCCAAGATAGGCACTCGTGGCATCATAAGCCGTAAGCATGGGTACTATCTCACCCGCAGCTTTCATCTTCTGGATATCACGTATGGTTATCCGCATCATCTATCTTCCTTATTAAAATGCTCTCAACTGAATGCGTGTCAACACCCCGCGCCTTCGCGAGGGGTACTGTTTGCTCTGCTAATTGGACATATAACGCTGCCAACTTTGCGTTATGGGCATGTAATGCCGCCAAATGGGCTTCTATAGTGCCTGCATCACCACGAACCAATGGCCCCGTCAAAGCATCCGGTATGCCCTGTAATTGCAAGTTATGCATCATGCCCGCCATTAGTGTGTTAAGTACTGACGAAGTTATCATGGGTGCAGCGCCTAACGCCAATAACAACTGCTGCGCGATTGCATAAAGAGTTACCCCATAATTACTGGCAAACACCAATGCACTGTGATACAAAGCTTTTTGCCCACTAGCGATTTCAAAGACCTGCCCATCAAGCGCCTTAATAATCTCAACCAGCCATTCCCGTAGCAAATCGTTTTCTACCTGTAAAGCGAAAGTTGAACCCGGCAATCCCTTGATTGATTCTTCGACCGTTGCGAATGGAAAAGCAGGATGCACACTGCCGATCATTGCCCCCTGCGAGATTACGGCGTTTAAAACTGCGGCCTCATGCACACCGGAAGTATGCACAACCGCTTTCCCCTCAAGCGATACTTCTGCCAACTCCAACACAATAGAACTCAACGCATCATCGGGAACTGTCAAAAAAGTTAAATCCGCCGCTGCTGCAACTTCTGCTGCCGAGGCTACAGCCTGTGCCTCGACTGAAGCGGCTAGTTCAGACGAATGCCCACTGTTGCGACTACACACAACACTTACAACATATCCACGTTCATATAACAGACGCGCTAAAGTCGTGCCAACTTTCCCAGCACCTACAAATCCGAGCGTTGGCTTTTTCGCTATTTTTACACTCATTGCGGCGCGATGGCAGTTGGCGTGGGTATCGGCAGACTAATCGTGATATTCACCATACAGGCGGCCTTAAGGGCGTTGGTGATGTCGAACACTGTCAAACGGAACTGATAAGCCCCCGGATCATAAAACGCGGGAACGAATTGTCCCAAATCGCCTAGCTCCATAACTGGAACAGTGTACTCACCCAGTACCACGAATTCCCCTTTCG
>JBBSBS010000032.1:0-29817 GCA_038251045.1 Aggregatilineales bacterium | reverse complement strand
CTTAGCTTTATTTCTTTAACGAGAGGGTCAATTTGATCAACATGATAGCTGGTACCGTGATATTGAAGCGTCATATCACTAGCAACAATGGCCAAATCTAGAATTGATATGTCACCAAAGGTTGTGGGTAAGATTTGAACTGCTAAACCACGGGATCGAATCAGGTTTGCCCATTTTGAACACGCGGTCATATTTTCGTCGCGTCCTAACACTGATAAGGTTCTAGGAACTTCGAAGTAGCTATCTGGGAGTGTAGACAACAATCGTTGTCCATAATACGCAAAACCAACGGAAGGTATATCACGCCCGGCACCCACAAGACGAGCAAGTTCATCGTACCGCCCGCCACCACCTACGTGTAATTCACTTACATGTAGATCAAATACCAACCCCGTATAGTATTCCCAGCTCCGCGCAAGACCCGGATTGATGATGATTTTAGAAGCGGGAATATTATGTGTTTCCAACAGGGAAATCACCTCCTTCCATTTTGTGACATATGAAATGGCGATAGAATCTTCGGGAGGTATTTGCTTCATCAAATCATCAAATGCTCTCTGCGGAGAACCGAGTATCTGACACCATTGATCGATATATTCGATTGCCGCCAGTAGATTTTGTCGGTCGGCTACCCGTTGCTGTTTAATGATGATGCGTTGGTTAATTTCGTCTTGCGTCCGCCCACCCATAGTAGCAGCTTCACCAGAACCGCCTATGTTTGGGAGAAACGTGTCACGCGATACTGAATATTGTTTATCAAGCTGATTTAGTAACCATGCTTTACCTTTTGATGTGTCCTGGAATGCAGAAATATGGTGCAGCAAAAATCTTTGTGTACGCGAATCCAGTTTAAACCCCGAAAGTAACCGGCGAATTAGGCCAATATGTCCGATCGTGATTTGCCAATTTGTGATGCCGAGAGCTTCCAAGCCCAGCGCTGACATCGCAATTATTTCGGCTTCAGCCAGAGTACCCGTAAGTCCAATTAATTCGGCACCTATGCCCAATTGTTCATAATGTTCATTCTGGTCTTCGAAAATAGTTCCATTAAATTGCCATCGGGCGACATCAATTGAGCCCAGATTCACAAAATGATGTGCAGCGGATGCGGTGAATTCGGGGCGCAAAGCAAGCTGCTTATTCTGGCGCTCAAACGTAAACATACTATTGACAATTTGATCTCCCGCTTTTATCAGAAAGAGATCTAATGAGTCGATAATCGGGAGCTCAAGCAACTCGTAACCATATAATTGCATGTGGCGACTTAATGTGGTTACAGCCTTATTTATTGCGTATCCATGAAACTGGCGCGGCATGTGATTTAGCGACACTTTAGTCTTGACCTTAAGGTAGAAATTGATCGCATCTCATCATAGCGTGCTCTAACCTTATCGAACAGATGAAATTGAGACATAGTATAATTAATTTTGGGGAAAGTTTGTCATCTATGCAAGCGTAATTTGCCATTTTAATCTATACTGTTTAAATTCGTGTAATGCATTCGTATCCGGGTGGTTTTTCCACATTAGCCAGAGAGACTGGCGACGGGAGATGAAGAATGAAAATTCAATCCAAATTACTTGTCCTTGTTTTATTATTCAGCTTTTGCTTGGGGACTACGGCAGTTACGCTAGCCAATGACCCTCAGCAACAAGCGCAGTTTGTTTCACCTAAGTTGCTGGTTAACACTAGTTTTCTAAATGTTCGCACCGGACCCGGAATTCAGTATACTGTTTTATTGACTGTGGTAGGTGGAACCGAATTGCCAGTCGTTGGTCGTGCGAAAGATAACGTGTGGTATCAAGTTTCGACAGTTGTGGGCATTGGCTGGGTCAATGTCGAATTTACCGCACGTCGTGGCAATTTCGACATTGTTCCGGTTGTAACCCTTGAACAAGTTATTGCGGCGGCAGCCCAAGCGACACCGGTCACGTTAGGCTTAAATGATCTTGGTCAAGGTGGCGGCGGTGGGGCTCCAACAACAGATACGCCAATTCTAGGATCTCCAATAAGATTTACGTTAGCTAATGGTAGCGCCGTCACTGTCAGCCCCGGTGAGCGATATCGTGCGGTCATAAATGTTGAGGCAGTCAATGCGCGAATTCAGCCAGCTGATGGCGCGTCGGCCATAACGACTTTGTTTCGCAATGATGCATTTGACTACACCATTGTGGGAAGTACAAATGATAAGAATGGAGTCAATTGGGTAGCAGTTGATGTTCCTGATATTGGGATTGGATGGGTAGAGGGGGCAAAATTATTCATCCGATTGTCACGGGTATCAGGTCAAGTACTTACTATTAAGGGCAATGCGATTGCAATGCGTGATCTACCCGGTGGCGGTAATGCGCAATTGCCGATTCTAAATGAAGGTCGTGAAGGATTCCTGATTGATATTAGCAAAGATAGTCAGTTTGTTCGTATTGAATTGGGCGATGGCACAAAAGGATGGGTACCATTCAATGCAACTGTGGGGCGAACAGGAACACCCACCGATGAAATTGACCTCACCAATTTGCAAAGTATGGCCTCAGACCTAGGGCAGGGTGGCGGAGCAGTTCCGTCCGGCTCTGCTCCAGTAGCCTTTGGCTTGGCAACGCCGCATATCATTATCAATACAGGATTCCTTAATGTGCGAAGCGGACCGGGATCACAATTTGGCATTCTGGCAACTTACCCCGGTGGCAGTGAACTGCCGGTTTTAGGTATTGCAAAAGATGGAATATGGTTCCTTGTGGAAGGGCCATTTGGGCAAGGTTGGGTCAATAGTGACTTTGCGGTTTTCCGTGGTAGTATTAAGAGTGTTCCGATCATAAACACCACTGGTAACTAGTTAAGAACTCTTATTGCAGATACAGATAGTTATCTGTATCTGCAAATTTAATTAGGTTTATTGAGACATGCGTATAACCTACGTTGAAGATAACATCGCAAATATTGCTCTTCTAGAACGCATTTGCCAAATGGGCAAAGATGATTTAGTAACATATTTAGATGCTGATACTGCACTTGAAGCTATTTCACCTGAATTGTTTGACCTGATCATTATTGATTTGCATCTTGGTACGAACAATACAGATGGGTTAGAACTTGCTAGAGCGTTACGCACTAACGGAATTAAGCAGCCAATAGTAGCAATTACCTCGTATGATCATTTGTTTAAGAATCAATATTTAGAGGCAGGTTGTGACGAGTATGTTCGCAAGCCGGTATCTGTTGAAAAATTATTAGCAATCATTGATCGCTACCGGACCTAAAACTACTTACCTTCGCTCATTAGAGCATCCATAATCAATTCACAACCCAATTAAGATTAAAAAGGCTAATCACCGATGTCTGATCTTGCACAGAAGCTAAAGGCTGATGCAAACAGTTGGATAGTTACACAGTCATTCCTTTTTGGCGAAGTCCCTCCCGAAATGACACAAAGATCATTGCGACCGCAAATCCGAATTGGAATGTGGCCAATGCAGAGTAATTCGGATCCGGAACTTGCTATGGGTATATCGCTTATGCTCGCAGCGTTGTTAGAAAATTGGAATTCTGTGGCTGTGTATCGTTTGATGGCTCGCATTGATGACACGGTTTCGAATTATGAGTGGGATATTGCTGATTCGCAATTTTCTGTAGATGACTGGGAATTGGATGGATTGGATGAGAATGTGGCAATATGGGGAGGCTTATCAAAGAACAATTCAGAATTTCAGATGTGGTTAGAAGTTGAGAACGATGCACTTGACGGTGATAATACACTAAGGCTTGATTATAACGCTGACACAATGGCTTCTCTGTTGGGTCAAGTTCGAATTGCTGCGACAGAGATTATGCGATGGATTGCACCCACGATCATTAAAATAAGTCACACGGATGATGATATTAGCGAAATAGAATCGAATCATCTAGGCGCTTTGCTGATGCATTTGTTCAAATGGGAGCTTGGGCTCTTTCTTGCTTGGAGCGGACAAGTCGCAAATATGGACGAGGTACGCAATAAAGCAGGTGAATTGATCACCCTCTCACAAACAATCGGATCCGATTTGATAAATTGGTTAGTTTTGCGGTCGTTAACAAGAATAGTAACTATCGACAAATCTGATTTACGAGATATCGAACAACAAATAGTAAATAGTATTTCGGAATCTTTGATTGATTATCCAATGACGTTGATCGTTCTTGGAATCATAACTTACCGCTCAGGAAACCTGCTTCATGCATATGACCTATTAGAAGCCAATGTGGAACACTTAGGTGCAAACGAATTGTCTTGGCGAATATTAGGGAGTATGTATCATCAAAACCAAGATTTATACGCGGCAATTGACACATATCAACGGGCAATTGAAGTAGGTACAGTCACAGACGAGATCTATATGCGTTATGGCGAATTGACGCAGTTGTTCTCGTCTCAACAGATTAAACTAAAACCTGAGGCACGGCATGTATCCGGGGCAGGGCGGTCATACAAAGAGCGGTTGTTATTTGCCTCTCCTAAGGGTGATTATTCGCAAGAATCCACCTTGATTTATGAGCATGCAGTTGAGTTAAATCCGGATAACATAGAGGCATTAGCGCGCCTAACAAACTGCTTGATTGACTCTAATGATACGACCGCGTGGGGTCAATTTTCCAAGCTGATCGTCAAGGATGAAGAGGGGGGATTTGTTACGAAGATCGTTGAGGAACTGGATTCAGACGAAGATATAATCAGTGCGATAAGATCGCTTGAGACTTCAAGATCGCTTGCATCTAATCAACTGTATGTCTACCTGAACTTAGTACGTGCCTACTTAGCTGCCGAAGAGTTAGGGGAGGCAAGCAAAGCGTTAGAACTTGCTCGCAGCATAAACACTAATCCGCAAATATTTGCAATAATTGAACGATTAAATCTCTCAATTGAGAATCGTGATTTTGAGCACCGTTTGGGTGAAATATTGGATACTGTCGACGCGCAACGCCAAGTTTCTGATGAAGACATTGAATTCCTTGAAATGATGATAGAAAAAGCCCCAACAATTTCTTTGGGTTATAGATTGCTCGCTGAAAGCTATTTATCATGGGATGAACCAGATGATGCTGTGGATGTACTCTTGGATTCATTAAAGCATATAGAACATGATACTGAAAACACTGTGCTACTTGCAAAAATATTATGGGACGCTAATGAGTTGGAATTAGCGTATGGCTATTTAGATCAGGCGTTAATGATCTATCCGTCTCATCCTTCATTACTTTCCTTGAAGGGGCGTTTTTTGTTCGATGATGGTAAGATAGAGTCTGCGCGAGTGGTACTAGCCAATGCGGAACTGATTGAGCCATCCAACATTGAACTGGTGGCTACGCGCAAACACATATCTAATAAATTGACAGAGATAGATGACAATTCGTAATTTCGAGCCTAAAACTAATTAGAAGTACTAAGATTGCTTTTCACAAATGCTTGGAAAACGGGCGGATCGATAATTACTCTATTGCCATGCACTTTCAGCAATTGTTTCTGTTGCAACAATGCGAAAACCTGCTGGACTTCCACTTTATTAGGATTTATCCCGGGATGATTTGACGCAAATTCCTGCAACATCAGTTGCTCGCTTTTACTCAAGCTTTTCCAAATAGTCTCGCACTCAGATCGAACAGGTCGTCTCTGCGCTAATTCATAAGCTAGTTGCTCACTACGAGTCATTACGGTATTTGCGTCAAGTATCCCTAGTGAGTCCAAAGCGCGAAATCCTGATCGCATCAAGCCGGCATATCTTCCTGTTGCCCAAAGGAGGAAGTCGATTGCATATTGTTCGTAATGTCGATCATTACGTTTCAACAGATCCCTAATCATATTTCGGGCATCTGACTCATTATATGGGCCGACATAGATTAAATTATCGTTGAAAAGCTCGACAAACGGTTCGATAGCCAACGAGTCTATTTCAAAACGCTGGGTTAGTTCTGGGAGTGGCGACCTAGTGAATGTTAAATATGAGATGTTTTTCTTGTTGGCATCCCTTAAACCACGCAAGGTGAGAAAGAATTTCACAGGGAGTTGTTTGAGCATTTCTTCAAATTCATCAAACATAAATACAATCTGGATACCTTGCTTCATAAATATTTCGAGCCCAAGCTCAAAGTATCGCAACCCCATATAGGCATATAGAGGATTTGTACCATCTTGCAATGCCTGATAGGTATCGTAGAACACACGAGCGTCATCGGAGGAAAGATTGGTAAATGGGTAAAATGCCAGAAACAGACGATGCATCATCAATTCGTACCCAGCCCAACATCGGGTCGCTTCGCCGTCAACAGAGGTGGTATTTGGCAGCGGGCCTAACATACTCGGATCAATGATAATTGCCTTGAAAGATTTTCCGCTAGCAACATCCTTCATATAAAAGGCTTGGACTGTTTCGTCAGATAGATGTTGCAGCAAGTTTGACTTTCCAACGCTGCCGACACCAATTAGCGAACATGAATCCGCCGCACGCCAACGTTCCATTACATATCCAACCTCTTGCTGTCGAAACTCTATGTCTTGTTTGCGGTTACGTGAACTGCTCATTGGAATCCTACTCAAAATATTAATGATAAGGTAAACCACTATAATGGATCAACCTGTGCCCAGACGCAAGTTTCTTGATGACATGACGTTTAAAGTAAATTACTTACTGATAAGTATCATTATCGTGAGTAAATACACTAAAGTGCTCCATATTACAAATCTGTAATATCACTGAACTAAAGAAGAACTCACGTTACAATCTAATATTATCGAAACACTATTTTTTATAATCAATTGGTCATATGAGTATTTACATAGTCAACCACATTCTTGACTTCGACTTTGCATTACGCTTGCGTGCGGATTTAGAATTTCAAGGACTAAAGACCAATCTATTGCACCTTCCGCAATTCAACCTCGATACGGTGAATTTTGCTGACGATTTACACATACTAGTAGCACTAATGCGACCACAACTGATGAAATCTAATGATTTTGTTGAGTTGCTGAGGAGCTTTGACAAACTCCATTGTGTGATTGTTCCCATAATTCGCTCAGCTGTTACTATCGCTGATTGGCCTGCTCAAATCGCATTTGAACCTGCGATAGATTTTACCGACCATAGCAACCAAAGTTACGCCATCAACATCGATCTCCTAATCAACAATCTACTTGAAACCACGTTGCCAATCCCTGCGCAACAATCCACTTTGAAAGATCGATATGTAAAAGCCTTACTGATAAAAACGACAAGTGATGAAATTCTAGAGAAGATTCAATTTGATACAGCGAATAGTGTCACCCCCATTGATCACTTATTCAAAAATATGGGTTTCAAGATAATTCATAACAAGGAAAGACGAAGCACAAGACCATCAAAACGACAAGAGACACTAGATGTAATTACTAAACGATACCCACATATCACAATCCACAGCAGTACGCTCGACATGCGTTTACTTCTAAAGTATCTGGTAAAACTTTGCCTTCATCGATATATAGATTCGAATACTCAAACGCCAATTCCGGTTCCGGTAAACATTGAAGATTGGGATTCAAAAAATACTTGGCAGCAATGGCTTGCTGAGTTGATCTATTTTAGTAAAGATCCGTCTTCTGATATAAGGCAAGGTAACATTACTCTTTGTATACATATCGTCGATGTGACCTCCCGCAAATCACGGCAATTTATTAAGCATTTTGAAAAATGGGTGTCGGAAACCGCAGGTTCTGCCCACTATATTATTTGTTCGCCTTCTCCCGTTACATTTCAGTTATCGGCAAATAGCGTTACTATAATGCCCAATGAACCCAATAAATCGACTATGGTGCAGCTTTGCACGCCATATTTAGAACGTCCATTTGCCCAATTCCTTGTTAAGAATGAAGTTCTCCAGTCCGTCGGATATTCTAATTATCTGTTAGAATATCCGACATTCACTGCAAGTATGCTCTCTGTCAAATTCGAGGATGAGACAGATTTTGAAGGGTTGCGACTTCACGATTACTACAAGCGACTTGTAGGCACTGCTTGGGCGATTGGCTGCCTTCGCAATAATGACTCCCACGAACGTCTCGACAACATCGCCCCTGCTCTATCAAAACTTGCCGCCTTAATCACGGAACAAGCGTATCAAGGTGTGGCAACTGAAACTGCCATAAAATTCATACCAGATCAGTTCCATATTCAAACCTGTCTTGATGCAGGGATTCTTACACAAGATGGTAATTATTTCAGTTTCACAAGCGATTTTCTACAAAACTATTTCGCTGCAACTGCCCTGCTCTACTTCGGTCTCCCGCCCAGATTGGCTCGGATTACTCTGGATTCATCTAACCGGCGAATAGCGCAGCGATGGGATCAAGCGATAATTATTCTTAGTCATTTGATGCCGAATACAAACGATCTCTTAATTCACCTTTCTGAAATCGACCCATTATTGGCGCTAGATTGCATTATATCAGGAGTATCAGTGCCATCTGATACCTACTCCTATATCTTAGAAAAAACTCTGCGTTCTCTACAAGGCATAGGCGATTTTAGAGTAGATTTTGCAGAGCGATTGTTCAAAATCGATGTTCAAAGTGCAAAAGCTGTTCTAGTAGAGGTAATGAGAGATAGTACATGGGAAATGCGCATGTGTGCCTTAGATTTATTATTTCGTGCGGATCTGCCCCATCTCTCCGGCGTGTCAGCAGCGCTCCTAGATTCAACTAGAGAGGACAGGAATAACATTGCGATTGGTCTGCGTCGCATAGGATCTGACTCGCTGCTTACATTGGTTCAACTGCTTCGCAGCAACGATACCCAAATCAGAAGGAAAGCAGCATGGGCACTTGGAGCATTGGGAGATAAAGCTGCCGCTCCGTCACTTGTAGAAAAATTGCAGGATACAAGTCAAAGTGTAGCAATTGCAGCAACAATTGCCTTAGGAAACCTAAACGATCCGCAGACAATTCTGCATCTGGTCAATGGTTCAATGTATCACAATCTAGCCGTCCAAAAATATATTCGTATGTCTCTCGTACAAATTTTCACCCAAAATAACAAACAATTCACAAATGCTGTATGTGCAATGGACACAGTATCGCGATATGCTATTGTAAAATACCTTTGTGAGCCAGCGGACGAAATTTTCGTCGACTTCGCAATCCAGTTTTCATATGATGAGGATATCGATGTTCGACTAGCAGCTTTGCACGGACTCAGGAACTCAATTGAACCCAGTGTGATTCAACGGGTGATTGACTGTTTATCCGATACGGAGAGATCAAAATTGCGTAAACACACGGTTAGTGAAATGGCCTCAAGAATACTTTCCGCCTCGCACCTTGTAGACCGGAAAAAATCGGTGACAGAAGATATTCAAGCTACCGCCAGCTCGTCTGAACTAGTAAAGTCCCGGCTTCTAAAAGTGAAAACCAATGAAACAAAAAAAGTCATCATAGCCGGAGACGAAAACAGTGACCTGAAACTAAGTATTACTCCTCATCCAACTCCAAAAGGCGATCTCCGCATAGCAGAACTTCTTAATCAGTTGAAGGACAGTGGATGGAGTACCAGTAACAACGCGGCGAGAGAACTACGTGAGTATACTAAAAATCTTAAAGGGACAGTCAGTTTGCAGGTAATGAACCAAATCATTGAAGTACTGAATGATGATGATTGGGTTATACGCTGGTCCGGTGTAGAAACCTTGGGATGGATTGGGAATGTAAATGTTATTCCACATTTAATTCAAAGACTGTCGGACTCAAATTGGAAAATCAAAGTAGCTGCAATCCGTGCATTAGCCGAGATAGGCGAAGCAACTGCGTCCACAGCCTTGTCCGATATGATTATAGAGCCACATGCAGTAGTGCGCGAGGCTGCCGCTGAAGCTTTGGGTAGTTTGGGTGGCGAAAAATCTTTGGCAGCATTGGAAAAGGCTAGCCAAGATGCAGAGGAATTTGTAAGATTGGCGGCCGTAGAAAGTTTGGGTAAAATTAAGCACAAATCAACGATACAATCTTTAATTAGCTCCCTCAAAGATAAAAGTGAACATGTTCGTTGGGCAGCCGCCAACGCGTTGGTAGGAATGGTAGATGCAAAATTGGTTTACGCATTGGTGCCAAGCCTTTCTGACAATGGCGGTCCTTACTGGGAGCAAAAGAGAATTTGCGATGTAATTGCAGGTATTCTTGACGAAATTAAAACCGATGAGGCAAACAATGCATTGTCATTGTGGCGGACAAATCAACAACAGTCGTCATAACGGTGCTAAATATTGCGCTATTCAACAGAATTGACGAGTTAACCCTATGCGTATTTTTGTAAGTTATGCCCGTGTCGACAAACCTTTCTGCATTCAAATTGTCGACACGCTGGATGTACATGAAACTTGGTATGACCAGCGACTCTACGCCGGACAAAATTGGTGGAAAGAAATATTACGAAGGCTCGACTGGTGTGAAAGTTTTGTCTATCTGTTATCGCCAGATTCAATTTCTTCAGAATATTGCCGGAAAGAATTTGAATTAGCACAGAGTCTCGGCAAACACATTGTTCCAGTACTCATCCGTTCAGAAGTAACATTGCCTCCAAATCTAAATGATATGCAGTATGTCGATTTAACAAACGGCATTACTATCGAAGCTGTTAAAATTCTGCTCAATTCAATCTATATCGCGGAGCGGCGAAAGCACCCTGCCCTACCCGTATCTGCAATTGCCTCAGATCGTGTTGCGCCACCGGTCGCAAATTCTGCAAATGTGATAAGTGTAGCGGCAACGGCAATGGAAAACGGTCAATTTGACCAAGCTGTTTTTCACCTTAAACAGGCTAAAGAAAGCGGTTTCACCTCGCGATTCATCAATCTCGATGCATTATTGCAAGAAGCAGAAACCGCTTTGGAACGCTTGTCGTATTTACGGGAAGCGGAACGCGAATATAAGCAAATTGCCGAACTAGTAAATCTAAGCAGAACGCGAAAACTGGGGCTCGAAGCGTTTGAGGCGTTCAGGCGAGACTATCCAGATTATGACCCTGACGAGTTAGCACAGCTCATTTCTAAACCAGAAGAAAATAAAGGTTCTGTAGTCTTGGTCTCTGCGCCACAAGAATACAAATCAACTTTTTCACTTCCGCTTTTGGAATGGTGTGATATATCAGCCGGAATGGTTTCTGTCGATGATCTTGACAAAAACAACAAAACTCAGCAACGAAAATTTAATATTGGGTCATTTCGTATAAGCAAATATCCGGTTACACACAGTCAATTCCACGTCTTCGCCGAAAATGCTGATGGATATGCAAACACCGAATGGTGGGAATTTTCTCCTGAGGCATATAATTGGCGCATCAATAATCCAGAGCCAAAACCCGGTCGCTTCCGAGGTGATGAACGTCCTCGTGAAATGGTTAATTGGTACGATGGAATGGCATACTGCAGATGGTTGAGTTCAAAGCTCAATACAACAGTAACTTTACCTTCCGCATTTCAGTGGCAACGAGCTGCACGGGGCGATGACGATCGAACCTATCCTTGGGGCAATGTATTTGACAAAACACGATGCAATACGCGTGAAAGTGAAATAAAAATGACTTCGCTTGTCATGCGCTATGGTAACGGCGTTAGCCCATTCAATGTTTATGACATGGCCGGAAATGTATGGGAATGGTGCCTAAACGCAAAGCCTAAGCAAGATCAAAGTGAATATACACCTACAGGAGAAGAAATAACGGACACGGCTTTGACGGGAGAACGTGCTGTATTCGGAGGTTCATTTGTAAGCGCCTATCAACGCTCACAAATCTCGTTTCACTATTATCTTGACCCACTTTGCTATCATGCGACTATAGGATTTCGAATTGTACAGAAAACCCAGTGATAACCGCTGCTCAAACGAGTGCTAATATATTGCTCCGTAGGGGATTCGAACCCCTGTTTTAGCCTTGAGAGGGCTACGTCCTAGGCCTCTAGACGAATGGAGCCTAAAGAGAAATTTATTCTAGCAGTTCACATTTACAAGGTCAAGCTTGGGTCTTTTCTGTCGGAACAGAATGCCATTACAGGGCTGGTATAAAACCCACTCGCTTTTGAACCTGTTTCAGCGTTTGATTCGCCTTTTCTTTCGCTTTTGCAGATCCACTTGCCAAAATATTATCAAGGTATTCCGGGGCACTCATGATTTCAATGTACCTCTTTTGAAGAGGTTCTAAGGTGGAATTAATGGCATCAACAATAGCCCTTTTGAGATCACCATAGCCTTTTCCCGCAAACTGAGCCTCAACCTCGTCGATTGTTAGTTCAGTCAAACTTTGATAAATTGTCAATAAGTTATTAATGCCTTGGCGCTCTTTGTCCTGACTAAATCGAATTTCCCCAGAAGAATCTGTAACTGCACGCATAACTGTTTTCTTGACACGATTCGGAGGATCTAACAGATAAACAGCATGGCCGTCATTTGATTCACTTTTACTCATCTTCGCCAGCGGGTTATCGAGTCCCATTACGCGAGCGCCTGCTTTAGGAATCATGACTTCTGGAAGAATAAATGTATCGCCGTAAATGTGATTAAATCGCTGGGCTAAATCACGCGTGTATTCAAGATGCTGTCGTTGATCATCACCTACAGGAACTACATGAGCCTGATACAGCAATATGTCCGCTGCCATTAATGTAGGATAGCTCAATAAACCTGAAGTAATTGTATCTTGTTGTTGCTTGGCAGATTTGTCTTTGAACTGAGTCATTCTATTCAACCAACCCATCGGAGAAATACAGGTTAGTATCCAAGCGAGTTCCGAATGAGCCGGCACATGTGACTGAACGAAAATAGTTACTTTTTCAGGGTCTAAACCACATGCTAGATACAGGGCAGCCACTTCGCGAGTCTTGGCGCGAAGTTGAGCAGGGTCTTGTTGAACGGTAATAGCATGTAAGTCTACTACACAAAAATAACACTCATACGTATCTTGTTCGGCTACCCATTGTTTCAAAGCGCCTAAATAATTACCGATAGTCAAGTTGCCGGACGGCTGAATCCCTGACAAAACACGTTTCTTGGGGTTTCCAGACATTCTAAATCGCCTTCGAATAAGTTTGCTCACAACAAAACTGGCATCAGATTATTGATGCCAGCTCAAATTGCACCCAGAGGGATTCGAACCCACGACCACTGGTTCCGAAGACCAATGCTCTATCCACTGAGCTATGGGTGCTTATTCAGCCTTATTGTAACCTACTTTGCCAGACGGTCAACCAACAAACTTTCGATCTAGGGCGGCCTTATTGTGCATCGTCGCCGCTAAACCTACTCGATCACCTATTATACGCTGTGTATTTTCTGCCGAGTTGAGAAGTAACCGAGCCTCGTCCAGATCATTTCTGAGTATGAGCAGCGCGCTAAGATTAGATTGTGTACGTGCAAGAGCAAATGGATCATTGTCTTCTTCCATGAAAAAAGCTAAACCAACTCTGAAATATTTGATGGCAAACTCGATACGATGAATTTTCTCGTAGATCCGGGCCATAAGAAAGTGAATGTGTGCCTTGATCGAGGGATTTTCGTCTGCCCGATCAAGTAAACGATGAAAGTGAGCCTCAATTTGTTCTAAACCTACTGGATTGTCGTTCATTTGCGCGTATATTTCGAGTTCGAGAATGCCTTTTCGGGGATGTGTAATGGGAAGACTGCTGATCGTATCTATTGCCAAATCTAATTGCCCAGAATCAATCGCAATTTCTATTTCCTCAACTAACAATCGTTCGCGTATATCATCGTCTGAAACAGAGGCGCGCAACAATGTCCTTACGTGTGAAAACACTTCAGTTGCGCTTTCATATTCGCCTTGATAACGAAAAATTACAGACAATTCAAGAAGCGCCTCGCATTGTTTCATAAAAAGCCCATTAAGTCCGCTGTATTGAACCACTGACACTAAAATTGACTTTGCCTTTTCCCATTGACCCAAACAGCGTAAACATATCGCATATCCATTAAAAATGTTTACACGATCCGGGAAAAGTTCATCCACATACTCACTCAAAATCAAATACCACTGAGCATAGTGACCATATCGAATTCCGTCTCTCCAAAATTGCTCAATTGCTATCCGAGTTTCGACAGATTCATTCAACAACCAGTCGCTGGATAGTGTACATTCAACTAATGCTAAGTGTAAGCGCGACAAATCGTTCGAACTGTACTTCATGCCTGCTAAGAATTCAGAGAATAACTTTTGCAACTGCACATCAGATTTATATCGTTGACGAATAAAGTGACGTGCAGAGATGGTTAACCTGATGCTAGAAACTGTGTCTGCAATAATTCCGAATCGGATTAATGCCACAAAATCTTCGAAATCTACTTGAGATAAATTAAACTTGGTCAACTCCAAAAGAGGCAAATCATATCCGGTATCAAATACACAGGTTACTAACCAGGCCAACTTGGTGCTCAAACTAAGATGGTCAAAAAAAGTACGATATAGATGTTCGATAGTCAACGATGTAGCCGCTGTAAAATTGAACATAGTTCGGTTTTGCAATAACAATTTAATTGCTAATGGATTGCCTCCTGTCGAATCCCAAATTGCACTCGCAATATTTTCAGCATCATTTTCATTTAGGAGTCCACGAATCATTTGCCGTGCTTCTACCCTGGATAGCTCCTTTAATACCACCTGAGTGCAGTCTGGCATTGGAATAAAATGACTGCCTATCGAATAAATTAAAGCTTGACCTAAATCCTGTGCAAAAGCTTGAAATAATAAAAAATCCGTCCGTATCTCATCAATGCCATCAAGGACGATTGCAACTCGCTTCAAAGAACAATACTCTGCGAGTGTAATTTGAGATTTCTCCGTAATCAGTCGCTGGTGCAGCAATTTTGATAAATTATCAATGCTATGAACGGAGTGTATCCATATAACTTGATCTAGATCACTACGATCAATTTTCTCCTTGATCACATATTCCACGAACAACGATTTCCCGATACCTGATCCTCCCACCACATTAACATGGTTGAAAATAGAATTTTGTACTAGGTATATTTCATTTTCCCGCCCGATAAAGAATGGTGATTCGCCACGGTGCGGCAGCTGTAAATACAGTGTTCGTTTTCTTTGGTTCTTACGTGCAAACTGTTCCAACTGAATAAGTTTGTGTGTTAGCTGGTCAATGACGTTATGCTGATAACGACGCAAAGTGCGCTCATCAACATTTGCCATTTGAGAGAATTCCTGATGTGATATGTACAGACCCGTAACCACGTAATGGAAAAATAACCATGCCCAGCCAACCAAGATATTGCTGCCGGCAGCAATATCTTGTGAAACCATTTTTATCGCAAGTGATTTACTAATTTCGACTTCGAACTTGGGCATGTCATGTAAATTACGCTGACGTGAATATTCCTGTTGAATCACAGATATCAAAATTTCATTTAATGCATATTGGTGTGGCTTATCAAAAAATGAAAAATCGGCAGTGAGGATATGATCATTAACAATCTGTAGAAATTGTAAGGGGCTAAAATCATCAACAGGCGTGATCTGTGTGAGGGCTTCTAATGCCTGCCGGACATATTCATTCGTAATCAGAAACGAGTCAGTATCTACCACATTGAATCAGGAAAAGTGTTAACGCCCGCATCAATCCCCAAACGCTTATACATCTGAAATCCTGTGAAAGGGTGACCTAGAATTCCATCATGAATTGCCCAGGAACGCCCACTAATTGTCTTCCAAGAATTTTCTTCGCGAAAAACCGAGCCTTTTGAAAGCTTACTGTAAAGCTCACCCTTGGGCCGAAACTCTCGATCAATACGCACCATCTCTTGATAACCACGGATGTAGTTAAAACCATAGCGTTCAAAAATAATGGCATTGTGATATGCCAATGGTTCAATTAGGAACAGATCATGTCCCATCTGCCGTACAAATTCTTCAAATATAACAATTGATTGTTTGAACGACCGTAATCCTTTCCGGATTTGACCGGGTGCTAACCCTGCGTTTAGGGCTGCTTCTTCAGCAAGGAGATTACGACTGTTAGTGCCAAAATGCGTTTTATTTCCTTGTGCATCGACATCCGTATTAAACCGGGGAGACTCAAGATCGTTTACCACAACGAGTAAGACCAATAACTGGTTGTTGAAAGTATCAGCCATGTGGATATACAACATCGGATCAATGTCATCAATTCGACGTTTCACACTAATTTCAACTGCTCTGCTTCCATTAGGACATCGAAAGTTTACGACTGAATACCCACCCACACTAAGTTTCTCAGGATGTACGCCATAGTTGGTGAATAGCCAATCTGGTAAAAGCATCTTATAGATCGAATGCTTTTCATGATCTGATAATGCATTGATTTCACGAATCGAACGCGGCAATATCATTATTGCTGATAATTCTCTTTAATCACGCGGCGAATCTCACGATCTGCATCGCGCTTGGCAATAGCATCCCGCTTGTCAAACGTCTTTTTGCCTTTTGCCAAGGCAATTTCAACCTTCGCACGCCCTCTTTCCAAAAATACCATTGTCGGAACTACAGTGTAACCACGTTCGCGGCTTTGCGAAATAATTTGAGCAATTTCCTTTTTATGCAGGAGGAGTTTTCGTGGACGAACAGGATCATTATGACCGAACAAGCTACCCTGATTGTATGGGGAAATATGCACACCTATTAGCCAGAGTTCCCCATCTCTTTCTTGGACAAATCCATCTCGCAAATTGATATTGTTTGAACGAATAGACTTAATTTCAGAACCCTGTAATGCTATCCCAGCATTATAAGTCCGTTCTAAATGATAGTCATGTTGGGCCTTGCGATTTCTAGAGACAATTTTAATATCAGCCATACTTAATCGATCACTTTGATTACTTATTAATCACCGCTAACACTTGACGAACCGCTTCCCCAAGTTCCACATCACGCCCATTGACATCAGGGATCATTGCTATATTGGGTTCTAAGCCTAGACCGTCCAAATGTTGATGATTGGGAGTTAACCATTCAGCTGCCGTAATGTGTAAGGAGGAATTATCAGAAAGTCTAAAAATTTGCTGCACGGTGCCTTTACCATAGGTAGTTTGCCCGATTAAAATCCCGCGCTGCCGATCCCGTATTGCCCCGGCGACCAGCTCAGCAGCACTTGCGGTTCCGCCATTGACGAGTATAGCAATTGGGAGATCAGTAGCTAGGCCGTCAGTAGATGCATTTAAAGGACTTTCAAAGTTGCTGGTTTTCTCATAAACGATAACTCCACCATCAAGAAATTGACTTGCAACCTCAACTGATTCTCTCAACAATCCTCCGCTGTTGTTCCTTAAGTCAAGCACCAGCCCTTTTACATTACTGGCGATTAAATCTTTTAGAGCCTCGCTGAGTTCATCCGGAGTTCGACTGGTAAACAATGTAATTTGCACATAACCGATGTCATGATTATCAGCCAATACCCTCCAGATAACTGATGGGACATTAATTACCGCATAAGGTACAAAGGCATTGAATTCGCTGGTATCACTTTTTCTAACAGTTAAATTCACCCCATTGCCTTCTTTGACTTCACCTCGCAGCTTTTGATCTAATTCATCTGGCTGAATAGTCAAATCCACGGCGATTCCGTTGATAGCAATGAGCTCATCGCCCTCAGTTATTCCCTGTTGCAAAACTGGACTATCCTTGAACGGATAGATGATTAATTTCCCTGTTTCTGAACGTTCAACTTGTATCCCAATCCCACCATATGTTCCGGCAAGTACGTCCGACTCACTTTGAGCCACCGGCGGATCAACAAAAAATGTATATTTATCATTCAATGTTCCAATCAATCCACGAATAGCCCCATATGCGCGCAGCTGAGTTGATGGTTGTTCGCGAAGATAGTGCTGGTCGATTAAAGTTTGCACTTCGTTAAGCAACGCATAGTGATTTTCAGCAGCTTGTGCAGGAAGAGGATCAACCGCTCCGCGAACCACAAATCCTGCCGCAAAAGCAATTCCAATTGCCACGCCTAATAATGCGCCATAAAGTAGAGATCGTTTATAATTGTGAGCTGCATCGAAACTTTTTTGCATTTGATGAAACTTATATGGTTTACTACAGATACGCCAAATTGTAGCACTCGTGGCCTTAACCTGATAGTGCTGATCAATAATGTGAAAAGCTGGACGAGGTACGTGCAAGTCTAATTAGGGAATTTTAAATGAACGATACACAAATCGCTCCGTTGGTATTAGTTGCAGACGATGAAATGCAAACCACTATTATGCTAACTCGCATTTTCGAACGCGAAGGCTATCGGGTTCATAGTACACATGACGGGGAAGCAGCGCTTCAAGCAGCAATTGACCAGATTCCCGATCTCATACTTCTAGATGTACAAATGCCAAAGAAAAATGGATTTGAAACCCTACAGGCTTTAAGAGAAAACCCGGTAACTACCTCAATCCCGACAATTATAGTAACCGCAAAAGCTAGGCAGCCCAGTGACATCGCCTACGGGCTCAATTTGGGGGCTGATGATTTTGTTCAAAAACCATTTGATCCTCGTGAACTATTAGCAAGAGCAAGTAGCAAAATTCGAGCGCACAAACTTGAAGAAGCATTGCAACGCCGCACACAAGAATTGGAGGTTCTATTGCGTGTGGGTGAAGTTCTTAATCAACACGTCAATGCTGATGAGCTACTCAACTTGGTACCCTATTTCGTTCTAGATTTACTTCCGGGTTCCCTAGCATCGATATATCAATTAGATGACGAACTAAAAATTGCCCATTTACATTTACAAAGTAAAGACTTGCCCGACGACTTAGCAAACAACATCAATCATACAATTGTAGTTAGTGAATTCCTCCAAACTGGTCAATCTTTGCTGTGGAATAAGTCTGTTGCTGGTTTACCGGAAGACTTTTCAAGCGGTATGACCGTCCCGTTACAACATGCCGGGAAGTTACTAGGAATGCTCATGCTGGTGTCGACCATTCCAAATCTTGCTTATGATGACAATCATCTTCGGCTCTTTGAAGGTATCGGTCGTCAAGCAGCCCTTGCGTTGCGTAATGCTGAGCTATATGAAATCCAGTTGAACTATTCTTCACAACTCGAAGAAATGGTAGAAGCTAAAACCGCTGAATTAAAATCCGCCCAAGAAATGTTAATTCGTTCAGAGAAATTGGCTTCCATCGGTGAATTAGCCGCCAGCATTGCCCATGAAATCAACAACCCGCTGCAACCAATCCGCATTAATCTGGGTGACATGTTGGAAGACATCCAAAATAATATTCCGGTAGATATACGAGCAATTCAGATTACGCAAGAAAGCGTAGAGCGCATCCGTCGCATTGTTAACCAATTACTCGATTTCGCCGGTAAAAGAAACAACAACAATCTCGAGATGGAATTGATAGACATCGGGACCATCATCGAAACTGTAGCGAGTTTGAATCGGAAGTTTTTTGAGAAAGAGGGAATGAGTATTAAACTCAATATTCCCTCTGCGTTACCCACTTTTGGAAATAAAGATCAACTGGAACAGGTCTTTATGAATCTCGTCTTAAACGCTCAAGCCGCAATGCCGCGCGGCGGCGTTCTAGACATAAACGGCTGGATCGAATCGAATGAAATAATAGTGAAGTTTTCAGATAGTGGTTGCGGAATTCCGTCGGAGCAAATCAATAAAATTTTCGATCCGTTTTTCTCAACCAAGGTCAACGGTACCGGTTTGGGGCTGTTTGTAAGTTATGGCATCATACAAGGCCACAACGGGATGATTACCGTGGAGAGTGAAGTGAATAATGGAACTACCTTTACCATTCACTTGAAAGCCGAAACTGTTGAAACGTAAGATGTACGTTTCAAACTAACCTAGCGGTTTCCACTTTGTTTGGAATTCTTGTTCGCTTAAAGTTCCGGACGCAAATGAGGTGACATCATTTATTGGAACTCCCAACTTCAACAGTGTTGAGTTCGTATCACAATCGACCATACTAACTGCAATGGCATTAGATTGTTCTGCAAATGGGCCGCTTACCTTCGCAAGCTCATTCATCGCTGTCGGCAACAGAGCACGCATTTCTCTGCCGGCGGTGGTACAAAATGAAGCAACCAACGTTTTTCCGAGGGCTGTCTCCTCAAAAGTAACCCCACCATTAGGGGGGAGTGTGAATTGGCTCAATGCACTGGTAACGGACGTGAAATCCAAGGGAGGTTGCTCAGGAATGGAGGTGGCGCTATTGGTTGGGACAAGTAGTTCTAAAGTTGGAGCCGAGCCATTGATCTCCTCCACAGTCGGAGTCACCAACACTAATGATTGTGCCGTTGCATCACCTATCGCTGTTGGAACAGTTGGAGAATTCACCGCAAAAGGCTTGAATATTACAATTGCCAGAGCAGCAATCAACAGAAGGCTAATCAATGGCACATAGAACAACGGGCGACGATAAAACGCTTCGTCTTCTTGCTCATCATCTAATAAATCATCTGGCATTTCGTCGTCAATGGAGGCGGATTCGCCTCCAAACGATGCACGTTCGCGGGACGGTAACGGAGAGATTCCGGGAATAGTTGTTGGCAAAGCTGGTACAAATGAAGGATCAACGCCAAAATCTTCGATTTCCTTCGCCATTTCCACAGATTCTAATTGATCAAATAGATCACGCGCTCCCGGATAATCCGGTTCGATTCGGAGAACATTGTTCAGAGCCAAACGTGCGGTTTCAACATCTTTGACTGCGTGAGAGTATACCCACCACACATCAGGGTTATCCTTTTCAGCTTCTAGGATTGGCCGCAACAAAGCTTTGGCTTCTTCCAACTGATCTGCCTCTATTAAGCTAAATGCTTGCTTTAAGGCTATTTCAATGTTCTGGTTCATTCAGATATTCTCCTGATGGGAGATGTAGAAAAGGCAAATGTGTTAATGCGCAATGCTATTTGCAGTTTACACTCAAGTGAAGCATGGCGCAAACGTCAAATGCTTAATTATTTCAAATTCAATAAAAACAAAAATCCACCGATTAAAGTGGATAATTGGATGCCCCGGAGAGGACTCGAACCTCCAACCCGTGAGGGACACACACCTCAAGCGTGCGCGTATGCCAGTTCCGCCACCGGGGCTTGGGAGCTTAAAGAACTTTATCATTATACTGTGCGGTCATTGCGTGTCAATTCCCGAATGTGGTTCAAGTGGAATACCTGTGTAAATTCTGTTATCCTACACCTCAACTATAGGAATTGACGAAAGATTGAGAGTAAGCCTATGCGAATAGCATTGGATGCGATGGGTAGTGACACCTGCCCCGTGCCAGATGTTGAAGGAGCTGTCCTAGCAGCCCGTGAGTTTGGCGAAACAATCTTGATTATAGGGGATGAAACATGCGTTAAGCAGGAACTAATTAAGTACGATACTACCGGACTAAATATTTCTATAGTCCATGCGGCTGATGCCATACTTATGGATGACAAACCTGCGCTTGTCGGTAAAAGTAAGCCCAATTCGTCAATGCATGTGGGCATGAATCTAGTAAAAGCAAAGGAAGCAGATGCATTTGTCACTGCTGGCAATACAGGTGCGGCTATGACAATCGCCACTTTGTTTACTTTACATCGAATCCAAAATGTGAAACGCCCTGCCCTAAGCTCGATTATCCGTGTGACAAATGGTAAAACTATCATTCTCTTAGATATTGGGGCCAACACAGATGCTAAACCGGATTGGTTAGTGCAGTTTGCTCTAATGGGTCAAATCTATGCACAAAAGGCACTTGGGCTGCAAAATCCGCGTGTTGCCTTACTTTCAAATGGGGAAGAAGAAACAAAGGGCAACCAACTCGTTCAGGAATCAAGCGCATTGTTGAAAACTTCGTCCGTCAACTTTATTGGCAACATCGAACCGCGTGACATGTTGAAGGGAAATGCAGATGTTATTGTCACCGACGGATTCGTAGGGAACATCGCCATTAAAACACTTGAGGCAATGGGCAATGCCCTTTTCAGTCTTATCCGCCAACAAATTAAACAAGATCCTGTAGCAATGGTAGGTGGTCTTTTGGCGCAACGTGCTTTTAGGCGCGTTTATAAACAAGTTGATCCTTTTGAAATCGGTGGCGCACCACTTTTGGGGGTAAACGGTGTTGTAATAATTGGACATGGTCGTTCGAACGCCAATGCTATTAAGAATGCCATTGGGCAAGCACGGATGGCAGTAAAGGGCGAGGTCATTCAATCAATAAGTTTGGGACTTGAAAGCCTTCCTAAATAAAGACAAAGTGGAGAGGTACGGAATGGAATTGTTGCGTAATGGTCGTCCCCGTGTAGTAATTACTGGGCTTGGGGCGATGACGGCTCTTGGCTCAGCGAAAAGCCTGTGGGATGGTCTAAAAGCAGGTAAATCTGGTATCCGAAGAATTGAAACTATTCCCATTGATCATGTGTCTGTACAGATCGGTGGCGAAGTGCGTGACTTCGACCCAACAGATTATATTGATCGTAAAGAAGCACGCCGTATGGGAAGAGCCTCGCATTTTGCCGTTGCGGCAGCCGGAATGGCAATTGAAGATGCGGGTCTTAGTGCAGAAAAAATCGAAGCCGAAGGGGAACGTGTCGGTGTCGTTATTGGCTCGTCGCTCGGAGCACATGAAATGGCGGAGCAAAGCACGTATAAGTACAAGACATCCGGATTTATTAAACCGAATCCGCTTTCACTGATTAACTCGCTACCCAATATGCCCGCGCATTACGTGAGTAAGTTTTTTCGGGCATTGGGCCCACTAAATGCTCCCTCAACTGCTTGTGCGGCAGGTACACAATCGGTTGGCGAGGCTTCCGAACTCATCCGTAATGGACGTTCCGATATAGTTATTACAGGCGGTGTCGAAGCCGTTTTGCAAGATTATGCTATTGCCGGTTTTGATGCTATGCAGGCACTGGCAAACGAATTCAACGACAATCCATCCGCCGCCAGCCGTCCATTTGATGCAAATCGCTCAGGCTTCGTATTTAGCGAGGGCTGCGGCATTGTCATCATCGAAAGCCTCGCCCATGCTTTAAAGCGCGGCGCGAGAATATACGCTGAAATTTTAGGACACGCGTCTTCTTCCGATGCCTATCATATCGCTGCTCTAGATCCTGAAGGTGGAGGAGCAAAGCGCTCAATGCGCTGGGCACTCGACGATGCCCATGTCAACACCGAAGATATCCAATACATCAACGCGCATGGTACATCTACCAAGGCAAATGACGCGATGGAAACACTTGCAATAAAAGACGTATTTGGTGAACAGGCCTATAATTTGGCTATAAGTTCGACCAAAAGCATGATGGGGCATGCATTAGCCGGATCAGGTGCAATTGAGATTATCGCATGTGCGATGAGTCTCTTTGACCAAATCATTCATCCCACAATAAATTACGAAACCCCTGATCCCGAATGTGATCTAGACTATGTTCCCAACGTTGCTCGTGATGCAAAGGGGTTGCGGTATATTCTCTCAAACAGCTTCGGACTCGGCGGGCAAAACGCGACCATAATTCTCGGCGCAAAGCCGTAATCTTCCTAAACAAAAAACCACAGTAAATAAAAAGTGCGGCATATATGCCGCACTTTTTATTTACTGTACTTTCATGCAGTATAATGAGTGCCAACACATATATAGCGTTTTGGATGTGTTATGCACGAAATTCAACAGATAAAAACCCTGATCGCCAATCGCGACATAAAAAGGGCTGACATTGTAATTGCGCGCCTTCTGCGACTGGATTTGACACCTAGCGAATTAAGATCGTTGTATATGCTGCGTGCGCGTACGCGCCTACTTTCTGGAAGGCCAGAGGATGCAATTGACGATTTAACTTTTTCGCAGAAACTCGGTCAAGAAAATGATGATACAGATTTGGATCTGCTTGAATTGTTTGGTGATGCATATTTTGCCCGGTTTGAATTAGCAAGTGTTGGCTTTGCAGATCGAACCGACGCGTTACGTGCTCAACAAGCATATGAGCGTCTAATTACTCTTGATCCAGATTATTCAAACTTGGGCTGGATATATTATCAGCAAGGGCGTATTCAACTTACGCAAACAAATATCGCGGTTGCTGAGGGTTATTTTCAGAAAGCCCTCCTAAGTGCAAGCCATGTACGCGCATTGTCGGCATTTTGTTATGAACGATTAGGCTTCATCGCTTTTTATGAAACACGAGATTTACCAAAGTCACTAACCTTTCTTGAACGCGCGATCAATACATACCCTCATGACGAAGATGGTCATTGGCTTGTACAGGTTCACATACTTCGGTCGCGGGTCTTTAAAACGATTGGTGATACCGATTCAGCATTACGAGTTGCAGAAGCGGGGTTAAAAATCGCGTCTGGTTCTCAAATAGAGAAGCGATCATTATCAGAAGCGATTCTCAATATCACCGAACTTCTTTCAGGTTTGCAGGGGCACGATCGTGAAACCCTAGCATACCTCGATCAATTTACACAACAAACAAAAAGACCTCCGGGAGCCGATGTTACATGGTCTAGAGTATACGAAATGCGTGGTAACGCGCACTTTGCTCTCGGGAAATTTGATGATGCAATTTCCGATTACACTGCGGCACTCCAATTTAATCCAGACCATCCTTGGGAATCCTTTTTATATCAACAAATCGCCCGAGCACTCTATCAAAAACGTAGTTACTCTGAAGCCATTGAAATACTAAACAAGTTATTGAACACAGCTCATGACGATGGTCATCTAATTGTGGACTTTAGAGTATATGATCTCTTAGGGAATGCGTTTTTTGCATTGAAGCGTTATACCGAAGCCATTCAAGCTTATCAATCAGCACTATTAATTGTCCCTCCCAATACCGATTCTAGGAACAAAATTCAGTCGTATTATGACTTAGCAAAAGAACTGATTTAGTTAAACGAAATCGCAAACACTCTATTTTAATAGCCAGTGAATGAATTTAAGTGTCAAAGGATTGAAATAACAAATGAGTCAGCACGTAACAATTGTCGGTGGTGGATTAGCCGGCTCCGAAGCAGCATGGCAGCTTGCGGAACGAGGATTTAATGTTGAATTGTACGAGATGCGTCCAAATCGTACGACAGGAGCGCACGTTTCAAATCGGTTATCAGAATTGGTTTGTAGCAATTCACTTGGCTCAAAATTACCAGATCGTGCGAGCGGTTTGCTCCAGAACGAACTGAAATTACTCGGTTCATTATTACTTTCTTGCGCAGAACAAACTTCTGTACCCGCCGGTGGAGCTTTGGCTGTGGATCGTGATGCCTTTGCAGCCCTTGTTACCTCAAAACTGCAGGCAAATCCCAATATAACTATTATCCGCGAGGAAGTCTTATCGATACCAGATGGACCAACCTTAATCGCAACAGGGCCATTAACTGCCCCTGCCCTTGCTACCGAAATAGCGCGATTAACAGGCCAAGAATATATGTATTTTTATGATGCCATTGCGCCTATTGTGACCTTTGAAAGCATAGATATGTCTATTGCATTCAAAGCCAGTCGTTATGATCGTGGCGAAGAAGAAGATGGCGATTATATAAATTGTCCGATGAACAAAGACGAGTACAATGCTTTTGTTCAAGCAGTTCGGTCAGCTACTAGTGCGGATTTGCGTGATTTTGAACGCGAAGACCCTCACTTTTTCGAAGGTTGCCTGCCGATTGAACAACTTGCTTCCAGAGGCGATGACACATTAGCATTTGGCCCTATGCGACCCGTTGGACTTCACGATCCTCGCACCGGAAAGCGCCCACATGCTGTTGTCCAACTCCGCCGCGATAATATCGCTGGCAGTCTCTACAACATAGTTGGATTTCAAACCAACATCAAATGGGGCGAACAAGAACAAATCTTGCGCCTGATACCGGGTCTTGCCAATGCAGAATTCGTACGAATGGGGCAAATGCATCGGAACACTTTTATCAACTCACCCACATTACTACGGCCTACCATGCAATTCCAGAAACGATCCGACTTGTTTTTTGGAGGTCAGATAACAGGTGTCGAAGGCTATGTCGGCAACGTTGCGACTGGACTAGTTGCCTCGATTAATCTCGCCCGACAGCTTGAAGGAAAATCGGCCTATATCTTGTCCCCTGTAACTATGGTTGGAGCATTATGTCATTACGTAACTCACGCTGAACCCAAATACTTTCAACCTATGAAAGCCAATTTTGGCATAATGCCCGAATTAGATCCGCCGGTGAAAGATAAGCGCGTTCGATATACGGCCTATGCTGAACGAGCGATTGCCACGCTTAAAGCCTCAATTTTGCAGCTAGAAGACTCCTATTTGCAATCTAGCCTCGCGCAATCATATAATTTGGCGACTTAATAATCATGAAGTGCTGCAGCCGATTATAAAGGATATTAGATGCTAGGATGTAGAATAAATCATGCTCGATCTGCGACAATGGCTTGAGTTATATTCTGAAGCACTAATTGAAGATGCTGTGACCAGACTATCGCAGGACGAAACCGTAAAACTACAAGTTGCTAATTCGGTTCGGACATTTTTCGATGGTTTATGGAATTCCGCCCAAAGCAACTCACTTGTTCCTTTGGCAACCATATTAGACAATTGGGTAGCTGGGCGCAGTATCCCAACAGACGGGGAAATGACCAGCCTCATTCCATTGCTAGCAACATTAAAGCAAGTTACATGGACACAGGTTTTACAAACGTGTGCACCGGACGAAGCAATTCCGATTCTTGGCGAAACTGATATTATTTTCACAGAGGCAATATCTTATCTGGCAAGTCGTGAAAATGGTGCTCTCCTTGCGAATATGCGACAGCAGCTTCACAAGGCTCAGTTGCGCGTTAAACATCTAGACAAAAGTAAATCCAATTTCATTGCCGTTGCTGCCCATGAATTGCGAACGCCGCTGACCTTGGTTGAGGGCTATGTCGACATGATGGTCACTATGCAAGCCTCCTCAAAGGATGAGCAAAGTGTTATGTTAATTGACGGCGTTAAAAGTGGCACAAAACGCTTGCGAGACATTATCAACGATATTATTGATGTCTCTTTGCTTGATCTCAAAATGATGGAGTTCCATTTCCAACCGGTGTGGCTCAACCAACTCATTATTGCAGCCGAAAAAAATGCACGCAAGTTATTTGCGACGCGCACCGTGGAAATCGAAATCAACCGGGACAGTATTCCAAAAGAGCCAACCTATGCTGATCCGGATCGTCTCCTTCAAGCAGTCCAGAAAGTAGTTATGAATGCGGTCAAATACACGCCCGACGGCAATCGGGTAGTCGTACAGGCGAGATCGCTTCCCGGATTTACTGATATTATGGTTATTGACGGCGGTGTTGGTATTGATCCTGTCAACATAAACCATATCTTCGATAGTTTTTCCGCGCTCGGTGATGCATCATTGCATTCAAGCGGAAAAACTAAATTCAAAGGCGGCGGTCCCGGTCTTGGTCTGCCCATTGCCAAAGGAATTATCGAGGCACATGGCGGTACAATTTGGGCCGAAAGTGATGGTTATGATGAAATTCGCTGTCCCGGAAGCATTTTTCATATAATGGTACCAATGGGTAATTCAGTACTAGATCAAGCGAACTGGGACGTGTCGAACACATAATTACCTTGCCTTACCAATGCCAATATTGAAAGAAATAAACCCCTTATGCCAAAGTCTGCGGATCGTTTGAATAACCTACCAGTTTACTTCTTTGCAGTTATCGCACAGCGAATAAATGAGTTGCGCACTCAAGGTATTGATATCATCAGTTTAGATATTGGCAGTCCGGATATGCCACCGCCTAAACCTGTTGTAGAAACTTTAGCAAAATCAGCTCATCAAGCCTCTACTCACGGGTATTCTGGCTACAGAGGTATCCCGGAATTTAGAAAATCGGTGGCCCATTATTACGAACGGCGGTTCGGGGTCCTTCTGGATCCTGAGCATGAAGTGTTACCGCTCATTGGTAGTAAGGAAGGAATCGTCAATCTGTGTTTGGCCTATCTCGATCGTGGCGACTTAGCACTCGTTCCAGATATTAGCTACCCTTCTTATTCAATGGGTGCGCAATTAGCTGGTGCGGAAGTTAGTTGGATCCCACTGTCACCAACAAACTTCCTGCCAGATGTCGGTACAATTCCAGAAAATTTGGCCAATAAAGCCAAGCTGATGTGGGTTAATTATCCAAATAACCCAACGGGAGCAACTGCCGGGTTAGATTTATATCAAGAAGTCGTAGATTGGTGTAATAAACATGACATAATCTTAGCCTCGGACAACCCCTATGTTGATGTTACTTATGATGGCTACAAAGCCGCGAGTGTTCTGGAGGCAAAAAATGCCAAACAGTGTACCGTTGAATTTATGTCGTTTTCAAAAACATTTAACATGGGTGGTTGGCGGTTAGGCGCAGCTGTTGGGAACGCTGATGTGTTGAAAACCCTCTTACAAGTAAAGAGTAATGTGGACAGTGGGCATTTCCGCCCGATCTACGATGCGGGTATCACGGCGCTTGATACAACTCCACAATCGTGGATCGATGAACGCAACGCAATGTACCAGCGGCGACGGGATAAAATTTTAGAAACACTGCCACAAATCGGGTTAAAAGCCCAAACCCCGAAAGGCTCCTTGTACATCTGGGCACAAACTGAAAACGGGGATGGAGATAGTTATGTGAATGAAGCACTCGCGCAAGCTCATATTGCCTTCGCCCCTGGAAGCGCTTACGGTCCGGGTGGTAAGAAGTACATCCGTATTAGTTTGGGGATTTCAGACGACCGGTTAGAGCTCGCGCTCGCACGATTACGAGAATGGTATCCAAACAAACAAGTTCAAATCAATAAATAGAATTGTGAAATGTGCATATGCATGATTTGTTGTCAGGTCTACCGGAGAAAGAGCGCACCATACTTATTGGTGCACAGGTAAAAAATTCGCGACCACTACTAAGACTGGAAGATTCACTACAGGAGTTGGCAATGCTTGCGGACACTGCCGGCTTGGAGGTGGTTGGGCAAATGGTGCAGAGAATGCAGCAGATCGACCCTAATACATACGTTGGTTCGGGCAAGGTCGAAGAAATTCGTGATCAAATGAGCAATCTGGATGCCCATGTCGTTATTTTTGATGATGAACTTTCACCGCGCCATCAACGACAGCTTGAGCGTGAATTCGGTGAAACGACAAAGGTATTGGATCGTTCCGCACTTATTCTTGACATTTTTGCACAACACGCACGTACTCATGAAGGTGCCTTGCAGGTTGAACTTGCGCAATATGAATATCGCCTTCCACGTTTGACCCGTCTGTGGACACATCTTGCTCGGCAAGCTGGAGGTGGCGGTGCTCGTGGGGGAAGCGGCGGCGTGGGGTTGCGTGGCCCGGGTGAAACCCAGCTTGAAGTCGATAAACGCGAGATCAGTCGAAAAATTTCCAAGTTAAAGGAAGATTTGGAGCATGTCCGCGAACATCGCAGCCAATATCGCCGTCAACGGAGTCGTGCTGGCATTCCCGTAATTGCGCTGGTTGGATATACCAATGCAGGCAAATCAACTTTACTGCGTACCATAACAGGTTCAGAAGTTTATGTTGCAAACCAACTGTTCGCGACTCTAGATCCGCTGACCCGCAAGGTGGATTTGCCGTCAGGCCGACATGTATTGATGACCGATACGGTAGGTTTCATTCAAAAACTACCGACACATTTGGTAGCATCATTTAGGGCAACACTTGAAGAAATCATTGAAGCAGATTTGCTAATTCATGTCGTGGACACTTCACACCCGAATGTTCTACAACAAATTGAAGCCGTTGAGGATACCCTAG
>JBBSBS010000031.1:0-29971 GCA_038251045.1 Aggregatilineales bacterium | reverse complement strand
GCATAGTAACCATCATTGACGGTATCGGCAAAGCAGGTCAGATGCGGGGCGAGCTTGCCGCAGTAGCGTTCGGCATGTTTGGGTTCGCCTAGGCCGACGGCTAAGAGATTGAAACCCACCGCCGTCAATTGATCGCGATGTTGTTCGAGTTCGGCAAGGCGATGACGGCAGTGAATACAGCCGAAATGACGCAAGAAGCTCATCAAGGTGAGGCCGTCTTTCCAGAAATCGGCAAGCTGAATACGGTCGCCGTGAATATCCAGCAAGGTAATATCAGGGGCAGAATCACCGGGTTTAAGATGAGGGGCTATGGTTGGCATGGTCGACTCCAAAGGGTGATTGATTATTAAGCGTGTGCCGGATTGAGGTGGGGTGTGTTCGTGCCGCGTCCGGTGAACAAGCGCCAGATGAGCACCAATAGAATGACCACCGCGACTGCGGCTGCCGTACCGGCAACCAACGGGGCTGCTGCCTGTTTGATAACGATGCCGACCAATGCCCAGAGCAGAACTGCGGCGTAGGCCACATCACGGCGAGTAACAACGATGATGAGGGTGATGAGGGTGGCAACGACGAGCATGATGGCTGCCCATAGTTCTCCACTGATGCCAAAGCCATCCCAACCGGCATCGTACAGGACATAGGCGGCATTAGCGACGGTCGCAACTGTAATCCAACCGAGATAAGTGCTGAAGGGAATCTGGATGCACCAGCGGGTCGCATTGGTGACTGCCCCACGTCCGGTTTCGATGCGGGTGTAGATGATGATTAGGGCGACCAATAGGATGATCATGGCGACCATGCTGAGGGCAAACAGGTTGTAGTGAAAGAGCACCAGCCAGATGCCATTGGCGAGACAAGTGAGCGCGAACCAATAGCCTATTTTGCGGAGATATGGATTTTCGCGCTGTGAGGGTAATGCCTGATAGACGATGAAAACGATCAGGAGCATGTAGATGACACCCCAGATGCTGAAAACATAGTTGGCAGGCACGAAGAAGATCGGTAAGCGGTTGGCGATTTGGGCTGAAGTTTGACCATTCAACGGAATAGATTCGGAAAGGCCGTTGGTCACCAGCACAAACACAAAGGCCACAATGTTGATAAATTGTCTGACTATATCACGGTTCATAGCCGTCCCTTTTAAGATAATGTTCAATTATTGACCTAATAGTAAGTAGGTTTGATGAACATACCGTAAGGCTCAGCTAAGCGCGACATGAGGGGAAGACAATGCTTCCCCATTATAGAGCGTGGTTATTAACCGGAGGCGGTGGCAGAAAGGGTTGGCTGGACAGTGGGGGCTAAAGCGGTGGGTGAAGTGACCTGTGCTGCCTGTTCGGTCAGCACTTGAGTAGGCACGATAGGGGGACTCGACGTAGACAGGACAGCGGAGGCATCGGCGGCACAGCGGAAGCCGATCCATGAACCGGTACTGGCTGGTGCAAGACTCTGGCGATGTATGCTGCGAGCAAAGAACGGTTTGGCATCCCACGAGCCGCCGCGTATGACCTTTTCAGTGCCGATGACAGGGCCGGTGGGATTGGGAGCAATGGCGGCGGGTGTGTTGTAGAAAGCGGGATCATACCAATCGCTGATCCACTCGGCTACATTACCCGCCATATCGTACAGGCCGAAAGGACTTATCCCGCTGGGATGGCTGTTGATGGGTAAGGGACCGACCTCGGTTGTAACCGGAATACTGGTGCGGGCGTTCAGTGGATCCCATGTGTTGCCCCACGGATAAACGCGTCCATCGCTGCCGCGGGCGGCGTATTCCCACTCGGCTTCGGTAGGTAAGCGACCTCCGGCGGCCTCGCAATAGGCTTTGGCTCCGTACCATGTCACTTTATAGATGGGCAACGCGCCACCCAAACTGGTGTAGGCATTACCGTCAAAAGTGATGAGGCTGTTCTCATCCTCGGTGCGGGTGAGGACACAGGGGCTAACCTCGCAGCCGTTGACATGACTACCCGGCCCGGAGGCATTCAAGAAAGCGGCGTATTGGTCGGCAGTGACTTCGCTGCGCTGGATTTGGAAGGCCGCGAGTTTGACGGTATGGGCGGGCAAAGAGTCTTGCGCCATATCGACGCTGCAATTGCCCTGTTCATCAATCGTACATTGGTTGACAGCCTGCGCGATTTCGGCAAAGGTTGTGCCCATCTGAAAGTTTTCGATGGCAGGTATTGAAACCCAGTCGGAGTCGAGCGCAACCGATGGATTGGTAGGCGCGATGGGGGTTGGGGTTGGGATGGACGCAGTGGCAGTTGCGGCAGGGGTTGGCGCGGCGGCGGTCGCGGTTTGTGCGAGGGCGAAGGCGGCATCAACCGTTACTTTCAGATCACCAAAGGCAGCAAAGGCGCTGGTAGCATCAAAGCGCTGTTGAACCAAGGCTTCGATGGTGGCGGGGTTGGCGGTCGGGTTCGATTGGGCGGCTGAAGGACTGATGGCAGGCAGGCCAGCGAGGGTTGCTAAGACCACCAGACCCGACAAGATGACTCGTTTGTTCATGACACATCTCCTTTGATGTGAGCTTCCAAACGCAAATTATACGCGGCAAACTGTGTGAATAAATGAACGGAGGTTAAGCGTAGGCTATCATTGGGAGAAAAAGGCTAGAGAGATATGGTTGATTACATTAGTAGCCGAATCGTGTAAGCGGGTGGTAAAGTCAGCGCTTCAAATGTCATTTTCATCATAGGTTTGTTTGCAAAGGATAATCATTCGTGAACTGGCTTAAAGACCTTTTCCATGTCGAGAAACCGATTATCGCCATGTGCCATCTGAAGGCATTACCGGGCGACCCCGGTTATGATCCACAATTGGGCATGGAGGGGATTGTTGACGCGGCGCGTACGAATTTGCTGGCGCTGCAAGCGGGCGGTGTGGATGCTGTGATGTTTTCGAATGAGGCCAGCCTGCCCTACCTGACCAAAGTTGAGACTATTACTACGACTTGCATGGCGCGGGTGATCGCTGAACTGCGACCGGAAATCCGTGTGCCGTTTGGTGTCAATGTGTTGTGGGATCCGGCAGCCTCGATTGATCTGGCAGTGGCAACGGGTGGGCAGTTCGTGCGCGAAATCTTCACGGGTGTGTATGCCAGTGATTACGGCATGTGGAACACGGACTGCGGCGCGATCATCCGTCACCAGCACGCGGTACATGGGCAGAAGGTCAAATTGCTGTTCAACATTGTGCCCGAGTCGGCGGTGTATATGGCAGAACGGCATATTGTGGACATCGCCAAATCGACGGTGTTTGTGTCCAAGCCGGATGCGCTGTGTGTGTCGGGCATCACTGCCGGAGCAGAAGCGTCGTTGGATACGCTGCGGCAGGTCAAGGCGGCAGTACCAGAAACGGTGGTACTGGCGAATACGGGTGTGCGGCTGGCGAATGTCGAGGAGATGCTGGCGGTGGCTGATGGTGCGATTGTCGGCACGACTTTCAAGCAGGATGGTTACATCTGGAATGATGTGGATACAGCGCGAGTACGGGCGTTTATGGATAAGGTTGAAGCGCTGCGGAATTAGGTAAGCGGTGACGAATTACATACTCCAATTTACGACATCAACCGAGCGCTTTTGAGGGGGAAACATTAAATGGCAACAATCCGATATATCGTTACGGATACCGATCAAGCGGTTACGTTTTATACCGAACTGCTGGGATTTGAAGTTGTGGAACGCTGGGGGCCAGCTTTTGCAATCCTCTCCAAAGGCGATTTGAAGTTGTGGGTCAGCGGCCCGCAAACCTCCGCCGCACAGCCGATGCCAGATGGTCGAAAGCCTGAGGCGGGTGGTTGGAACCGGATTGTGATTGAGGTTGAGGATATTCAAGCGGTGGTTGAGAAGCTCAAACAGGCTGGCGCGTCATTCCGTAATGCTATTCTGCCGGGCACGGGTGGTCAGCAGATACTGGTTGATGACCCATCAGGGAATGCAATCGAACTGTTTCAAAGCAAATGACAACAATTCGAGAGCAGCATCAGGCTACTCTTGCAATACTATTGCACGGCGCTACAGACCGGTTGGCAAACCATTCGACAGAAGTGGGTTAGAATAGGTTTACTATCCGCATTACGAATCGGTTGTCGCCATGACTGCTACCCTCACTAATACCGAAAAAATACGTCGTCTGCCGTGGAATACCGCGCTGGGAGCGACGAATAATGTCTATGCCCAGTTGACGTTTTTTGGTCCGGCATTCGTCCTTTTCTTAAGTCAGTTGCAACTGACGAACACCCAAATTGGTTTTTTGTTATCGCTGATTCCGTTTACCGGATTGGTGGCGCTGTTCGTCGCGCCTGCGGCGGCACGCAACGGCTACAAGCGTACTTATGTAACGTTTTTTGGCATCCGCAAAATCATCACGGCGGGGCTGCTGCTGGTTCCGTGGGTTATGGCACAGTTCGGCGTAAACGGCATATTCATGTACATCACCTGCATCATCGGGGGGTTCGCGATCAGCCGATCGATTTCAGAAACGGCCTATTTCCCGTGGGCGCAGGAATTCATTCCCAATACGATACGCGGTCGCTATACCTCGATCAACGATATTATGTCGCGGTTTACGGGTATCGCCTCGATTGCATTTGCCAGCTTTATTCTGGGGTTATCGACAGGACTTGACCGTTTCATGCTGCTGTTTGTTATCGCACTGGTTTTTGGTGCGATAGCGGTGTGGAGCGCATCACACATTCCGGGGGGCGCGCCGGTACGCAATACGGGTGCGGAAGCGATGTCTTACAAGCACATGCTGAATGTGCTGAAGGATAAAAACTTCCTGACGTATATGGCGGGACTGATCGTACTAATCATCGCAGTAACGCCGATGGGGTCGTTCTTGCCGTTGTATATGACCGAACAAATCGGCTTATCTGATAGTCTGGTGGTGCTGCTACAAATTGGCCTACTGGTAGGTGGGTTGTCGTCGACGTATCTGTTTGGTTGGGCGGCAGATCGCTACGGCAGTAAGCCAGTGATGATGGTCGGCTTGTACGTCAAAATCATTTTGCCGCTGGCGTGGATGCTGATGCCGCGTCATTCGGAACTGAGTTACCGGTAGCGCTGTTGATTGCGCTGGTCAACGGGGCTTCAGATATTGCGTGGGCAATCGGTTCGGGGCGACTGCTGTATGTAAAAGTCGTGCCGGTCGAAAAGAGCGGCGAATATATGGCGGTTTACTACGCGGCAGTTGGTTTGATCGGCGGAATCAGCCAATTTGGTGGCGGCGGTGCGCTGGATTTGACGCGCAATTTATCCGGACAATTTTTGTTCTTCACGATTGATCCGTTCTTCCCGCTGTTTGTGTTCGGGCTGGTACTGACGGCGGTTTCGGTTTACCTGTTTAGCCGCGTGCAGGCCGATAGTAATGTGAGTGTTGGCGATTTCGCGGGGTTGTTTATTCATGGCAATCCGGTGATGGCACTCGACTCGCTCGTTCGTTATTACCGCGCCCGTGATGAACGGCAAACGGTGGTTATGACCGAACGGATGGCGAAGACTAAGAGTCCGTTGACGGTAGATGAACTGCTGGAAGCGCTGAAAGACCCGCGTTTCAACGTGCGATTCGAGGCGATCATTTCGATTGCACATATGGATTCCGACCCCCGATTGATACGGGCGTTGTGTGATTTTGTGGATGGGACAGAACTTTCGCTGACGGTGATTGCGGCATGGGCGCTGGGACGCATCGGTAATGCGCAGGCAATCACGTCGCTGCAACATGGACTGGACTCTAGTTATCGCTCGATTCAGGCACAATCGGCACGGGCGCTGGGCACATTGGGTGATGTGACGGTTGCGCCGCTGCTTTTGGAACGCTTGAAAACGGAGAGTGACCGCGGGTTACGAATCGCCTATTCTTCGGCGCTGGGTAATTTGCACCTTTTGGAAGCTATGCCTACCCTATTTGAGATTCTAGAGAATACTCAAAATGAGGGGGCGCGGTTGGAATTGGCGCTGGCAATAGCGCGGATGGTGGGACATGAACACCACTTCATTAAACTTATCCGTGAGATGCGTCACGATAAAGGCACAGCCGTTTCGCAGATAGTAACTGTGATTCAACGCCGCCTTCAGCTAGGCGACGAAGCGATTAACAAATTACTGTCGAGCTGTGCAGAAGCTTTTGCGCGCAATGCCGATGATGAGGGGGTTGCTCTGCTCACGGAGATAATCAGCGCGATGCCACCCGATTTGCACACACCGGAAGCGCGAATGATTATGCGCGAATGTGGCAAACAACTCGTGGAATGCAAGACTGACCACGCCGAATATATCATGCTGGTGTTACACGCAATGGGCGTAGGCGTGATTGAGTAAATCGAAACGGTTTATTCCTTCAAAATGGTCTGCCAGTTGATCTTATTATTCATATTTCGGGGCAGCTTTTTCACTTACGGATTTGAATGCCGCAAGGGTTTGCTCACGCGCGGCACGACGATCAACAATCGGTGGCGGATAGTTTAGCGGCGGGGTCGTCATTTCCCACGGTGCATGGATATGTCGAGCAGGCACATCGCGCAATTCGGGAACCCAGCGGCGGATATAGACGGCAGCAGGATCGAACTTTTTTGACTGGGCAACGGGGTTAAAGATGCGAAAATAGGGTTGGGCATCGGTACCCGTCCCGGCTGACCACTGCCAACCGCCGTTGTTGGCAGCGGGATCGCCATCAATCAACAAATCCATGAAGTGACGCTGACCTTCGCGCCAGTCGATCAACAAATCTTTGGTGAGAAAACTGGCGACAATCATCCGCGCCCGATTTGGCATCCACCCCATGATTGTTAACTGACGCATAGCAGCATCCACGACGGGAAATCCGGTCATGCCAGCTTTCCATGCGGTCAGATCATGGGGGGCATCACGCCAAGCAATATTATCGTATTGAGGGCGAAAGCTGCGCTTCATGACGTGAGGAAAATGGAAGAGGATATGCATATAGAACTCGCGCCATACTAATTCGCTCACCCATGTTTCGACCGATTCGCGCTGGTCGGATTTTGAGGTGGTTTCATATGCGTCCCGCGCAGCCCAATATGCCTGACGCGGCGAAAGCGTCCCTAAGCGAAGATACGGTGAGAGAAAGGATGATCCCATGTGGGTATCATCAGTTGAACGCGCGGCCAATTCATTGCGACCTTCGGCATAAGCATAGACACGCTTTACCAGAAAGTCATCCAACCGACGCGATGCTTCATGTTGGCTGGCATCAGGTGTGGAAATGGTGACTGGTTGACCAAGATCTGTTAGAGATGGTATGTGATTAAGTGGTGATTGAAATCTCGCTGCTGATTCGACACGATATGAGGCGAGTGTTTCGGAAGTTACGAAGGCGTTTTTCTGCGGCGCGGCAACGCTGTTTGGTTTGGGGAATGTCAACCACTTCCGTTTGAAGGGTGTGAACACGGTATAAGGTTCCCCGTTATCCTTGATGACCGAACCGGGGGGTAACAGCAACAAGTCGTCATAGGCATGAACGGGGATGGTGAGGGATGCCTGAATGGCGGCATCACGTTTGCGGGCGAATGGTGAGTAATCGCGGTTATAGTAGAGGGCGGCAGCCTGTGATTGCTGTATGAGTTCTGGCAACAGCCGCGCTGGATTACCGTAGCCTAACCACAAACGACTACCCATTTTGCGCAGGTCGGCATCCAATGACTGTAATGCTTTGAGCATAAAAGATAAGCGCGGTAACCCAAGTTGGTCGCTTTCGATAATGGATGGGTCAATTATGAAAATGGGGAGTATGGGCGAACCGGATTGGGCAGCGGCAGCTAGGGCTAAATTGTCGGTCAAGCGCAAGTCACGCCGAAACCAGTGGATGACGGGTGTTGATGACATTAGGCAGATTCCATTTCAATTACAGTAAAGCCGTGTTTTCGATGTGTTGGCGAGTATAGATAACTTGTAGCAATCGTACATTCATCCGGTACTCATGCCGTGTACGTTCGATGTTAATTGTCGCTATAATGATGTGGAAAGATAATAAGGACAACAAGCATGTCATCTCTGCCGAAACATCGTTGGACAGAGGCTGAATATCTGGCGTTTGAACGTGAGAGCGAAGAAAAACACGAGTTAATTGACGGCGAAATCGTGTTAATGAGTGGCGCAAGTGAAAATCACAACTTGATTACTACCAGTACGCTCAGTAGTTTATTTTCACAGCTCCGCAAAAAGCCCTGCAAAGTATATCCTAGTGATATGCGCGTGCGGGTTGGAAAAACACGGCAATATACCTATCCAGATATGAGTATTGTATGTGACAAGCCCCTTTTTGCTGATGATCATAAAGACATGTTGCTAAACCCAACCGTTATTATTGAGGTGCTTTCTTCGTCTACCGAGCGCTATGATCGTGGTGATAAATTCATGCTCTATCGCACCTTAGCCCCGCTTCAAGAATATGTTCTCATCTCACAAAATCGAGTTCAGATTGAACGCTACATCCGTCAGCCGGATAGCATGTGGCTGTTTTCTGAAATACAACATATTGATGACCGCATCGAACTTACAGCGATTGGTTGTACACTGGCAGCCGCGGATGTGTATGAGCAAATTACTTTTGAAAATCTGACAGATGACTAAACACTACAAATTTCCTGTATTCATGACCCTCCTACTTATGCTGATGGTTGGGCCAATTGCCGCGCAGGATGCCACCCCTGCCCCATCGTCAGCCAGCGGGGTGGATGTCGAGATCAGCGCTGCGGATGGCAAAACGCTTTATGGGAGTTACTTCGCGGCGGATGGTGATGCTAAGGGTGTGATGCTGCTGCACGAACTGTATACCAACCGCAGCAGTTGGACTCCACTGGTACAACCGTTACTGGATGCAGGCTTCAAGGTGCTGGCGGTTGATTTGCGCGGCTATGGCAAAACCAAGGGCAAGATCAACTGGAAAGCCGCGCAGCAAGACACGGTGGCATGGGCGGATTGGTTGAAAGCCCAAGCAGGGGTGCAATCGGTGGCTGTGGTGGGGTCGAGCATGGGGGCGAATCTGGCACTGAACGGGTGTGCAGCGATCAACGGTTGTGTGGGGGCGGTTGCTCTCTCACCCGGTTTAAATTATTTTGGCGTGAAGACGACTGATGCAGTGCAGGCAGGCTTTCCGGCACTGATCGTCTACGCCGACCGCGATACGTATCCCAAAACGGATGTCCCTAAAATGCAGGAACTCGGCGGTGACCATTTGGAGATTTTGGTCTACAGCGGGCGAACACACGGCATCGGCCTATTCAAAGACCATGATGATTTGGCGGGAAAGATAGTCAATTGGCTGGCAAGCAAGTAAGGTAAATTTTGGGGTTGGCGGATTGACATAACACACGGCATACCCGTAGAATGACCGATTCTTGATGTGCGCCACCCGCGACAATGTAGGGTATGGATACGGCTCCTCGTGTTGGATTCCACTGAAGCACAACATAGATGAATAAGGATCTCAATGTCACTGTCTCAACTACGGTTAGAATGGTTTGGAAATGTTCGGAATGACCTGCTCGCGGGTACAGTCGTCGCACTAGCGCTGATTCCGGAAGCGATTGCGTTTTCTATTATTGCGGGAGTCGATCCGAAGATTGGCTTATATGCCTCGTTTTGCATCGCGGTTGTGATTTCGTTTTTGGGTGGTCGGCCGGGGATGATTTCGGCAGCCACCGGAGCGATGGCACTGGTAATGGTGTTACTGGTCAAAAATCACGGCGTTGAATATCTATTTGCCGCAACCATATTGACGGGAATTCTGCAAATCACAGCCAGCGTATTAAAGCTCAGTTCACTGCTGCGATTTGTTTCGCGGTCGGTGATGACGGGATTTGTGAATGCGCTGGCGATTCTCATTTTCATGGCACAACTGTCGGAGTTCGACGGCGCGGGCTGGCAGGTATACGCGATGGTCGCGGCTGGATTAGGGATCATCTATCTGCTACCAAGGGTGACGAAGGCTGTTCCTTCGCCGCTGGTCGCCATCGTCGTGCTGACCATTTTCAGTGTGGTGACAGGGCTTGGTATCCGCACGGTGGGCGATATGGGCGAACTGCCAAGCACACTGCCGATGTTCCTGCTGCCAAAGGTTCCGTTCACGCTGGAAACATTGGGCATTATTCTGCCGTATGCACTGACATTAACGGTCGTCGGGCTGCTTGAATCACTGCTGACGGCGGTGATTGTTGATGACATGACGGATACGCCAAGCGATAAGAATCGCGAAAGTTGGGCACAGGGAGTCGCTAATATCGTGGCGGGATGCTTCGGCGGGATGGCTGGTTGTGCGATGATCGGTCAATCAGTAATCAACGTAAAATCGGGCGGGCGCGGTCGTTTATCTACATTTTTTGCGGGAATATTTCTGTTATTCCTGATTCTGGTGCTGGGTGATTGGGTTCAGCGCATCCCGATGGCGGCACTGGTTGCTGTCATGATTATGGTGTCGGTGGGCACGTTCAACTGGAAATCCATCACAAGCCTGCGAACCAATCCCCGGTCTTCGAGTCTTGTGATGATCGTGACGGTGACAGTAGTGGTACTGACGCATAATCTGGCATACGGTGTTTTTGCCGGTGTGTTGTTGAGTGTGCTGTTTTTCGCCCACAAAGTGTCTCGGGTGTTGATGATTACCTCCGATGAACAGGTTGATGGCGGAACGCATCGCACGTATGCTGTTTTTGGACAGGTGTTTTTTGCCTCTGCCAATCAATTCAGTTCGTCATTTGAATTCAAGGAATCGATTGAACGGGTAACCATTGATCTGACACACGCTCATTTCTGGGATATTACAGCGGTCAGCGCACTGGATAGTGTCGTACTCAAATTCCGGCGTGAGGGCAAGGCGGTTGAACTTCTAGGCATGAATGCGGCAAGTGCCACGATTGTGGGAACTCATGGGATTCATGATAAAGCGGATGCACTTGCGTTAAGCCTGAAGCATTAGACGCATTCCTTCGATAATCCAACAGCGGTACAATACAGTAAGCAATAGATTGACCAGTCAGGACGAGAATACAGCTCATCCTGACTGTTGTTTTATATGGGCAGTACCCTGCTCAAAAATGTTCGTTCCTATATGGCTATTGATGGTGGAATGAGCAGCGTGTTCCATAGAATCCTGCGGTTATTTTTGTATATGGTTCCACGTCGTTTATAGCAGGCTGAACGCATAAACCTCTCAATCCTGCCGTAACTTTCTCAAATTATTGTGCAAAATAACCAAAGACCGGCCTAGTCTGATCTGTATTTTCCTTGACAATACAATTGGAAATATCTATAATTGCTTATAAATATGGAAACGTTTCCAATAAATTTATTACGTGAATTGAATAGTGACAAACCCAACAATACGTGATGTAGCTCAAAAAGCTGGAGTGGGGATTGGAACCGTTTCCCGCGTCCTAAATAACAGTCCGCTGGTCAATACAAAAACGCGGCAGCGTGTACTGGAAGCAATAGCCGAGTTAGGTTATAGACCTAACAGTCTTGCGCGCCAGTTACCTCGTAAACATCGCATTCACAACATTGGCGTTATTGCACAACCGCTTTTTTCGTATCGCTCATTTGCGGAACGACTGCGCGGGGTGCAAAAGGGTCTGACTGAAAGTGAACGCGATTATGAATTAGTGCTGTACGGTGTCAGTTCAATCCCTCACTATCACGAAAGACTGGCTACTATCGCTCAATCAGGCAGCGTCGAGGCACTCGTTATTATTGATCTTGAATTATCAGATGAGCAGAAACAAATGTTGAGCCAAGCGAAGATACCGTTTGCCGGTATTAATCACTTACAAAATCAAGATTGGCCCTGCATCGGGTGTAGTAATGTACGCGGTGGGCGAGTTGCTACGGCGCATCTGGTTGAACTAGGGCATACGGACATTGGTTATATCGGTGATGATTTTTATGATCCGTTTGGTTTTTTGACCAGCCGGGAACGTTATCAAGGATATCGTGAAGTTCTGAATGAACACGACATACCCATAAATGCTCAGTATTTCGCGGTTGGGCCACACGATTATGATGTGGCACGGGCTTTATGCCGGGAGATGCTGACACATCCTTCACCCCCTACCGCCATTTTTGCGATGTCCGATATTCAAGCGCTGGGGTGTTTATCTGTGTGCCGTGAGCTGGGGCTGCGCGTGCCTGAGGATATATCCATCATTGGCTACGACGATTTAGAGATAAGCTACCACACCGACCTGACAACGGTTCGGCAGCATCTCGAATTAAGTGGACGAATCACGATCAAATATTTGATTGATTATCTGAAAGGCGGTTATAACCCGCCTACCCCACTACCATTACCTGAGGTGATTACGCGGCGAACGACAGATGTACCTCGCCGTATAAACGTTGGAGCTGCGAGTCGCAATTAAAGTCTATGTATAAAGGAGTCATTAAGATTATGATGAGAAAGTTTAGTTTCGTACTGCTTATCGCGCTGGTGCTGTCGCTCGGCACGAGTGTGATGGCGCAAGACAAGGCTATGGGTTGTCCTGATGGCCTGTGGACAATGATGAGCGCTGAACTGGAATCGGCCTGTAAGGGTGAAATGGCTGGCACGGCCGTCACTATGGCTGGTCCGTTCGTAGACGCAGATGAAGCAAAGTTCAATGCTGCAGTCGCCGAATTTGAAGGCTGGACGGGCATCGACATTCAGTATACCGGTTCGAAGGAATTCGAAGCGGCTATCCGTGCTTCAGTCGAAGCTAATGCAGCACCGGATATTGTTGACTTCCCACAACCCGGTTTGCTGAAAGATTTTGTGCAACAGGGTAAGGTTGTTGACTTGGGCACGTTCATGAATGCTGACTGGCTGAAAGAAAATTATAAGCAGAGCTGGTTGGACATGGCACAGATTGCCGAAGCAGACGGCACGAAGATCACGGCTGGTGTCTGGAACCGTAACAACGGTAAGGATCTGGTCTGGTACCCGAAGGCCGCATGGGACGCTTCTGGCTATGAAATCCCAACAACATGGGATGAGCTGATTACCCTTTCTGACCAAATGGTCGCGGACGGTGCGGCTCCGTGGTGCGTTGGTATCGAATCCGGTGCGGCTACCGGTTGGGCAGCGACTGACTGGATTGAAACCATCATGCTGCGCACGACCTCGCTGGAAAACTACGACAACTGGTCGTTCCCGGCTGATCCTGCCAAGCGTCTGCCCTTCACCTCACCGGAAGTGAAGAAGGCCGCCGAAACATTGGCATCAGTGTGGTTCAAAGAAGGTTATGTCTATGGTGGGCGTGAGTCCATCGCCGGTACATCATTTGGTGATGCTCCGGGGCCGATGTTTGACAACCCGCCGAAGTGCTATATGCACAAGCAGGGTAACTTTATCACCAGCTTCTTCCCTGAAACAGTGACGACTGCTGACTACGACTTCTTCTACCTGCCGCCCATTGATCCGGCATATGGCAAGCCATTTGAAGTTGCAGGCGACATCTACTCGGTGTTCAATGATCGCCCCGAAGTACGTGCGGTCACCGATTTCTTCAGCCGTGGTGAGTCGGTCAAGTCATGGCTACAGGCTGGTGGTACATTGGCTCCGCATAACGACATCAAGCCAGAATGGTACACCAACGAAATTGAGCGCAAGATCGCCCAGCTCATTTCGGAAGCTGACAGCGTTCGCTTTGACGGTTCTGACCTGATGCCCGGCGCAGTTGGCGCGGGTTCATTCTGGAAGGGTATGACTGACTGGGTGAGCGGTACTGCTGATCTGGACACCGTACTGGCAGAAATTGACGCAGCGTGGCCTAAATAACCGCCTTTCTGCGCAATAGTTAGTAGAAATAACGTAAGTAGTAGAGAGGCAGGGTTAATCCATAGGGTTCCCTGCCTTTCTACAACCTGATGCGAACTACAATCCGAATGTCGTTATATGGGTTTCGGCACGATAGAAATAGTGTTTAAGGAACTTTATTTATGGAAAAAACAAATGCTTATACCGCTACAGGAAGTGCCGATTCGGGCATGTCGCTTGGGCGAACCCTAACGGCCATTGCTTCGTTACTCGTCACCTTCGTACTTCTGTATGTCGGTTTCATCTTCTTGCGCGATAGTGATGCACCCCGATTGGTCATTGCCCTTGTCGCCATTATTTGGGGCGTGGGTGGTGTTGCCACCTTGTTTTATGTGGGGAATATGCTGGTTGAGTCTTTGCCGGGGGTGTGGACAACCCGCATCCAACCTTATGTTTTTGTTGGGCCGGCGATAGCCCTGCTGGCGTGGTATCTGGCATTCCCAACTGTTCGCACCTTATTAGACAGTTTGAAAACTGTTGAAGGCGGTGTGGAACGCTTTGCAGGTTTGGAAAATTATCAAGCCGTTTTCACGCAACGTATTATGATCGAGGCCTGGACGAATAACCTTGTATGGTTAATTGTGGGCACATCATTAACGGTCGGGCTGGGCTTGCTGATTGCGATGCTGGCAGACCGCAGCAGTTTTGAGCGAATCGCGAAATCCGCCATATTTGTGCCGATGGCGATCTCGATGGTCGGCGCAGGGGTCATCTGGAAGTTTGTTTTCGATGTGAACCCAGAAATTGGCTTACTCAACTCGATTGTGACTGGATTGGGCGGGCAAGCACAAGATTGGTTGAGGCAGGTACAACCCTACAATAACTTGTTTTTAATTATGGTTATGGTCTGGTTACAAACAGGCTTTGCAATGGTGCTGATTTCGGCGGCGATTAAAGGCATTTCGGAAGATTTGCTGGAAGCGGCACGGGTGGATGGCGCGAATGAAATTGTTATTTTCTTCCGCATCATTATACCGAGCATTATGGGTACGTTGGTCACGGTTACTACCACGACGATCATCTTTACGTTAAAGGTGTTCGACATCGTGATGGTGATGACCGGTGGACAGTTCGGCACAGAAGTCATTGGCGTACGTTTTTACAAGGAAATGTTCACGTCCGGCAACAAAGGTTTAGGTTCAGCCATCGCCGTTGTCTTACTGCTGGCAGTCGTCCCTGTGATGGTTTACAACCTGCGTGAATTCAGCAAGCGCGAAGCGTTTTAGAGAAAGATATTATTTAATATGAAAGTTACAAGACGCGGCTCGATGCTTCTGGTCAATGGCATACTCCTACTGATTGTGGTTGTGTGGACAATTCCTATCGCAGGGCTGCTCATTTCATCCATTCGTGATCGTGATGCTATCCGTACTTCCGGTTGGTGGACCATTTTCCCCCATCAAGAGCATGTGACCAGCGAAGAACGACCTATTCCGGCGGATCAAGCCACTGACCAACCGATTACGATTGACGGCGTGACTAAATCTTTTCAGGAATGGAAAGCCGGTGTCACGATGCCAGATGGTTCCATGCTGACATGGGAAGGCAGTATACGGGTTGGCAAGTTGGTCATTTCACGCGAAGAATGGGCGGCTGACACTAATTTCACGACCGATAATTACAGTCAGGTATTAGAGGGCAAGACATTCGAAGTCCAAAACGCTGATGGTTCAACGACCGTAACACAGGGCGAAAATCTGGTTAATGCCTTTTTGAACTCGCTGACGGTCGCCATTCCGTCCACCATCATTCCGATTCTGATTGCGGCATTTGCAGCATATGGCTTTGCGTGGATGAAATTCCCCGGACGGCGGTTACTCTTCATCATGATTGTGGCTTTGCTGGTGGTACCGCTGCAAATTGCATTGGTGCCAATTTTGCGGGATTACGTCAGCTTAGGGCTAAATGGTACTTTTCTGGGTATCTGGCTGGCACACACGGGCTTTGGTTTACCGCTGGCCTGCTATCTGCTTTACAATTACATCAGCCAGATTCCGAAAGATATTCTGGAATCGGCCTTCATTGACGGCGCGTCACATTTCACGATGTTCAGCCGTTTGGTACTGCCGCTTTCCGTTCCCGCACTGGCTTCCTTTGCTATCTTCCAATTCTTGTGGGTATGGAATGATTATTTGGTCGCATTGATTTTCATCGGATTCGGCAACGGACAAAATAAAGTTTTGACGATGCGAATTGCTGATCTGGTGGGGTCACGCGGGCAAGACTGGTTCTTGCTGACGGCGGCTGGTTTTGTTTCGATGATCGTTCCGCTGGCAGTCTTTTTCGCACTACAGCGTTACTTCGTGCGCGGTTTGATGGCGGGTTCCGTCAAAGGTTAAGTGTCACTTGAGGTTCAAACGCCTCGCAAATAAAAAGGTGGACGTTGATAGCAACCTCCACCTTTTATATTCTATAGAATTCGCCTTACAGGTTTGTCTAATCCCCTACTGCATGAAGGGGTGTTTGTCGGCGACTTGTTACACGTTGATATTGGCGTTCAACAATCCAAGGGATGCCGACGATTGCCAAAGCCAAGTAAGCTATATAGCCAATCGACTCCAGCAGATCAGGCGCGGCGTTATACCCTACGAGCGCCTTCAATACCTGACCGATGGTTGACTCGGCGGGCAAGATGTTACCGATGTTGTAAAAGCCTTCCTGAAGAGCAGGTAACCAGCCCAGTTCGATAAACTCGTGGATGGCTCGACCAAACAACCCGGCGGCAATTACCAACAGAAGCAGGCTGGTAATACTAAAAAATGTACGCAAGTTCAGGCGCAACGTGGACACGAAAATCAGATAGCCAACCAGCGCGGCAATCAACAACCCCAACACCGAACCCACCAGTGTATCCATGCTGTTATTGGTAAAGCCAATGGCTGAGATGAAAAGTGCGGTCTCGATGCCCTCGCGAACAACAGCAAAGAAGGCGGTAGCGAATAAGGCACGCGGATGTCCTTTTTGGACAGCGGCGGTCATCTCGCTCTCAAGTGATGATTTCAAGGTACGGGATTGATAGCGCATCCAAAATATCATCCACGTCACCAAACCGACGGCGATGAACAACATCGTACCTTCAAACAGTTGTTCAGCGGGTCCTTCTAATTCCGCGCCAACTGCCAGAATCGCAACCGCGATACCAACGCTGACGAGAACAGCCGCTGCTACACCGGCCCAAACATACTTGGCATATGCGGTCTGTCCGGTTTTTTTCAGAAACCCTAGAAGAATACCAACGATAAGTGAGGCTTCTACACCTTCACGAAATGTTATGAGTAATGATGCAATCACAGGCTGTTTCCTTCATTCAACGAAAAATGATTATGGTAGAGCTCAAATATAGCAACTATATCGCTGTTGATTGTGATTATCTACACTAACCATTAAATTAGGAAAGTCTGCCAAAGAATCTGCTGTTTTACCGACATTGAGTGCTGAGAAATTAAACCGGAAAAGAAAATTTAACGGGGGTGAAACTATGAAGATAATCGTCAGCCAGCAATTGAAGGCGTGAGTTCATTAACGTCGCGATTATGCAGTGGCATTGTACGCATGACATCCTTGGCGACACGGATCGCACCTAATGTCACACCGGCAGTTGATTGACCGGGGAAAATTGAGTAACCGACCAGACGCAGGTTCGGGATTCCAGTACGAGGGCCGCGGGCAGCAAAAAGAGATGTCTGGGCGAAGCCACCCACCTGCCCCATGTGGCGACTCGTATAGAACTGAAACGTTACCGGAGTGCCGGGAAGCATCAGACGGATGCTGCTGCTGAAGCCGGGAATCACTTTATCCAACTGTGACAGCATTTTTGAGGCATATTCATACTTGCGTTCCTGATAGGCTTTTTCATTGTGTGCCAGCAGATCCCACCAAGGCTGCACCTGCGTATGGGTGGTGATGGTGACAGCACGATGCCCGACAGGCGCACGTCCGGTATCCCATAGGGGTGACATGGACATGAACAGGCTGCGGGTTTCGCCCATTGGTCCTTCTATATCGGCAATAATCTGGTGATGGTCTGGTAAATCCTTTGGCAGCTTAGAGGCTTCTACACCGAGATGGAGAGCAAAAGCGCCCCACCCCATTTTGCGGCCTGTGACCTCGCGCTTAAGCTGCGCAGGACTGGCCTCGCCGAGTAATTCATCGAGCGACCAAGGGGTCAGGTTGCCAATTACATAATCTGCCGGAAGAAAGTGTTCATGTTTGGCACGGCGGCCTTCTTTAAAGCTAATGCCGGTCGCCTGCCTATTTTCGACATGGATGCGGGTTACATGATGGCGATAGATGACTTCGCCGTCGAGTTCGCGAATCTTCGCGACCAGCGTTTCGGCTAGGCCGCCGATGCCACCTTGAACATGATAAACACCCTGCCGTGCTAGATCGAGGGCTGTACCGCTGTACATGGCGTTGGCATATTGAGATGTGGTTTGAGAAGAGATTAGAAGCTGCGCGTCAATAAAACGCACGAAGGCTTTGTCTTGCCCTAGCCCGTGCTGCCTGATCCACCGGTAGGTCTTTTGAAGTGCCAGGGGGAGGAGGAGCAAATCATGTGGGAAGGTGGTCAAACCTGTACGGGCTAGTTGCAAGAACTCCGATAAGCTGGTCGGCGGCCACGGTAAACCACTTGAAGATAGCCGCCAGCCTAAGTCGGCAACTTTGGATTGGTGTTCCCAGAATTTTTGGCTTTGTGGGAACGCCCGCAGTACATCGGCATTGTCGGCAGTTAGGGCAACCTGCTCGGCGGGTAAATGGGTCACCCAAGCAGGATCATAACGGCGCACCGGCCAATTCAGCCCTAGTTGCTGACCGAGCAGTTGGTGAGGGCCTCCTTGTTGGAAGCCGCCCACCACTGTCGCGCCTGAATCAAACTGGTAGCCTTTGTGGCTAAAAGTGCTGGCACAACCACCCGGATAGGTTTGCGCTTCTACAACAGAAACTCGATACCCTGCTTGCGCTAAAAGTGCGGCTGCGCTTAACCCACCGATACCGGCCCCGATTACAATAATGTGTTGTGAAGTGGTTGATGCCATCTTATGCCACGTAGTACCTTGATGCAGATTATTATAGGGGTGGGATGTTCCAGATGTCAACCTATTGTTCAACTTTTGTATATGTTATTTAGCGTATTCTCATGCGATTGCGATCTAACGGCGCAAAACGGACTGTAACCTGCACCCAAAAATGACTCATATAAGTTTTTTACGAAAAGCAGACATTCTTCTGATACGACCACGGTATCTTGATGCATGTAATTCATTTGATGATTAATCAAAGTTGTTTTCCTGAGGAGGATATACCCTATGACTACCCGTGTACGTTGGAACCCCGCCCGTGAGATGGCTGCCATGCAGAATGTAATGGATCAATGGTTTGAGAATGGCCGCCCCGCAGTAACCACGAACAACCTGCCGCTGGATGTCTATGAGACCGATGGTGGTTATGTGATCTATACAGCCCTGCCCGGTGTAAACCCGGACAACATCAACGTCAGCATGGAAGATGATGTACTGACGATTAGCGGTGAAGTTGCACAGCCCAAGTTCGAGGAAAAGGACAACGTCCGTACTCTGGCTCAGGAACGCACCACCGGCAAGTTCTCGCGCAGTGTGCGCGTTGGCGCTCCGGTTGAGAATGACAAAATCGAAGCCGCTTATGAAAACGGATTGCTCAAGTTGAGCCTGCCCAAGACACCGGCTGCCCAGCCGCGTCTGATCCCGGTCAAGGCCAGCAAGAACTAAAGTTTACACATCTTGATTAAAGGGCGATGTCGCAAGGCATCGCTCTTTTTATTTACCCTACGCTTACCCACTTCTGGCTCATCAGATACAACCATCATTGCCTCCTATGCGTACTTAAGTTACACAAAAGGAGGTGAAGGATGACAACTGCATCGGGCAAGCCCCATATGCAACCTACAGACCCCGACGAGGTGGTTGCGTTGGGAGCGTTGATGGAACAGGGCGATCAACTGGATTTTGATTACAGCGTCGTTGATGAGAAACCCAAACGCAAACGTAAGCCAAAACCGCAGCTAGAAATGCGCACCCGCTTAAAATTGGTGGTGGTATTCATCGCCCTGACTTTGATCGTCATCGGTGGGCTGACCGTTGCTTTTTTCATGCCGGTTGAAGTTAGTAGTGATGCGCTGGTTGTGCCACAACCGATTGAACAAGTGATACCAGATGTTCCCAATATCGCGCCTCTGCAACCTTTACAACCGCTCGCGCCTCCAGCGAATTATTCATTGGTTGATCGCTGGATGCGCCTTAACACCCAAGTCGATGACATCGCAGCAAATACTTTTGTGCGCGTGATGTCACAGGACAATTCGCCGGAATTCTACAACGTGGCGGATATGGAGGGACATCTGACCATCGTTAAAGCCTCGAATCTGGTTGAAGACCCAAACCCGCCACTCGAAAGGTTTTCGCCGCCGCCTGGCCCATACAGCGATGCGCTTGGCAAAAACGAGAAGCTGCTGGTCACGGTCGAGTGGAATGGGGATATGGCTCCCGGTACACTGGTATACGCGATGGGTTGGCGGGCGGAAGACGGCACATGGATTTATGAGGTTAGCCCCGACCGCGTGAAAATATACTATTTGCCGTGGCAGCACCTCAAGTGGGCAGAGGATATAGTGCCGCCACCCACTTGAAGTTATTCGATGTTGGTATTGGGCGACTGAATGATCAAGGTTATTTTCCGGTTGAGAAACAACGCTAGTAGGCGATTTCGACCAAACTCCGATAGGATTGAGTATCGGTCAAATGTTTGACCATATAGTCGGCGGTGTCTGCACGGCTTAAGGTCATGCCGTTTGGCAGGTGCTTATTGACAGCAATTTTATAGTGGCCGAGGCGTTCGTTATCGGTTAGGCGTGGTGGGCGCACTATCGTCCAGTTGAGGCTGGTGGCTCTGACTTCGGCTTCCATACGGACGAGATCGGTATAGGAATGCTTAAACATGCGACACAAAAACAGTTTGGCGACGATGCGCTGATATAAGGGGCCGGGATCAAGGCCGCTGGCGGAAATGCACAGTAAGCGCTGGACATTGTTGGCTTGCATGGCGCGAATGATATTGGCGATGCCGCCTGAATAGATGGTGGTCGGTTCGTCTTTGTGAATGCCGATGGACGAAATAACCGCCTCCTGCCCCGCCATTGCTGACTGTACACTATGCAAGTCGAGGACATCACCCTGCACGACTGTTAGCTGTGGATGTTGAAGGGTGATGCTAGAAGGCCGGCGCACAACCGCCGTGACGTGATGCCCTGCCCCTAAGGCTTGCTCAACAACCTTGCTGCCAATGCCACCGTTTGCTCCAAAGACGATAATTTTCATTGTACTGTTCCTTCATTGTTGCTTTGTGCCGATGATTCACCTAATTAGTACTCATCGGTCAATCTGCGTATTACATAGGCTATCACTAGATAAGACCGGATGAGATCGCGTTTTGTGACATGGGAGTCTATAAATATTGTTTTTATACGAGGATAATGGTGGATTAAATAGGCTTGGCTATGTTATTTCACACAATAAGCTTTGTGCAACTTGCCTATTGTAATCACTATTGGCATACGTTAAATTAGCTCGTGTGATTTGCAAAGGAACTCTCATGTTTACAATTTCGCTCTCCAAGAAAGCCAAGAAGCGCAGCCCGATTTAAGTCCGGGATTTTTGGTTTCGAGAGCATGAACAACGCGAACGAACCCGCCCGGACAGGCGGGTTTTTTGTTGTCATGAGGCGGTCATCAGCAGTAAAGAGGAAAACATGAAGACATTCGAGAGCAAGCAGAAGAAGCAGAGCAAGAAGCCAAGCGAAAGGTCTGGATAGCTGCGCTGCGCCACGATTTGTGAGCGAGCCGCCTTCCAGACACGTCTGGACAGGCGGTTTTTATTTTAGTTAGCCAACGACGTAAAAAACACAGGAGAGAAGAAAATGTCTGCACCGAATTGCCCAGTATGTGGAGCCGAACTGCTGGTTCCAGCCAACGCCATGAAGCATGAGTTGTTTCCGTGTCAGGATTGCGGGACGGAAGTCGAAATTATCAGTCTTGATCCGATGGCGGTTGAACTCGCCCCGGAAGTAGAAGAGGATTGGGGCGAATAAGATGCGTGTTGGTATTATCATTTCGCACATCCGCCCCGAAGAAAAACTGCTGATCAGCGCGTTCCAAGCACGCGGGATTGAGCCGGACATCATTTCTGACCGGGAAATCAATGTGGAGCTGACGGCAGGAGCTGATCAGCATACCCCGAGCGGTGTTCCGTGGAATAGTTATGATGTCATCATGGAGCGCAGCGTGAGTACCTCGCGCGGGTTATACATGCTGGCGATTTTGGGGAGTTGGGGGTTAAACACCATCAACCACTACGAAACGGCAGCGACCTGCGCCGATAAGTTTCTGACCACGATTGCCCTCGCCCGCGCGGGCGTTCCGCAACCCACAGCCCGCACCGCCTTCGATCCTGATACCGCTATGAAAGCTATTGCAGACATCGGTTATCCGGCTGTCCTCAAACCCGTAACGGGTTCATGGGGGCGCTTGTTGGCAAAGGTGAAAGATGCCGATGCAGCCGAGGCGATCATCGAACACCGGCAGACGCTGGGTGATTACCAGCACCATGTTTATTACGTGCAGCAGTATGTTAATAAGCCGGGGCGTGATATTCGGGCGTTCGTGGTGGGCGACCGGACGATCTGCGCGATTTACCGTGACTCGGAACACTGGATTACCAACACGGCACGCGGAGGTAAAGCCTCTAACTGCCCAGTGACACCAGAACTGGATGCGTTGTGTGTGAAGGCAGCACAGGCGGTAGGTGGCGGAATCGTCGCGGTTGATGTATTTGAAGACCCTGATCGCGGGTTCAGCGTGAATGAGATCAACCACACGATGGAATTCCGTAACAGCAGCGCACCAACCGGCGTGGACATCGCGGCAGAGGTCGTTAGTTATGCGCTCAATTCGGTAGGGGTAAAAGCATGATACGAGTAGGCATTGTTGGGGGAAGTGGATACACCGGCGGGGAACTGCTGCGGATGCTGCTGGCACATCCCGAAGTGGAAGTGACGCAGGCCACATCCGAAAGCAACATCGGCAAATTCTTTTATCAAGTGCATCCGCATCTGCGCGGGAAAACACAACTGCGCTTTATCGGTCGGGATGCGCTGCAAGCCTGCGATGTGCTGTTTCTGGCCCTGCCCCACGGTGAGGCGCAAAAGAATATTGATCGATACGCAGCACTGGGTACAAAGATCATTGATCTGAGCGCGGACTTCCGGCTGAACGATGCCGAGTTGTACAAAACGGTTTATGGGCATGAGCACGCCGCGCCGGATTGGTTGGGCAAGTTCGTTTATGGGCTGCCTGAACTTTTTCGCGACCAGTTGAAAGATGCGGATTATGCCAGCGGTGTGGGTTGTAACGCGACGGCTTCGACACTGGCATTGTGGGCGCTGGTCAAGGCGGGTGTGGTAACGGCTAACCAGCCGATCATCGTGGATGCAAAAGTCGGCAGCAGCGAAGCGGGGCGCGAACCGAGCGAAAGCAGTCACCATCCGGCACGGTCGGGGATTGTGCGGCCTTTCGCGCTGACCGGACACCGCCATGAGTATGAGGTGCGGCAGTCGCTCGCACCCTGCGGTCAGTTTGACATCCGGCTGGCGATCACCAGTGTGGAATTGGTGCGGGGGGTATCAGCAGCGGTGCATCTGACTTTGCCAACCGGCATGGCGGATAAAGATTTCTGGGGGCCGTACCGCCAGACGTGGAGTGAACAGCCGTTTGTGCGGATCGTCCACGAGAAAAGCGGGATGCACCGTCACCCTGAACCCCGCCTGTTATCCGGCACGAATTATGCCGATGTGGGTTGGGAATATGATCCCGTAACGGGACGGACGGTGCTGCTGTGCGCGATTGATAATCTGGGCAAAGGCGCGGCAGGCAGCGCAATCCAGTCGATGAACTTGATGTGCGGCATCGCGGAAACGACGGCGCTGACCTTCGGCGGGATTTACCCGTAAAGACGAAACATGATTAACCACAGAGACACAGAGGAAGAAGAGAAAATGACAATTCATGTGCTAAAACTCGGTGGTGGGGCGGGGAATGACCATACCGCAACGCTCAAGAATCTGGCGACACGGGTACAGGCGGGCGAACGATGGGTGCTGATTCACGGGGTGAGCGAGGCAGCGAACCTGCTCGGTCGGCAGGTGGGTTATCCGGCGCAAACGCTGGTGACCGCCGCAGGACACAGCAGCCGCTATACGGATGCGCGAACGATTGAGATTTTCGGGCAGGCGGTAGGTGCTTTGAACCAATTGATAACGGCTCAACTGGTGCGCTACGGCGTGAATGCGGTCGGGCTGGGTGGGCCGAACATTATTCGGGCGCACCGCAAAACGGCGATCCGTGCCATACGTGATGGGCGGCAGATTATTGTGAGGGACGATCACACGGGGACGATTAGCGATGTGAACGCGACGGTACTTAACCTGCTGTTGGATGCGGGGATCACGCCGGTGGTCGCACCATTAGCGATGGGTGACGAGTACGAACGGCTTAACGTGGATGGTGATCTGGTAGCGGCGAATGTGGCGCACGCGCTAGGGGCTGATGCGCTGGTGATTTTGAGCAACGTGCCGGGGCTGATGCGAGATGTTAATGATGCGAACTCGCTGGTGACGGGTTTCGCGCTGAACGACTACGACCGTTATGAATCACTGGCAGGCGGGCGGATGAAGAAGAAGTTGATGGCGGCGCAGGTGGCGCAGGTGGGACGCACGATCCTTGCTGACTCGCGGGTGGAAAATCCGTTGGACGCGGCACTGGCAGGCGGTGGCACACAGATCACGCGGGAAGTCGTCGGGGTCAGCTAGAAGCAGAAAGAAATTAACCACAGAGACGCTGAGAACGCAGAAACACAAGTGCAAATACAAATACAAATGCATTTTTACCACAGAGACGCAGAGAGTGAGAGAAAATGCGGTATCCGGATAGCTCGTTAAACAAACTTACCCATAACGTCATCGGTGCAGCAATCGAAGTACATCGGGAGTTAGGGCCGGGTTATCTGGAAGCACTTTACAAAGAAGCTTTATGTTTAGAGTTAGCGGAACGAAAGATCATTCACATCAGGCAAAAGCCGATCAATGTAAGCTACAAAGGCACACCGATTGGACAAGGATACATTGATGTTCTCGTTGAAAATGTCTTGATTTTAGAATTGAAAGTTGTAGAGAAACTTGTGCCTGTAAATAAAGCGCAGGTTATTTCGTACCTAAAAGCCACAGGGTTATCACTCGGATTATTGATCAATTTTAATGTGCCAGTACTCAAAGATGGTGTTGAAAGAATTGCTCTCTAATTCTCTGTGTCTCTCTGTGGTTAATCAAAAGGAACTTAAATGGCAAACACATTCATGCGAACATTGGGACGGTCGGGGATTGAGGTGAGCGCGATGGGGTTGGGCTGCTGGGCGATTGGCGGGCCGTTCTGGCGCGACGGTACACCGGCAGGATGGGGCGAAGTCGATGATAACGAGTCGATTCGGGCTATCCACCGCGGGTTAGAGCTGGGCATCACTTTTCTGGACACGGCCAATGTGTACGGGGCGGGACACAGCGAAAAGGTGCTGGCACAGGCGCTCAAAGGGCGGCGGCAGCAGGTGGTGATCGCCACCAAGTTCGGCAACCTGTTTGATGAGGACACGCGGCAGATTACCGGCTCCAGCGCGACACCAGATGGGATTCGGGCGCAGTGTGAGGAGTCACTGCGGCGGCTGGATACGGATTACATCGACCTGTATCAACTACACCTCGGCAATTACGACACGGCACTGGCGGCGGAAGTACGCGAAACACTGGAGGGTTTGGTGCAGGCTGGAAAGATCCGCAGTTACGGGTGGAGTACGGATGATCCGGCACGCGAACGGATATTCGCGGAAGGCGCAAACTGTACGGCGGTACAACACCAGATGAATGTGCTGGATGATGCGGCGGGGATGATCGCGGTATGCGAAGAACTGAAGCTGGCGAGTATCAATCGTGGGCCACTGGCGATGGGCTTGCTTACGGGAAAGTATCAGGGTGAGAAAACGCTGGGCGCAGATGATGTGCGCGGGACGAATGCGCCGGATTGGATGCGGTATTTCAAAGAGGGCAAGCCAAGCCCTGAATGGCTGCATAAGATGGAAGCCATACGGGGCATCTTGACCAGCGGCGGGCGAACACTGGCGCAGGGTGCACTGGCGTGGTTGTGGGGGCGCAGCCCGCAAACCGTGCCGATTCCGGGTTTCCGCACGGTGGCGCAGGTCGAGGAGAACTGCGGCGCGATGCAATTCGGGGCGTTGACCGCCGAGCAGATGCAGGAAATCGACACGATTTTGGGGCGGGGATAAAGACTCACCATAATTTTGGGCGGGCGGGTTTGCCGCCGGCAAACCCCTACAGGAACGAAACGATTAGGCAACCTCAATAGGATAATGATTTATGGTCAACACACTTGCGAATTGGAATGAGATTGAAGACCAGCACAGCAGTGGAACCTACATCAAGCGCGATTTGCAGGTGGTACGGGGCGAAGGTGCGCGGCTTTTTGATGAAACAGGACGCAGCTATATTGATCTGGTCGGTGGACAGGGATCAGCGAACCTCGGTCATGCGCATCCGGCGATTGTCGAGGCGATCAGCAAACAGGCAGCGCAACTCATCACCTGCCCTGAACTGTTTCATAATCCGGTACGGGCTCAGTATCAAGCCGAGTTGTGCCGGATGACGGGATTTTCACGGGTGTTTCTGGCGAACAGCGGCACGGAAGCTAATGAGGGGGCGCTCAAAATTGCACGGCTGAAAACCGGACGCAAGGGTGTGGTGGCAGCCATGCGCGGCTTTCATGGGCGGACGATGGGGGCACTCAGCGCAACGTGGGAGAAAAATTACCGCGAACCGTTTCTGCCGCTGATTGAGGGCGTGGTGCATGTGCCATACAACAATATTGATAAGCTGCGGGAAGCGCTGAACGAGAACATCGGCGCGGTATTTTTGGAAGTGGTACAGGGTGAAGGCGGAGTGCATCCGGCACAGGCGAGTTACTTGCAGGCAGTGCAAGAACTGGCACACGCCAACGGTTCGCTGCTGATTATTGATGAGGTGCAAACCGGATGGGGGCGGACGGGCAGCTTACTGGCACACTGGCAGGACGGGATTCAGCCGGACATTGTGACGGTGGCGAAAAGTATGGCGGGCGGCATCCCGATGGGCGCGATCTTGTTGAGCGAGGGGATTGGTACGCTTGATCCGGCGACACACGGCAGCACGTTCGGGGGTAATCCACTGGCGTGTGCGGCGGGGTTAGCGGCGTTGGGTGAATATACAAAGATTAACCACAGAGACATAGAGCGCGTAGAGAACACACAGACTGAGGCAGGATACGTTCACCGCGAGGCAGATGGTGATCTGGTGCGGCGAGCGCGGAAGCTGGGCGATGAGGTGCGGCTGCATCTGATGGACAACGCGCCGGAAAAAGCTGTACGAGAAATACGCGGACGCGGGTTGATGTTCGGGATTGAGCTACGGGCGAAAGTCGCGCCGGTTTTGAAAGCGCTACAGGAACGGGGTGTGGTGGCGCTGCCTGCGGGAGCGATGGTGCTGCGACTGCTGCCACCGTTGGTGATTAGCGATGCGGATATGTGGGAAGCGACTCACATTATCGAGGAGACTTTGAACGATGTCTTTTGAAAATTTCAGTGTTATTGAAAGCACACTGCGCGAAGGCGAGCAATTTAGCACGGCGACTTTTGATACCGCCCATAAAATGGAAATCGCACACCGACTAGATGATTTTGGTGTGGAGTTCATCGAGATGACTTCACCGAGCGCCAGCCCACAAAGTGAAGCTGATATTCGGGCGGTGGTGGGGGTGGGACTCAAGACCAAGATTTTGACGCACATCCGGTGTAACCGTGAGGATGCAGCACGGGCGCTGGACACAGGTGTTGACGGGTTGGATGTGGTGATTGGTACGTCACCACAACTGATGCAGCACAGTCATGGGAAAAGCATCCGACAGATTATTGATCTGGCGGGTGAGGTGATGAGCTATATTCGCGGACAGAGGCCGGACATTATCCTGCGGTTTAGCACCGAGGATACGTTCCGCAGCCGTGAGCCTGATCTGCTGCGGGTGTATCTGGCGGTGGCTGATCTGGGGATGGTGAACCGGCTGGGGGTGGCAGATACGGTGGGTGTGGCAACGCCGACTCAGGTGTACAACATGGTGCATCAACTGGTGCGGCTGACGCATCTGGACATTGAGTTTCACGGGCACAATGACAGTGGATGCGCGATTGCGAACGCAACGGCAGCACTGGAGGCCGGAGCCAGCCACATTGACACGACGATTCTGGGAATCGGTGAGCGCAACGGCATCACTCCACTGGGCGGATTGGTGGCACGGTTGTATACGCTCAACCGGAGTTATGTAACCAAGTACAACTTGAAACTGCTGCCGCAGATTGACCAGATGATCGCGGAAATGTGCGACCTCGATATTCCGTTCAACAACTATATTACGGGGTCGAGCGCGTTCATTCATAAGGCGGGGATTCATGCTAAAGCGGTGCTGGCTGATCCGACGACGTATGAAATCCTGCGACCGGAAGATTTTGGACTGAGCCGCGAGATTTCGATTGGTCACCGGCTGACGGGATGGAACACGATCCGTGAACGGGCGCGAACACTGGGGTTGGGTTTGAGCGATGACGCGATCCGGGCGGTGACGAAAAATATCAAGCATCTGGCGGATACCAAGCCGTTGACATTAGCGGAGATTGACGCACTGCTGCAAGAGGCCGAGGCGCGCGAATTGGTGACGGCGATGGAAGCGGGGAAGTAAAGCTAAACGCAAATATTTAACCACAGAGGCACAGAGGAATACAGAGCAAAACAAATCGCCAAGAGCGCCAAGAAAAGTAGAGATTAGAAGTGAATGCAACTGTCGCAAGTTTTGCAATACTTCCGCTGAAATGGCGGGCGGGAAGTACGGGGAAATCCGCTGAAACGACACAACATGCAGCGTGGATGTTCGGCTAAACCCGCTGAGCGCCGCGATTGGCTGGCGTGTGTCCGCCGCGTCGTCGGAGGTTTGCCATTTCAGCGGGTATCGCCCGTGTCTTCGCTGACATGATACCAGTCAGATGTGTTGATCCACCAAGATGGGGTTGCCGTCAGGATCCAGAATGACAAAGCTGGCAGGGCCGGTTGTGGTTTCGTCGGCTTCGGTTTGAAATTCGATGCCGTTGGCCTTTAGCTGGCGTTGAAGGTCGCGGACATCGGTGAACCCTTCCACATTGTGGGCGTTTTGATCCCAACCGGGGTTAAAGGTCAAAATATTATTTTCGAACATGCCTTGAAAAAGTCCGATTAAGTGATCACCATTTTTCATAATGAGCCAATTTTGTGCAGCCACGCCACCGAAGGCGCTAAAGCCTAACTTCTCGTAGAACGCTTTCGACGCTTGCAGATCTTTGACATTCAAACTTACAGAAAATGCACCGAGCTTCATGTGTCCCTCCTAGATTATTTTCTAAACATAGGCAGCGTGCGGTATAGCCTCGTTGAGCGCCGTATCAATCCAAGGGGTGTGGGAATAAGACGCTCAATTGGCAGAATATCATAATAGAACAAATGAGCACAACCGTCAAGCGTGCTGCGTTCGAATTTACAAACCTGAGGGGTGAATTCTTATGCTCCCCACCCCACCCCACCCATTTCATGGAGAGGGCTTTTAAGAGTCAATGTGCATAGGTACTGACAGGTGGGGATTAACGCAGGGCTTCCTCGATCATACCGGTTATGACGGCGGGATTTGCGCCGACCTGACGCTTGACGGGCTGACCATTTTTGAAGGTCATGAGAGTCGGAATGGACATGATTTGAAAGCGCTGGGCGATTATGGGATTATCATCGACGTTGATTTTGACCATGCGGGCACGTCCAGCGTAGGTTTGGGCGGCCTTCTCGACAACAGGCGCAATGGCACGACAGGGGGCGCACCACGGTGCCCAAAAATCAACTAGCACAGGCAACTTGCTTTTGAGAACTTCAGCCTCGAAGGTGGCATCGGTGACGACCAGTGGTGAGGCTT
>JBBSBS010000030.1:0-30089 GCA_038251045.1 Aggregatilineales bacterium | reverse complement strand
GGCGACCAAGCGGGTTTTGGTGGGCAGCGTGGTGGTGCGCAACTTCAGGTGATTGCAGACGCGTTGGGGATTGACCTGACGACACTTCAGAGTGACCTGCAAGCCGGTAAGACAATTGCTGACATTGCGACCGAACAGAAGGTTGAACTGAGTGCAGTTGTGGATGCAGTTGTTACCAGCCATGAAGCGTTACTGACACAGGCAGTCACCGATGGCAAGCTGACACAGGCACAGGCTGATGCACAACTGGAACGCCTCAAGACAGACTTGACCACACGCTTCAGCGAACCGTGGGATGCGAACCGTGGTGGGATGGGTTTCGGCGGCAACCGTCCTGACGGACAGGGTAACGGCGGTAATCGTCCCGGTGGACAAGGCAACGGCGGTAATCGTCCCGGTGGACAAGGCAATGGCGGGAATCGCCCCGGTGGCAACCGTCCCGGTGGACAGGGCAACAATGCGCCTGCCGCACCCGAAATGACACCAGAAGCAACGGTTACAGCCAACGCTTAAGATAATACTAAAGAAGGTGAGCAGCTTGTTCACCTTCTTTGCGTTTCGCTAAAAAGCGAATAGACTACGGGTTATAAGTGTGAGGATATGGATCATGGCGCAGCGGGTATTAGTAGTTGATGACGACCAGCAGATTGTGCGGTTAGTACGGTCGTATCTGGAACAGGCCGGTATGACGGTTTTAATGGCCTACGATGGTGAAACGGCGATGCACGTCATCAAGAAAGAACGGCCTGATCTGATTATCCTTGATCTGATGCTGCCGGGGCATAACGGCTGGGAAATCACGCGCTGGCTGCGTGCTGATGCCCATCTGGCGGATATTCCGATCCTGATGCTGACCGCCAAAGTTGAAGATGCCGACAAAATTACCGGATTGGAACTGGGCGCGGACGATTATCTGACGAAGCCGTTTAATCCGCTGGAAGTTGTTGCCCGTACCAAAGCCATTTTGCGCCGTTCGCGCGGCGGGTTGCAACCGCCGCATGTACTCGAAAATGGGACGCTGCGGCTTGACCTCGACCAGCACACACTGATGCATGACAGTCATTCTATTGAACTCACGCGCACCGAGTTTGCTATCCTCAGCGCCTTGATGTTAAACCCCAACTACGCTTTCACGCGAGAAGAATTGGTCGAAAAGGCACTCGGTTACAGCTACGAGGGCTTGGAACGCACACTGGATACCCACATCAAGAATCTACGCAAGAAAATTGATGATGACCCTGCTCAACCACGTTATATTGAAACCGTATTTGGCGTAGGGTATCGTTTCCGTGAGAGTGCGGCATGAATCGGTTATGGGTTCGCTTGACGTTGGCCTTCCTGAGCGTCACATTGGTCACGGTGATGTTTGTGGCGCTGCTGACGGCTTTCAGCACAGGCGATCAATTCCGCCGTTATGTTGAAGAACGCAATCAAGCGCTAGGCACGCCTGTAGCCGATTCTCAACCTGTTGATCAAAATGCGGGCAGGCCGAACCCGGCTAATGTTAATCCTCAGCGGCCAACTGGTAACGGTGCTGGTAATGGGCAGGGCAATGGTAATGCGTTAATGAACCGCGAGGGGCGTTTTCCACCGGCTGCGCCACCCAGAACACCAGAAGACCGCTTTCTTGACCGGTTGTACATCACGCTCATTATCGCGGCGCTGGCGGCAGGAGTCATTGGCACGGCGATAGGGGTAGGGATCAGCCGGAATATCGCCGCGCCATTAGCAAATCTTTCGGGCGCTGCCCATGATTTCGCAGCGCGTAAATGGGAACGCCGTGTGCCGGAACAGGGCGCAGATGAAATTGCTGATGTGGCGCGCGCTTTTAATGGCATGGCAGATGCTTTACAACGGGGCGAAATGCTGCGGCGTAATTTGATGGCGGATATTGCCCATGAATTACGCACGCCGCTGACGGTTATGCAGGGTAATTTGCGGGCGCTGCTGGATGGTGTGTATCCGCTGGAAATGCGTGAAGTTGCTACGCTGTACGACGAAACGCGATTACTCAGCCGCCTCGTGGCGGATTTGCGGGAGTTGGCTCTCGCCGAAAGTGGACAGCTTCCACTTAACTTACAGACGGTCGAGCTTCGGTCGGCACTCAACAGTTCGATTGAACAATTTGCTCTGGCGGCTGAAGCGCAGGACACCGATATTGAAATCACAGAAGTTCAATTGCCGACAGTCGAGGCTGACCCTGACCGATTGGTTCAGGTCATGCACAATCTGTTGGCGAATGCCTTGCGTTTTACACCGGGCGGGCGCATCCGTATATCCGGTGAGCAGATCGCGAACCTTGTGCGGATTCAGGTGACGGACACGGGCAAAGGTATCTCTAAAGAGGATCTGCCACATCTGTTTGACCGATTTTATCAAGGTGATGACTCGCGGGTTGGCAGTAACACGGGTTTGGGTTTGGCAATCGCTAAGGCATGGGTGGAGGCGATGGGCGGCAGCATTGGCGCGGAAAGTAACGCGGGCGAAGGCAGCACGTTCTGGTTTACGTTGAAGGCCATGAATAGCTAACGCCTCTTTTGTTTTTTATGCCTCGTACCACCTCACAAACTTGCCTGAGAGACTGTTGACGATTACATTGAACATTCAAAATTGTCAGTAGGCGAGATCATGTAAATCCTCGTCTCAAATGTCCTGCTGACCATCCATTTAGCCAAGAGGTAGCCAATAATGAATAGAGTGGGCATAATTTCAAGGTTGTGAGGAGTCTCATAACTATGTATTTAAGGTACTGATATGCCCATCGCCTACATTGCTGGCCCATTGTTTAACGAAGGTGAACGCTGGTTTGATGAGCAAGTGGAACAGATCGCGGCTGCCGCTGGTTATACAACTTTCCTGCCGCATCGCGATGGTAAAGAAGGTAAAATAAAAAGTCAGGATAACATAGCGGCTATTTTTGCGGAGGATGTAGCGGCGATTGATAAGGCCGACATTGTGATTGCGAACCTCAACGGCATCACGACCGATGATGGCACGGCATGGGAAATCGGTTACGCTTATGCCAAGGGCAAACATCTCGTCGGCATTTACACCGATTGGCGTTTGCAGCATAAACATCAGGTGGTGAACTTGATGATCGAACGTTCGCTGCATAAGATGGTGCGCTCACTGGATGAGCTGCGAGACTACCTGCATGATCAAGCCCCGCATTAGGGACAGGGGTACTGCCTCACACTTTAAAGTCGCTCCGTTTGAACTTATAATCAATTATTTATCCAAGAGCAGGTAACAGCCCATGCGTGATGTGGTGATTATAGGGGGCGGCCTGAGCGGGCTGGCTGCCGCTCGTGAATTGCAACGCCTGAGCATCCCGTACCGATTGATCGAAGTCAAGAAACGGTTGGGTGGCAGTATCATCAGCGACCGCCGCGACGGGTTCGTGCTGGATGGTGGCGCTTTTTCCTTTCATAAGGATGAAGACTGGTCATTTCTGGACGAATTGGGGTTGGCAGATGCACTTTGCCCGGTGCAGGATGTACATGATCGCGAGTTGGTCGCGTTTTCTGGCGGTACGCAAATGCTGGTGGATGCACTGGCGCTGGGATTAAATGGCACCTTTATCCACCGGATGGCTGTCAGCAGCATTGGTACGCTCAAGGGGCAGTTTACCTTGTGCCTCGAAAACGGATTGATGTGGGATGCGGCGGCGATTATTGTGGCTGCACCTGCCCGCCACACCGAGCGCATGTTCCGTACCCTCGCGCCCGATTTTAGCCAGCTTTTGATGAATTATGGTTATGACACCATTACCCGTGTTTCATTGGGTTATAAACAAGATGATGTGCCTATCCCACCTTTATTCCCGAGGGATGTTTCGATCCCCTTTTATAGCTGGACGGATGACCTCAAGCGCGTTCCACCCGGTCATGTTCTCTTGAATGTTGGTGTGCGGATGCTGCCTAAGTCGGTGCAGGCAGAAGCGGTAGTCCACGAATTACATCGGGAGATTAAAGCACGGGGGCGGGCAATCGTCAGCCGGGTTGATTATTGGGAAGATGCTGACCCTCTGCCGCCGCATCTGCCGAATTTCAGTGAAAAGATGACCGCCCTTGAAGCCTTGCTCCCACCCGGTGTGGGTTTAGCAGGCAGCGATTATCATGGATTGTCATTAGCCGCGCGGGTAGCAGCCGGTAAACGTGCGGCACAGCAAATCGGAGCCTACTTACAATCATGATCGACTCGGACTTGCCTAGGCGGTTCCCCCATTTATTCAACGTGACTTACCGCGAACCTATCGAGATGCAGTTTCATCTTTTTCAAAGCCCGCCGCCGGATAATCTAATCAGCAACGTCAACCTCGTGCCTTATGTTGGCGATAAGTGGCTTATCATTCAGGTGGATAATTACTTTTGGGAACTGCCCGGTGGTACGCGTGAACCTAACGAGGCTCACGTAGATACGCTACAGCGGGAGCTGCTTGAGGAAGCAGGCGTGAGGGTTAAAAGGTTTTCGTCATTGGGTGCATGGCGCTGCCGCTCGAACGCAGACAAACCTTATCGTCCGCATCTGCCGCATCCGGAATTTTACCGTTTCGTCAGTTATGGCGAAGTTGAAATTGTGAGCAACCCGCTGAATCCCAGTGATGCGGAACAGGTGACGTGTGTTGAACTGGTCACGCTGCAAGAGGCTATCCGCCGTTTTCATTCGATTGACCGCGATGATTTTGCTGAACTTTATGCGTTAGCGGCGTGGGTGCGCGATCTTTCCCCGTAAAGTAACCCCTATGATTAGGTAATAGCGCTGGGGTCTTTCAATTCATCCAGCACTGAACGGGCAATACGGAAACCGCCATTATCGCGGGCAGCCGGTAGTTTGCCGTCGTCTATCAGACCCATAATGGCATCAGGTGTTACACCCATATATATCGCCGCTTCTTTGACGGACATGATCGTTGGGACTTTTTTGGGCTGGGTGTTGCCACTGGACATAAACATATCCAAGGGATGCCGCGCTTGTGTCTGCTGGGGCGTTTTCGGACGGGAGCCGGACGGCGGCGGTTCAGATGGTTTCCCGTGTCGTTCGTTCTGAATGTCACCGAGTATTCCGGGTAAATGCGGCGCGTTGGGCGGGTCGGCAATCAGGATGTAGGCGACAATCACGCCGACAATCATCATTACCAATTGGAAAAATGTGAGCAGCGTCAGGATAAATGGCAGCGCGCTCTGGTTAGTTCCAAAAACCATTCCCAATATAAAACTCAGCAAAATAAAGCTGGCGGCGGGCAGCATCAACATGACTCCTGCGGCTTTCACATGCCGTCCCTCGGTTTGGATGTTCCCGAAGCTAAACTTACCCTGCCAGAACAACAAAGCGCCGACACATAACAGCGCGAATAGCATAATACTCATTAAGACAACCTTTCGCTTTTACAGAATTATAGCGCCTCCACATAAAAACAGCATGAGATACTTGGGGATTAGCGGCATATCATGGAACTATGGAGGTGGATTTGACGAGTCCAACCGTTTGGGTTCTAGGACAGTTGTGGATTACAATTAGGGAAATTTCATCTGTTGCAGGCACGCGGCACTGCCAACATCCGTCGGCAGCCGCTTATTGAAGGAGTAACTTGAGATGACCTCGACCGCCGATATTGTCAAGAATAACAAGGATTATACACTTGCCAGTTGGTCTGTGCAGGGTTCATGGAACCCAATTGTCATGGATCATGCCGAGGGCGTGTATTTCTGGGATAGCGAAGGCAAGCGCTATATAGACTGGTCATCGCAGTTAGTGAACGTCAATATCGGGCACAGTCATCCGCATGTCATCAAGGCCATTCAGGAGCAAATCGGCAAGCTGAGTTATGCACAACCCAGCATGGCGACCGCCGCACGTGGTCAACTGGGTGAGCTGCTGTCGGAGATTACCCCCGGCAAATTGAGCAAGGCGTTTTTCACGAATGGCGGCACAGACGCGATTGAAAATGCAATCAAAATTGCACGGCTGTTCACGGGCAAGCAGAAAATATTAACACGCTACCGGTCATTTCATGGGGCGACCTTCGGCGCCGCTACAGCGGGTGGTGATCCGCGCCGGCATGGGCACGGCTCCGGTGTGCCGGATATTGTGCGCCTGCCCGATCCTTATGCGTATCGCAGTCCGGTTTATAAGGGTCGTACCCAAGAAGAGGGCGATCTCATCATGGCGGACATGGTGGAAGAAATCGTGCAGATGGAAGACCCCAAGCAGTGCGCGGCGATTTTGATTGAAGGTTACAGCGGCACGAGCGGCATCATCCAACCGACTGAAGCCTATTGGAACCGGCTGTACCAGATTTGCCAGAAGTACGGGATGCTGTTAATCGTCGATGAGGTTATGAGTGGATTTGGTCGCACCGGTGAATGGTTCGGCATCGATAATTACCCGAATGTGCAGCCGGATATTATCGCGACTGCCAAAGGCATCACCAGCGGTTATGTGCCGTTGGGCGCAACCATCGTCAGCGAGGAAATAGCGGATTACTTCAACGACCATATGTTTTCGATGGGATTGACCTACAGCGCTCATCCGCTGGCGATGGCGGCAGGTGTCGCCAATATAGAGGTGTACCGCAGCGAGAATCTGATCGAGAACAGCCGTGAAATGGGCAAGGTGCTGCGTCGGGGTCTGGTTGATCTGGCGGAAAAGCATCAGGTCATCGGTGATATTCGCGGTACGGGTTTGCATCAGGTGATTGAACTGGTGAAAAACCGTGAAACGCGCGAGTCACTATCGGCTTTCCAGCAGCCTTTCACCGAGCCGCTGCAAATTGTTTATAAGACTCTCCGTGAAGAAGGCATGAGCACCTTCGTTCGCTGGAATATGATTTTCAACACCCCACCGCTGACCATCACCGAGGCGCAGCTAAAGGAAGGTCTGGACATTATTGACCATGCCCTGACCAAGATTGACGGATACTACGAGGGGTAGTGTTGCCAAGACTGTTGACATAAAGAACGGCAAGGGGACGAAATTATGAGTCCCCTTATTGAGTTGAACCATAAGCTGCATATATGAAACCAAGTCTTACATCTAAACCAAATGCCAACCTGCGCTCGGCCTGTACAGTCATGGATACCACCTATGAGCAGCCGCTGAATATACAGCAGATTGCCAGTCATTCGGGATTTTCTCATTACCACTTCATTCGATTTTTCCACCGCACTTACGGCATTACCCCGCATCAATATTTGACGCGCAAAAGAATACAACAAGCACAACGGTTATTGGCATTGAGCGAATTGAGCGTGACTGAAATTTGTCTGGCGGTTGGCTTCCAAAGTCTGGGATCCTTTAGCACGCTTTATCGCCGCCAAACGGGTTATGCGCCTTCCGAACACCGTATACGATTACAAGCGCAGCAGAAGCGGCTTGAGTTGGCTGCACCCGCCTGTTTCCTGTTCATGCATGGGGCAATTGAGCAATTTTCGAGAAGCACATAATCGAAAACTTGTGCTATTCTGTCTCCGAAGCAGTAGACCAAAAAGGAGATAGAAATGATCAACCGTGTAGGAACAGTATCGGTATTTGTTAGTGACCAGCAGCGGGCAAAAGCGTTTTATACCAACATTCTCGGAATGGAACTGCGACGGGAAGCGCCATTGTATCCGGGAGCAAGTTCTCTATGGATTGCGGTTGCGCCGAAAGGTGCTGCGACTGAGATAATCCTGTATCTGCCGGACGAAAATTGGGCGCATTTCAAGCAAACGGTTGGTCAATCGCAGGCGATTACGCTGGACATCACAGGTATGGATGCCGTTTGCGCCGATCTAAAAAACAAAGGTGTGAAGTTCTTTCAAGAACCGGATACGCAACCGTGGGGAACCTTTGCCACGATTGTTGACTCGGAAGGCAATAAGCTGCTGCTGGTTGAACAGCCTGCTCACTAAATAATGCGGGGCGGACGCGCTATAATTAACTGCGTCCGCCTTTCCATTCGCATTAATAGTTAGGCTGTTAGTGATGATTACCAAACTTTCTCATGCGACTCTTTTTGTTCTTGATCATGACCAAGCACTGGCATTTTATGTCGGCAAGCTGGGATTCGATGTCCGCAACGACGTGAAGATGGATAACGGTTTCCGTTGGGTGACGGTCGGAGCCAAGGATCAACCTGATCTCGAAATCGTGCTGTACGAACCGCACCCGATGGGGCAAATTGATCAAGAGACAGCGGATCAGCTACGGGTATTGCTGGAAAAAGGTGTGCTGGGGAGTGGTGTATTTGAAACCGACGACTGCCGCCGCACTTATGAAGACCTCAAAGCGAAGGGCGTAGAGTTTACGCAGCCACCGAAGGACACCTTTTATGGTGTTGAGGCGCTTTTTAAGGATGGCTGTGGAAATTGGTTCAGCTTGACGGAACGGACACGTCCAACGGGATAAACGGTATCAACTATGCTGACGATAAGCGACGTTGGATGATGGGCGGCAATGATTTGTCGCTCATTTTATTTGTTGATAGTGACATGATATTTCTTCGTGCCTTGCTCCCCCCGCTGCATAGGCGTACCATAGATACAACGCAAAATTTCACCAGATCGGGATAAAAATAATGCAAAGAGATGATGTGCTGGCAGCTTTGAACGCTGCGGGATTGGCGCGTGTTATTCCTCATCTCGAACCGTTAATGACTCATTCGGTGCGCATAACCAGTCAAGCACCGACAGATACAGATTTGCCATTGGGTGCGTCGCATCTGGGTGGCATACCTGATTTACCGGATGCGGTCGTTTGGCCTTCGATGGGTGATGTGCCGCTGTCGTTTGTCGCTCAATTTAACCTGAGCGAAGTTGAGCCGTATGATGTTGATAAGCTGCTGCCCCCTGCCGGAATGCTCTACTTTTTTTATGACGCGAACCAGCAGACTTACGGGTCTGATCCGGCTGACCGTGCTGGTTGGAAAGTCATTTATAGTGAGGTCGAAACTGCTGCTTTAACACGCGCTGCGGTTCCGGATGCCCTGCCGATGACAGCCCGATTTAACACCTGTGCCGTTACCTTTGCGACTGAACCCACACTGCCACAACGTCCGAATTTGATTGATGCCACGCTTGACTGGAATGAGGATGAGCAAAACGTCTATTCGGATTTCATGATGCGTTTCCCTTCTGCTGAAGACCACGCCACGCTGCATCATCGCTTGTTGGGACATTCGGATGATCTTCAAGACGATATGCATTTGCAAGTGCAGCTTGTTTCACATGGCTTGACTGACGACCAATCGCCGGAAGCGGCGGCGCTTGTCAGTGGGGCGAATGATTGGGTGCTGCTGTTTCAGCTTGATTCGGATAGTCATGCCAATATGAACTGGGCGAGTACAGGTCTCCTGTATTACTGGATTACACGGCAGGATTTACAGGCGAAAAACTTTGACATGGTATGGATGGTGTTGCAAAGTGAATAGAGGTAATAGTCAGATAAGAGATGATAGCGCGGTTCGCTCATTAGTTCTAGAATGGATAGATGTAACTGCTCAGGTCAAAAAATGATAACCACAAAGATTGCTATAATCTCGAGGATGAGTCAGTTATCAAAGACAGGAAATTATAATGGCACAAGAACTGAAACATATCGTTTTATTTGCCTTCAAAGATAGCGCAACGGAAGAAAACATCCAGTCCATTGTTTCTGCCTTTGCCAAGCTCAAGCAAGCGATTGACGGCGTACATGCTTTTGAATGGGGAATAAACGTTAGCCCCGAAAACTTAAATCAAGGATTTACGCATTGTTTTCAACTCACATTTTTAAGTGACGCTGACCGCGACGCTTATTTGCCACATCCTGCCCATAAAGCGTTTGGCGACTTGCTCCATCCCCATTTGGAGAAGGTTCTGGTTGTCGATTATTGGACAAAAAGTTAATATGATTATTTGCCACAACGCCACGATTTCAATAACTATCAACAAATTATAACCGGCCAGAGCCTTCTCGTATTCTCCTAAATAATGATACGACTTAGGCACTACCGCGACTATTATAAGCAAATGTGAAACCAGAGACTCAAATTTATACATCAGGAGAATTGACTGCCACCCGCGACAGTTAATGTCAAAAATCATGACGAAAAAAACGTCTTCGAAAACCTCACAAAATACTACACTTGGGCGTAGATTGTTTGGCCTTTTCATTGCCATCTTGATTGCTATTTATGGCTTGACCACAACGAATAATGGTACAGGCAGTACAACCAATACACCTGCGCCGGCGACCGTTTCCGGATCAAGTGAAACCGCGCATATCGGCAAGCCGAGCAAAACGTCAGGTTGTGTTGCTGCTGCTGGCCTCCAAGATAAAGCCTGTACTCCCGGCGCAGTGTTTTCGGATGTTACGGTGTCACAGATTTGTACGTCCGGTTACAGTGCCTCGGTACGGAATGTATCGACGGCTGATAAGGATAAGGTTTATGCGGCCTATGGGATTCGCAGCCATGTCGCAGGGCAATATGAGGTGGATCATCTGATCAGTTTGCAATTGGGCGGTTCAAATGATCTTGCGAACCTTTGGCCGGAGATAGCCGACCCGCGACCGGGCTTCCATGAAAAAGATGCGGTTGAAAATTATCTTCACAGCCAGCTTTGCAGCGGTAAGATGACGCTAAAACAGGTTCAGGAGCAAATTTCGACTGATTGGCGCAAAGTCTATCAGCGAATGCCAGTCGCCCGCGCCGAAAGTCTGACAGGTGATGTTGAACAGGAATGCGCCGAGGGCTGCCCATGATTTGCCGGATGCCATCGGTTGGCGACTCTTAACAGGTTGGGTGATAATGAATACAAATCGTTTTTGAGAAGAGGATTCATTATTATGCATCAACTGGGACAGGGCTGCATCACGACGGAAAAAGATGTCGATCAGATTATTTTTGACTGGGGCAAAATTCACTTCTTATCAGATGAAAAGGTCACAGGTTCCAAGAGTATCAGTTTTGGAACGGTGATACTTGAGCAAGGTAAGGGTCATGTGCGCCATAATCATCCGGATGCCGATGAAATTATCTACTTCGTGTCGGGCGAAGGTCAGCAGATGGTGGACGATCATCCGCCTGTGACCTGTACCGCTGGCGCGTGCGTGTGGATACCAAAAGCCGTTTACCATTCGACCATCAACACCGGCAGCGGCCCATTGATGCTGGTGGTGGCGTATGTTCCAGCGGGTTCGGAGCAAGCGCTGCGTCAAGACCCCGCCGTGACCATCATTCCGGCAGGCCAGCACTAGGGCGCTTTATCACTTCCAAAATAAAATAGGTAGACGTTTCAATGGAAATTGAGTTCAACGGCATAATTTGGTTCTGGCGTGGGCCTGCTCCTTTTTCTTTGTTACCATTCCAGAAGACCATAGTCGCGATATAAAAGCCATATCAAACGTCGTGACGTATGGTTGGGGTGTGATTCCGGTACAGGTTCAGATCGGTAACACGACGTGGAAAACATCATTGTTTCCCAAAGACGACCTCTATATTGTGCCCATCAAAGCGAGTGTTCGAAAAGCAGAAAATCTTGAGGAAGGTAATGACGTGGATGTGCGGCTCGAAGTCAAATTCTGAGCGGGCATTGGTGATTAATCAGCCAGTTTCAACCCCTTCAATAAAAAGAGCGCGGCCTCTCGACCACGCTCTTTCACAATCTGATACTGACAGCCTAAAACTAAGTATGTACCTGAATATCCTTGGGGTTGATGATGCCTTCCGGCGAACCCTTCTGGATAGCCAACTTGACTTCGCCAATGGCGCGGGTCACTTCAATACCGCGCGGGCAAGCCGGAGTACAGTTGTAGACCGTCCGGCAGCGCCATACGCCATCCGGCTCGGAAAGGGCTTCAAGACGTTCCTGCGCACCTTGATCGCGGTCATCAAAGATGAAGCGGTGCGCTTGTACGATGGCTGCCGGACCGACGTATTTGCCGTTTGCCCAGAAGCTGGGGCAGGATGTGGTGCAGCAGGCACACAGAATACAGTTGGTCGAGTCGGCGTAAATCTGCTGCTTCTCGGAAGATTGCAGACGTTCGCGCCCATCTGCCGGTACTGGATCATTATTGATAAAGTAGGGCATGACCGAGCGATAATGATCGAAGAAGGGTTCCATATCGACGATCAGGTCTTTCTTAACTGGCAAACCCAGAATGGGCTCAACCTGTACCTTGTTGCCCAGATTTTTGACCAATAACTTGCAGGCCAAGGCGTTACGACCATTGATGCGCATTGCATCCGAGCCGCAGATGCCATGCGAGCATGAACGGCGCAGCGACAGCGTTCCGTCTTGCTCCCATTTAATGCGATGCAGCAGTTCCAACACGCGGTCGGTATCTTCTACGCCGGTCAGTTCAAATGTTTCCCAATAGGGTTTATCTTTACCGGGAATTTCCGGGTTGTAGCGTCGAATTCTAAAGGTTACGTCCATATTGATTTCGGCTCTCTGTCTTCTTAAACGGACAAAACTATAGCGATAAGCCTATTCCCCGGTTTGTTGCAAACGGCGTAAATTGCTTATGCCGATGTAAACAAACCCCACTCCTACTAACAGCATGATCGCCTGCCAGACAGTACGATCAAAGCCCAAGAAAAGGATGGCGTTGGACAGCGCAATGATAACGCCTAAAGCAATATAAACAACGCACAGCCATTTCTTGTTTATCAACAGGTTTAATACACCCGTTCTTTGGGTAAAAAGCGCGGGTCTTCTTCTGCCAGCGACATATCCACCTTTTTGTCGGTGTTCATTTCAATGGGTGGCGCGGCTTCTCCATAGGGGTCGTCGCTTTTGCGGTAAGCCAGCGTATGTACCAGCCAGTTCGTATCGTCGCGCTTGGGGTAGTCTTCACGGCTGTGCCCACCACGGCTTTCCTTGCGCGTTAGGGCGCTGAGGGCGGTCACTTCTGCCATATCGAGCAGGCAGCCCAGTTCCCATGCTTCCATGACATCGGTGTTGAACTGGAAGCCGTTGTCGTCCACGCTCAGGTCGGTACGATACAATTGGCGCAGTTCACGCACTTTCTCGACGGCTTCGGTCAGCAGTTTTTCTTCGCGGAAGACACCGACCTTATCCATCATCACTTCTTGCATTTGCTTGCGCAGGACGTAAGGCTTGGTCTTGCCCTTGCTGCTGCGGATGCGCTTGAATTCGGCTTCGGCCTGTGCCGTTGGATTGGCTGGCAGCGGTACGAAGTCGGCTGTTTTGACGTACTCGGCAATCTTCATGCCACCGCGTCGACCAAACACGACCAGATCGACCAGTGAGTTTGTACCCAGACGGTTCGCGCCATGCACACTGACGCACGCTGCCTCGCCCGCCGCATACATACCGGGCAGTACCGTCCAGTTTGCATCGGTTACGACTTCGGCATCAATGTTGGTGGGGATGCCACCCATCGCATAATGGGCGGTAGGTTGAATGGGCATTGGCTCGGTTAGCGGGTCAACACCGACATAGGTGCGGCAGAGGTCAAGCGTTTCCGCCAGCGCACGGGCGATGTAGGCATCGTCTACGCGGCGTGTTTCGCCAGCTTCTGCCAGATAACGGTTGACGGTTGAAGGGCGAATGTCGAGGTGCATGTAGTTCTTGCCACCAATGCCCTTGCCTTCGCGCAGTTCAAGATAGATCGAACGGCTGACGACATCACGGCTGGCAAGGTCTTTGATCGATGGGGCGTACTTCTCCATGAAGCGTTCGCCGTTGCGATTGATGAGCACGCCGCCTTCACCGCGAATACCTTCGGTCAAAAGCACACCCAAGCCATAGAGGCCGGTGGGGTGAAATTGATAAAATTCCATATCCTGCATGGGAACGCCACGACGGTAGACGGCTGCCGCGCCGTCACCGGTCAAGCTGTGGGCGTTGCTGGTGATCTGCCACACGCGCCCCCAACCGCCGGTTGCGAACATGGTGGCCTTGCCGTGGAAAACATGGAACTCGCCTGTTCCCAGTTCGATGCCGACTACGCCCACGCAGTGTCCCTGATTCATCAGCACATCAACCACGTGGAATTCGTCAAAGAAGCGCACGTTGTTTTTGATGCATTGCTGGTAAAGAGTCTGCAAAATCATGTGACCGGTACGGTCGGCGGCATGGCAAGCACGGCGTACCGGCTTCTCGCCAAAGTTGCTGGTGTGACCACCGAAGCGGCGTTGGCTGATGCGGCCTTCCGGTGTACGGTCGAAGGGCAAGCCCATGTGTTCAAGCTCGATGACCGCATCGATTGCGTTTTCAGCCAGAATTTTGGCTGCGTTTTGATCCGCTAGATAATCGCCACCTTTGACGGTGTCATAGGCGTGCCACAGCGGTTTGTCCTCGTCCAGATTACCCAATGCCGCGCCAATGCCCCCCAGCGCCGCACCGGTATGGCTGCGGGTTGGATAGAGCTTGCTGACGACGGCGACGTTCGCGCCACCTTTGCTGGCGTAGAGTGCGGCCATCAAGCCCGCGCCGCCTGCGCCTACAATAATGGCATCAAATTGATGCGTCTGCATTCCACTAACTCCTCAACAAATGGATAGCCGTTGGCTGTGGGTGATTAACTTGTGACCGTATTCAGGACTGAAGTTAGGTGCCACGAGCCAACGAACTAACCGATTAAAATTTACTATTTACCCAAACCTGCTTATTGATGCAGGGTCGCTGCGGCCTGTTCCGCAATCTGGATCGCGCCGCTGTCGATGGTGCTTAAGAGCGCCAAGCAGCCGAGCGTAAGCAGGATTACTGCACCGATGATGCACAGGTAAACTGATGCGCGCCTCAACATGGGGCTGAAGGATGTGTAATCTGTCAGCACCAGTCGCAAGCCGTTGAAGCCGTGTACGACGACTAACGCGATCAGGCCAAAATCGTAAATGCGCCAGATAGCAACACCGGCGATCAGGAAACTCCAGCGGTTAGCCACGAATTCAACCGATGTACCGGAAGCATTGGCCATAGTTGTGCCGACCACGTTATGTCCGGCGGCGGTGATGTCGAACACACCTTGAATGATGTGCATCATCGCCAGATGTCCGAAGACTAATGGCACGATGAGGATGCCGCTTACACGCATGAACCTCCACCAGAAGCGCTCGACGCGGCTGCCGTGTGGCGTGCGCTTAGCACCCGTCGCGGATGAGGTAGCAGCACCACCGCGCACCAGACTGTATAAGGCCGAGAGCAGCAGCGCGGCAACTATAGCCACCGCGATACCGGCAGCGAATGGTAATTGGGCGCGAATGACTTCCACGAAGCCCAGAAATTTGCTATCCGGATCTTGATAGAAGCGCAGCACATGACCGAACATCAGGACAAAAACAGGAACCAGAATGATGGCGGTTCCACCCAGCACGTACATCGCTGCCCGCTGCTGGTATTTCCACCAGACAGGTTTGTAGTCGATGATGATGATGCGCAAACCGTTGAGCGCATGATAGATCACACAGGCCACCAATCCGAATTCACCTATGGTGAACAGAGGGGTTTGGTAAGTGGCAATTGCTTCCACATAGAGCTGAGGATAAAACACTGCCCATGAGGTATCAATTACGTGGAGTGTGAGGAATAGCACAACACCCAAACCTGTGATGCGGTGCAGCACCCAACTCCACTGACCGAGCGCGCCCTTATAGCGCAGCGTCTCGGTTAGGGTCAAAACGAGCGAAGTCAAAATAATACTCCTTAGTCTCAAAAAATGGGGGGCAAGGAACCATTTTTTCAGCGGTTGAGCGAATAAGCTGATTATAGCACCGCGTTTGAGAGCGATGCAACGGTTTCCCGGCGTTGGTGTTAATGCCAAGTTTAATTGGCGGATCACCTGCCGAGTCAGGTGAGTACCGGTAAGGGGAAAGTGGCGGCAAATGTATGCAATACGTCATCGGTCACATCGGCGCTGGGGCAGTAGATGTGCCGCAAGCGTCGGATGTCCTGCTGGTATATGCCTTCGCCGTAAATTGGTTTGCCTGCTGCCCGCTGTTGTTCGGCAAAGGTAATCAACTGTTGTATTTGTTCACCACTCAGGCAGGCAATATGCAGCCGTCCGGCGGCGATTTCGTGCCAGAAGGCTTGCGGCTCGAAAACGGTGTTGATCATGATTGACCCACCGACCAGCAGCGCCGTCAGGAAAATGTTCACTGAATCGGCAGCACTGACGTGTGGCAAAATCTGTCCTGACAAGGGTAAATAGGAGATGATGCGTTGATTGCCGGTGATGGTCTGGCGATTTGCCAGCGATTGGGCGGTGCTGAGGAGCTGTCCTTGAGATATAGGCCAGAGTACAGGATTGATGCTCAAGGGAAACAACGCGCCTGCCGCATCATAGGTCGGTTCCGGATGCTCGTTGAAAAAGGTATTGGGCATACCGCGAACCAGCGTGTTGAAGTGCTGATAATCTGCAACCGCTTCGCCGCCCAGTTGGATAATCTGCAACCCCTGCCACAGCTTATGCATATCGTTGGTCGGTTCATCGCGGCTATAAAATTGCCAGTCGGGCAGGTAGCGGCTGCGAATGAGAGCGATTCTGGCGGCGCTTTCTACCAACTGGCGCGCAACGACATCTCCGGGAGAGGCAGGCAGCGGAACCGCGACAGCGCCGATGATCCAGCAGGACATAAGAAGGACTGTCATATCAGCGGGAAAGTCATCCAAGAGGGCAACGGTATCACCGGGTTGGATGCGCAAATCTTCCTGCAAGTAGTTGGAAGTTTGATGGCTGCGGGCGCTGAACTCGCCGTATTTGAGTTCCTCGCGCCCCTGCGGTGTCACCACGGTGAGGAAGACTTTTTCTGGCGAGACATTATTGTGTAGCGATAGTAATGCCCGAATATTCTGGTAGTGGATGCTCATTTGTGCTAATTTCTGGGATATATAACCCAAATTTGGGATAATTGGTCGTTTGGGAAATCATAAAAAAATGCAAGTACCCAGTCACAAGCAGCAAGTTAAACCCCGTAAGACTCGCTTTGAAGCATTGCAACCCGGTACTTTAATACACGGTTTATAACGGGCGCTCTTTTTCCGGCTTGATGGCGGATATCCATGTTTCAGCGAACCAGCCTGTTACATCCGGACGTGAGAGAATCTGGATGCGCCACCAAAAATAGCCATCGGCGCACACTGGCCCGTCAATGATGGTAAAGCCAATGCCATCTAAAAGGGTTGCGGCAACTTCCGAGTGAAGATTGGGCGCAACACGCATATTCTTGGGTATCTGGTCAATATACTGGACATATCCGGTGAGGCCAATGCGCAGATTTTGGACGGTGAAGCAGGCGGGTGTGGGTGTTGTGTCGGCATCAACAAGCAGCGCAATGCCATCTACGCCATCCGCTACCCAACCGGTATAGATGATGTTGAGTACGGTTACGCGAATTTTCCACCAGTTAAAACCGTTGGAGCAGCGCGGGCCATCGAGGACATCAGCTAAGGCATTGGCAGGCGCAACGGTCAGCACCAAGCCGTTGATGGTCGGTTCCTGATGGACTCTGACACCCAAGCGCAAGCGGGTTTGTTCACCAATGTTGAGGGCGGCGCTGCCAGCACAGAAACTACCAGCGGGTGCAGGGCCGGGACGCATAAAATATTGGGCGGGTGTGCCTTCGGCTACCCAACCGTCATTACCGGGGCCGCTGACCTTCCACCAGTTGTAGCGTTGGTCGGCACAAACGGGGCCATCGGTGATGGTCACAACGACCTGTTTTTGATAATAATTCACCCACGGGCTGGATTCACTGGGTTGGGTGCGGACGTATAAGCCGCCACTGACATATGCCGATTGTCCCTTCACCAATGCTAAGGGCGGGGCGCAGCCGGGTGTGGGAGAGGGCGTAAAGGTTGTTACGTAAAAAAGAGTCGGCGCGGCTGTGCTCACAAATCCAAGTGGTGTAAGGGTCGGAGCCGCCGTTTGTGCCGAAACCAGCGAGGTTAGACTCGCTAAGAGCAGCAGTAACAGGAGTATCAACGGTAGGAATAGGCGTTTGAACATAGCGCAATCTCCTCAATTATCCCTATTGTAGCTGATTTAGGGAAAGCTGCATGGTATGAGTGCTTGCTGTATACGCCGTCTGCTTGTTTAATGGAAACACTACCCTGTATGTGATGGAGAAGATTATGCGTGTTTTATTGGGCGTGCTGCTGATTCTTGTGGCTTGTGCGGCGTTGGTTGTCATTATTGTAGTGCCTGTTTTACCCCCGCTAGAAGACAATGCGACTGTTGATACTTATCTGGCAGCTATCCTGTGCAAACCCAACGAAAAAATGGTGCGTGAACAATATACAACGCGTGATGTTGAGGGAACTGGTTACTCGATGACTCCTTATTGTGTGAACAGCGAACGGCAGCAGGAGGATGTTACGGGTAAGTGGGTGCTGGTTGGTGGTGGCGGGTTCGTGATCCCGTTCTTGTTGGGGTTGTTTCTGGTGATTGCGGGAGCGTCCGCCGCCGCACGCCGCCAGAGCGAGAAGATTATCCAGTCGATTCCTAAGAGCTACGGCGGATCGGGTTTTTCGGTGATCAATGCCAGTGGAGTGCAGCCGCAAGATGTGGAATTTCGTGATGGGGTGTTAAAGGTGGGTAGTTTTGAATTGAATTTAGAGGGGCTGACCGCCGAAAAAATAAAGGCGATGCAGGCACAGGTGATTTCCAATGCGGGGGGTGATTTGACGACCAAGCTGCGTCAATTACAGGAGGCGCGGGATAATGGTTTGATTTCGAGCAGTGAGTTTGAAACGATGCGGCGGAAAATTCTGGATGAGATTAGCTGATTACAGCGCGTTATTTTTGTTGGATAGCGGGAGGACACACAGGTCCTCCCCTACACCATGCAAGATACGAGATAGAGAGTAAAGACTAACTGTTGATTGCCAATGATGGGTCGGTGACGGTGACGAGATCGCCGCTGACGAAGCCTTCACCATCGTTATAGGCGATTTTGTACCAACCGTTTTCCTCACCACGAATGACATAGGACTCGCCGAGTTCGATGCTGCCGATAACATCGGTGGCTGTACCTGCCCCTGCCCGAACGTTGACGCTGGTGGTCGGGTTCAGATATTGGAATGAGGTATCGGGTTCGGGGGTTGCTTCTGCGGCTTGGTCGTAGGTTTCTTTGAGCAAGTCCTGAATAGCGGCTTCGGTGGTCGAATAGCTGCCTTCCCCGATGTGGGTGTAGCGCAGATGACCGCGTTTGTCGATCAGATAGACGGTGGGCCAGTAACGGTTCGCCCATGCGCGCCATGTAGCCCCGCTGTTATCCTGTGCTACGGCGTAGGTGATGCCCAGATCAGGCAGGGCATGGCGGATATTGGCGATATCCCGTTCATAGCTGAATTCGGGGAAATGGTTGCCGATAACAACCAAGCCTTCATCGGCATATTTGGTGTGCCAATCCTGTACATAGGGGGTGATGTGGATGCAGTTGATACAGGCAAACGTCCACATATCCAAGAGCACGACTTTGCCGCGCAGGTTCGCCAGACGCAGCGGGACATCGGTATTCAGCCAATTTTCGTTGGTGAATTCGGGAACCGTGCCGAAATCACCGAGACTCGATACGTACGAGTCGCCAACCTCACCGGTCACGGGCTGCGCCGGAAGAGGATTACCCTGCGCCAGCGCTGCGGCTGCCGCCAAAAAGGCTGTTAAGCCAATCAATAAGCGTTTCATAGTTACCTCCGCTAAATAGCTTCAGTGCCTATGAAAGCAGCAAGAGATTACGCAGGGATAACGATTCTATTACGTCGAGGTTGTTTGGCCTTCAGCAAGCATCCATGCATCGTAATCGGCTTCGGTGACGAGTGTGCCATCGGTGACTTCGGTTTCTTGAATGCGTTTTTGTGAATCGAAGGCGATATAAAGCTCGGCGCTGCGGGTGCATTTATAGCCAGTGCCGCGTACGTTCTTGCGCACAAAGTAACCGCTGTTATCGTCGTTCTGGCTGAGTTCATTCATGGTGTCGATGCGCACACGCACGACTTCGGTGCAGCCTTTGGGTTGGACGTAGTAAAACTGCCCGCGTTGTTTGGGTGCGCCCCCGGTGAATAGTTTCTTAAAAAATTCCATTGTGTCTGTCCTTTTTGCTAACCGGGCAACGTATTGCACAGCCGGATAATCATTCGTAGAAATTGTAACGCATCATACGCCCGAACGAGTCGGTTGTTATAGAGTTTATCACCTGATTGCTGGCGCAGGTTGATGGCCTCATGGATCAGGCGATGCCAGCGCGGAGGCAAATGATTGAGGGCATATTCACCCGCGCCGGTTTTGGAGGTGATGTCGTGCTCCTTGAAGGTGTAGAACTGGCGCAGCACACCGAGAACCGCCCACTGGATGCCGTAATCGCTCGACAGCCATATCATACGACGCGGGTTGGTGGTATAGGATGCCCAATAGGTGTTGAGGTTGTGCTTCATGTTGGACACGAGCACATCCCAATCCACCGTGAAGGGGAGATTATGGGGTTGTGTGCCGAGAAGCGCAATGCCACGATTTTTGAGCAGCCACCAAGTGACCTCGCTGCGCTCAAAATCGGTGCTGAGGTGCAGATTGCCGTCATGATGAGTGGGCGCGAGGGTTGGTGTGGATGATGCGAGATCATCCGGTTGCAGGTAAATGCCTTCGAGCGCCCAGCGGGGGTATTTGGCGGCAAGCGTCCGGTGGAGGGTGCGGAGGTGATCGCATTCCTGCGGGGAGGCGGGGCGGCTGATGAGGGCGACGAAATCAATATCGCTCAGGTGCGGGTTGAAGGCGGCGAGGGCGATTGAGCCGTGAATGTAGCAGGCGGTCATGAAGCCGGGAAGGCGGGTTTCGATGAGGCTCAGATATTCGGTGAGCAGGGGTTGGATTAACTCAGGAATGCGTGCGTCCATAGAGGTTTACCCCCGATGAAGGGAATAATAAATCAACAGCGTAGAATCAAAATGCCCCGTCGAAAGTGACGAGGCATTGGTAAGTCTTGAGCGTGCTGAAGAATTAGGCCAGACGGTTGTAGAATTCAACCACGAGCGATTCTTCAACGGGAACCTGAATTTCACCGCGTTCTGGAATGCGGGTGAAAGTGGCGCTGACCGAGCCGGTATCAATGGTCAGGTATTGCGGGGCGTAAGCGTTCGATTCCATCGACTCGACGACGTGGGCGTTCTTACGCATCTTTTCGACGACGCTGATGACCTGACCGGGTTGGGTCAAGTAGGATGGAATGTTCAAGCGCTGACCGTCTACCTGAATGTGACCGTGGGTAACCAACTGGCGAGCCGCCCAAATGGTGGCAGCGAAACCCGCACGGTAGACCAGATTATCCAGACGACGTTCGAGCAGGATGATCAGGTTGGCACCGGTGTTGCCGGGCATCTGACGGGCTTTCATGAAGTAACGGCGAAGCTGACCTTCGCGGACGTTATAAATGAAGGCAACCTTCTGCTTTTCGGTCAACTGTGTACCGTAGTCGCTACGGCGACCGGAACGGAACTGCTTTTCCTTGCCGTGGTCTCCCGGAGGATACGCACGTTTTTCAAGAATACGGGCATATTTGGGGCGGGGCATCAATACCTCACCGAAACGCCGCATTACTCTTGCCTTTGGCCCATGATATGATCCCATAAATTTACAACCTCAACCTCGCGGAGAAACCGCTGGACTAGCAAACTGATAACAAGTTTAATGTGTAGCGTAGAATTGTAGCGACTTTTTATGGGAATTCTAGGGCGGATTTTGGCAGGCGATGGTCTGTGGTGGGGCTTACAGGGAATTATGACCTCCATTACAATGCAAAGGAATGCGGAAATCATCCATTTGCTAGTGGGTGAGGTTAAGGCTTCATCTTACTAAGCCTGTTCTCCTGAACGCAAGGGAGAAGCGCCCAATACTGAATTTGCACCGCTGGTTATTGTTCAAGATTATCAAGGAGTGACTCGCTATGCCTATTAAATTCACGCCTGAAGAACGCCGCGCCAAGATTGACCGCATCCGCCGTTTCCCGACGGAATTGGAAGCGATGGTGGACGGATTGAGCGACCACGAGTTGTATACGGCGTTCATCCCGAATGAGTGGAGTGTGGCGCAAAATGTGCATCACCTGCCCGATTCACATATGAATGCGTATGTGCGCACGCGGTTGATTTTGACGGAGGATAAGCCGAACCTGAAAGGGTATCAGCAGGCGGCATGGGCGGAACTGGCGGATTATAAGCTGCCGATTACGCCGTCGCAGGTGCTTTTGCGCAACCTGCATGTGCGGTGGTGTGCGCTGTTCGACAGCCTGACGGATGCTGATTTCGCACGCACGGGTATGCACTCGGAGATAGGCGAGATTAATCTGGATGATATTTTGCAGACGTACAGCAATCACTGTGATGCGCATACGGAGCAAATAATACGGACGCTGGCAGCGGGACGGAATGGATAGTTAGAAGTCGTCAGTCGATAGTCACCAGTCAATGCAAGTGCGGGATACGGTTCCGAGGTGGGGGATTCGATTCGCTGGATTCGGAAAATGCAGACCGTGATTCGGTGACTGTGGTTGTTTTGCGGGAGAAACCTCGGAAAATTCTTCAGATTCAGTGATACAGTTTTGTGTCGTCGTCCCACGGGATTGCTTCGCTTATCGTCGTCGGCGGCGACACAAGGAAACGACAGAAATGTTGCAAAAATGGCAATTGGTTTTGAGCTTTTGCAACGGTTTGAGGGAGAAACGGCAGCAAATACAGCAAAAGCAGCAAAAACGGCAAGGGTTTTTGTGCCAGATTTGCCAAAGTGATGCGATGTTAAGGTGCGGCGGGATGGAGAGCAAGGGTTTGGCAGCGCCAAACCCCTACGATAATCCCTACAGAATGCCCGATTACACTATAGTAACTGATGTGAGGGGCGATAGGGTGACCATTTGGTCGGACATTTGTTTTGGCTACGGTTTATCCTCCTATTTTGTGTTGGGTTGTATCGCGATTATCTATGCAGCTAAACCGATTGAAATAACGCAACTCAACCAGCTGATTTTTGTGATTGCTATTCCAGTCGTGTTAGCCGCTATTCCAGCGTTGTACTATGGTCTGCATTTTGTGGAAATCGCGCAGGATGAGCTTTCTAAGGTGGCATCTCGCAAGGGGACGGCAAAGGTGTTATCTTAGGGTGAAAACTGAACACGTTCATCAAGAGGTATATATGACCACCGAACAACCGAACTTGACTCCTAAGGCGCAGGAAACACGGCAACGCATCTTTGATACGGCGGTGAAGCTGTTCATGGAAAAGGGATACGAGGCGACGACGATGCGCGAGATCGCGGCGGAGGCGGGGTGTTCGTTGGGGTTAGCGTACCGGTATTTCGAGTCAAAGGAAGTGGTGGTGATCCAGCTTTACCGGCAATTGGCGGCGACTACCAAAGCGCAGATGGAGGGTTTGCCGAGTGTGCCGTTAGCCGAGCGATTTTATCTGATTATGAGTGCGGTGCTGCAAACGGTCGTGCCGTTCCGTCCGGCGTGGCAGGGGGTTTTCGGTGGGGCGATGAACCCCAATTCGCCATATGGTGTGCTGGGGGAACAGACGGCGGACATCCGGCTGGAGATGAAGGGTATTTTTATGCAGTTGGTGACGGAAGCCAGCGATGCACCTAAAAAGCCGGAACAGGTGACGGCGATGGGGATGCTGCTTTACGTGGCGTATTTGATGACGCTGTTGTTCTGGATTAGCGACCGTTCGCCGGAGTACAAGACGACTTATCAACTGCTGGATTTCAGCCGCGACACGCTGAACTTAATTCGGGGGGCGCTGGTACTGCCGCCCGTGACCAAGGGGATGATGCGGTTGGCGGGGATTATGGAGCAAGTGTTCGGTGGGTAAATCATGAATCGCCAAGCGCGCCAAGCAAGAAGAGAACGCCAAGGGGTTATTCTTGTAGGGTAACAATTAGTGAGGGCGGAAGGCGGGAAGCACCTGTTCACCAAGGATGCGGATGCCAGTTTCGGCGATCAGGCCGTGTGGTGTGCCGAATTCGATGCGGCCTGCCCCGGCGGCAAAGCAGCGTTCGACCTGCGCGATGATGTCGGAGGCGTTGCCGGAGAAGGCGAAACGGTCGAGCAAATCATCGGAGATGAGGCGTGCGCCTTCAGCGGCTTCACCACGGTCGGCGTGACCGCGCAAGCGTTGCACGAGTTCAGGATCAACCTGCACCGTCGGGTCAAGCGGGGCGACGACTGGCAGGTACAAGACGGCGGCTTCGCGGGCGGCCTGACGGGCAGCAGCGCGGTCGTCATCGACAACGGTGACTGCGCCCAAGACGACGCTGACCGACGCGGGTTTGCGTCCGGCGAGGCGTTCCCCTTCGGCAATATAGCCCTGCATGACAGCCACCACATCGGGATTAGCCGAACCACCAACCTTGACCTCATCCGCCAGTTCACCTGCCAATGCACACAATTTTTTACCCCACGAGCCGATCATAATCAGGATAGGTTTTTCTGGCAGGGGATAGGGTGCGCGGACATGAGGCGCGACGTTGTAGAGTTCGCCTGCGTATCCGCCTGCTTCACCGGACAGCAGTTTGCGGACGATGTGGATGGTTTCGCGGATGGCTTGAATGGGGCGGGTGATTTCGGTCACGCCGTGATCTTCCAACCATGCACCACGAGCTAAACCCAGATATGCACCTCCGGCGGCGGCGATGGCAAGGAGGGCGGTATCGGCGGCGATGTCTATGGGCTGCATCCGTGAGGGAGAAACGGCGGCTGGCCCCAAGCGGGCATGATGGATGTGGGGAGCCATCAAGAGCAGCGGGCCGTAGCTGGGATGAAAGGGCGCGTCGCAGTAGACGCTGACGGCATCAAAGGCGTAACGGTCAACCAGTTGGGCAAGGGCGATGTAGTGGGCGGGTGTTTTGTCGGTCTGGAAGGCGATGCTGAGTTCGGGCATGGATGTGTCCTGATGGGCGCTAGCGATTTGAGATGTGGAGGCAGACTATACATTAGGGAGGGGCTTTATTGCCACCAAACGCTAAAAGGCATATCCGACCGTAATAGCGTCACGGTTTGAGTCAGTGCAGAGTGAGTGACCTGTTCCAAGTGACAAAGACGCACAAATGTCGTGTATGCGGCAGGACGAATAACGTTTGGACAGGCGCATTATCACTGCGCAACCATTGAGGAATTACTCCGTATATGTGCAGGTAATCGAACGCTTAGGTAAAGGCGCGGCCTACAGAAAAGTCGCCAAGCGCTTCAGGATTTTGCCGATAAAACCAAGCGATATACAAAGCGCGTGATGCTCCGCTTCAATAACCAATAATGCTAGCTGCGTAAAGGTTGATGTGGTCATGGAAACGCGGACACTACAGGTGTCGAGGCCAAGGTAGAGCGAGAACATAAGCACCAAAATAATTATCAACGGCATATTTTGACGATTGAGATTAGACACTAGGAGACAATCAACGTGAACGACAATCTGCAAGTTACACTCAACAACCTGCTTCAATCAGGTTCAGGGTCTAATCCTGCAATGAACACACTCATCAGCGATTACACTACATACCATATTGTGTTCGTTGCTGCTGGCGGGCTGATGGTGGTCATTTTTGCACTGCTAAGTATCTTCTTTTTGGCTCGATGGAAGCGGGTACCCAAGACCGATAAGCGCAAATGGACATTTGAAAAGGCGACATACTTCTCTTTCGGGGCGTTAAGCATCGTCGTTGGTCTCATGATGGCCTTGATTGTTACGGCGAATGCAACCAATGTGGTGGATCCCCAGCACGGGTTTTCGCTGCTCCCCGATTCGCTCGGAGCCTCAACGGCTGACACACAAATGGGTCAACTACGTCAGGCATTCAATACATGGTTACAGTCGGGCAATACCGACATTCCGTCTATTATCCAAGGCAAGATCAATGAACGCATTGCATTTCATACGACTAAAGCAATTGTTTGTGGTATTTTGCTCATTTTATTCGTAGTGCTCAGCAAGTTTATATGGAACACGTTAATCAAGCGATTTAGGGTACGCGAGGCAAAGTGGAGACTGAAAGAAAGCGCACTTCTCGCGTCTGGAGTTGGCATGGTGACCGTTTCCTTATTAATGATGGTGATCGTTGTAGCAAACACGCAAAGCGCATTTGGGCCAATAACTTTGACACTACTTTATGGTTGAACATGAGGAGATGGTGGTCATGTTGTAAGTGACCCTTTGCGTTGTAAGTTGTACTGAATGAGATTTCTAGCCAGTCATCCGTTCGGGTTAGGATTTTTTGCGGTCGACTTTATAGCAGGCGAGGATGTTGCCGGAGCCTTGCCATGTGCGGCTGCTGATGAGTTTGAGGGATACGGGCGGGCGACCTGTGAAGAGTGGTGTGCCTTCGCCTGCTATCAACGGGAAAATGATGAGGTGCAGTTCGTCTACGAGATCATGTACGAGCAGGTCGTTCCAGAGCATGCGGCTGAGTAAGACGAGGATGTCCCTGCCGGGCTGCTGTTTGAGGGCGGCGACTTCTTGGTAGAGTTCTGCGCCGCGGATGATGCGGGTGTTGTTTTCCCACGGGGCTAAATCCTCGGTGGTGAGTTTATCGGAGACAACGACTTTATCAACCGACTTCATCAATCCGGCATATTCATTGCGGATGGCGGTTCCGTTGGGGGTATTGGGATAATTCACCCAATATTCTTTGTTACCCATGTATGAGGTGCGACCACTGAGCATGAGGGTATCGGCGGCGCGGAGGCGTTCCGTAAAGTAGCTATCGAGGGTTTCGTCGCCAGCATAGTCTTGGTGGAAATAGTCGAATAGTGCGCCGAGGTTACGATCTTTGCCTTCGTAGTAGCCATCCAAGGACACCATATTGCTGACGATCAGTTTGCGCATGGTCATGCTCCTTGAGGTATGTTCCATAAGGCGGTTAAATGCCGCAAGGTTAGACGAGACTGATTATAAGAACATTTGTGTCATTCGTCAACTGGGGATGGGTGGAAGTTGGAAGAGGGAGGACACATAGGTTCTCCCATACGAGAGGGCAATTAAGCGGTGACGGCTTCGGAGTGGTGGATGGTTACGGGTTGGCGAGCTTCGAGGTGCATGTGCAGGCCGCCTTTGGGGCGCATGGTCAACAGCGGGCTGGGTTCGACGATTTGCCCTGCGGATAGGTGTAGTTTATAGCGTTGGGCGATGAGCACCAGCATGAGATGGGCTTCCATCATGGCGAAGCTGTTGCCGATGCAGACGCGCGGGCCTGCGCCGAAGGGGATATAGCTGTATTTGCGGATGCTGTCGGTATTTTCGGGACTGAAGCGTTCGGGACGGAAGGCGAGTGGTTCATCCCACCAGCGGGGATCGCGGTGAACGGAGTAGCTGGATATGCCGATGCCTGTGCCTTTGGCGACGGAGTAACTGCCAAGCTGGACATCATCAATTGCCACACGTCCGTAAAAGTAGGCGGGTGGAAAGAGGCGCATCGACTCTTTAATCACCATTTCGGCATAGGGTAAACGGCGCAGATCCGCAAGTGTGGGGGTGCTGCCGTTGAGTACGGTGTCGATCTCGGCGTGAAGTTTGGCTTCAATATCGGGATTTTGCGCCAGCAGATACCACGTCCAGTTGAGGGTATTGGCGGTGGTGTCGTGACCGGCGAGAAAGAGGGTCACGGCTTCATCGCGCACCTGTTTGTCGGTCATGCCATTGTCTTCGTCATCACGCGCCAGCAGGAGCATGGACAGTAAATCACCATGATCTTCACCGATTTTGCGCCAGTCGGCAATCAGACGGTAGACGATGTCATCCAGATCACGGACGGCGCGGCGGGAGCGAAAGCGCTGCGGGGTGGGTATCCACGCGGGTAGCAGGGCTTCAACGATGTCATTATTGCCGACCATTTCTTGGAGGGCGGTCATGGCATCGCCGATGCGTTTGGCATCCTGCGAAATATCAACATTAAAGAGTGTTTTCACCACGATTTGAAGGGTGACGCGCATCATCTCGTCATCAATGTCGAGTTGGGATTGCCCCTGCCAGCGGTCAAGCATGGCTTGAGTCGAGTCGATCATGCTCTGGGCATAGGCTTCAATGCGTTTGGTGTGGAAGGCGGGCGCGACCAGTTTGCGCTGGCGCTTCCAAAAGTCACCATCGTTGGTCAGCAAGCCGCTGCCAAGAAAGCGGGATAAGCCTTTGTCGGGGTTGGTGTAGTCGGCACTTTTGTGAAACTTATCGGCCTGTTTGACGGTGACTTCCTGAATCAAGTCGGGTTCAGAGATCATAAACTGGACTTCGTTTCCGGCTTCGATCTTCCAGATGCTGCCGTATTGAGCGAAGTTGCGGGTGACAAAACCGAGCAGATCATTCTGGAAATGGCGCATGAGCTGTAAGGTTTCGAAGATATTTTGAGGGACTTTGGGGCCGGGCGGACGTGTTTGGGCGACCATCATTTATCCTTTACCAATGACACATTGGCATTTTAATTACAACCTGTCGTATAATTTACATGATAACAAGCTTCTTTATGCTATCAACAACGAATTGTTGGGCTGTGTAATATAGTGAACAGGTGTCTATAAATGGAAAAGACCACGCCGCGCAAGGAAGACCGACGGAAAGAACGAACGCGCCAGCTTTTGCGGGATGCGCTTTTGGAACTAATTCCTGAAAAGGGTTATGAAGCCATCACTTTACAGGACATTACCGACCGCGCGAACGTGGCACGCCCGACGTTCTATCTGCACTTCAGCGACAAACAGGATTTGTTGTTTTCCAGCCTGCGCGAAATCTATGATGATCTGGCAGAGCGCCAACATATGTACTGCGAACCGTTGGATCTGTTGATTCAAAGTTTGGATGGTGTGGGCGATTCGGATTTCCAGCATGTGGCAGACCATGCCGATTTCTATCGGGTGATGCTGACCGATAAAGGCTCGATGGCTTTTGTGCTGATGGTGCTGGAATATCTGAGTACGGTGATGGGCAGCGAACTGGTCAATAAGCTGGCAGATGAGAATCATGATGCGCGTATTCCAGCGGATTTCATCAGCAGCTTTCTGGCAGGCGCGGAAATAGGAATTGTTAATTGGTGGCTGAAAAGCAACAACATGCGTTATTTGCCGCAGCAGGTTTCACGGATGATGAACCACCTGAGCCTGCTGGGTATGAATTGGGCGCTGCGGTTGGACATCCAACCACCGGAGCAAGAACCGGATTTTTCGGAATACGATCATGGATAGAAGCCCATCATTCCGCTTTGCCCCAACCTTCGTGGAGGTCACTGAGCAGGCGGGTGATGTTGGACTTCAGGTCGTCACGCAGTTTCGCCCCGCCGGAAACCGTATTTTCATATTTGATGTAGCGCAGGTGGCGAATATCAAACGGCACACTTTCGGGCTGGGTGGCCTGTGTGATGAGGATGGCGGGCTTGTTCAATGTGTGGGCGATGCCGAGTTCGTAAAATACGTTGTCGTTGCCGCCGGTGATTTCGGCGATAACGAATTGGCAGTTGTTGAGGGCTGACCAGACTTCCTCGATGACGACTCCATTGGCGGATGTGAATTCGTCGCCGCGTGTGATGGTCAAGCTGAGGTCTTTCACCAGCGGGCGGATGACATCGGCATAAATGGCGGTGAAGGAGTCGGCAAAGGGCATAATCATGAAGATGTCGCCTTTGAATTGGCTGCGTTCGGAGGGGCGACCAAACACGAGTTCGCCGGGATGGAGCTTGAGGGCTTCGTTGTATTTGAGGGTTTGCTCGACCAGTTCTTGATCGCGCTTCTGCTGGGCTTCCTGCACTTTGGCGGCAGTTTTTTCGGCAACGGCTTCTGCCAGTTCATTAATGTCGATGGTATACGACGGGAAAAGTTGATCGCGGCGTTCGCGGGTTGCAATTGACGGCGCTGGTGCGGGTGGCGCGGAGGGAGCGATTTGTGATGATGCTTCGGTGGCTGATTCGGCGCGGCTGACAGATGGCGGCGGTGGCGCTTGATTTGACCAGCGGGTGAGAATATCGGTCAGTTTTTGCGAGAAGTCGGCGACATCAGTATAGGTGATGGTCGCGCCACGCGTTTGTAATTTGCCCCAGAAAGCCTGCTGATTGGCACGTTCCGCGTCGGTTTGGTCGAGTGCCCATTTGCGCAGGTAGGAGTCGATGTCGCTGTTGGTTTCGGGCAGGAGGATGGCGGTGGGCTTCACAT
>JBBSBS010000029.1:0-30123 GCA_038251045.1 Aggregatilineales bacterium | reverse complement strand
TATGTACCCGTCTGTGGCAGGGTTACCTGATGATCCTGATAAAATTGGTCAACGATTTGGGTTCCATCCGGCGCAAACAGGTTGACGCGGAACTGTCCGGTGCTTCCAACCAGCGCATCGAAGATCATAACCTGACTGGCGACACCCTCGAAGCTATAACTATCCACGGCTCCCGACACTTCGAGGTTGCCTGCACCCGCTGCGGGTATGCCGTTCGATACGGTATCACCAATACTGATGGTAAATGCCTGCGCGGCGGGTGGTACGGTTAGCAACTGGAATGAGTAGATTCCAGATTGTGTGACGGAACCCCCATTGATACGCAAATTGTATGTGCCTGTCTGTGGCAGGGTTACCTGATGATCCTGATAAAATTGGTCAACGATTTGGGTTCCATCCGGCGCAAACAGGTTGACGCGGAACTGTCCGGTGCTTCCGACCAGCGCATCGAAGATCATGACCTGATTTGCGACACCCTCAAAACTGTAACTATCCACGGCTCCCGGCACTTCGAGGTTGCCTGCACCGGCTGCGGGTACACCGTTCGATACCGTATCGCCAATACTGATTGAAAAAGCCTGCTGAGGCGCGACATTCAACAACTGGAACGAATAAATGCCCGTACTCGTAAGTTGAAGACCTTCTATACGAAGTGTATACGTGCCAGATTGAGAAAATGCGGCCTGAAGGTCAAGATAGAAACCGTTGAATAGCTGTGTGCCATCAGGCGCGGTCAAAATCACCCTAGCCAGCCCCGTATTGCCGACCAGCGCGTCAAAGATCACACCGCCACCGGCTGCACCGGCAAATGTGTATATGTCTACCGCGCCCGGCGCTTCCAAATTACCGGCACCGGCAACCGGTATACCGTTGGAGATAGTGTCGCCAATACTGATCGCAAACAACTGGGGCGGTGGCACCAAGTTAATGCGAAAGGAATAGATGCCGGTCGTATTCGCCTGAAATCCACGCACAGTGAAGGTATAAGTTCCCGTCAATGACAACACTATGCGACGGTCGGTGTTAAATGAATCGAATAATACTGCACCGTCGGGCGCAAGCAGATGCCAACCAAACTGCCCGCTGTTCCCAACCAGCGAGTCAAAAATGACATCATCACCAGCGGTGGCTTGAAAGGCATAACTATCCTGTGAGCCCACCACTTCGATATTTCCGGCTCCCAGTGCAGGTACTCCGTTGGATACGGTGTCGCCATAGGCAATCTGGAACTGATCCGTTTGTGCAGCTACAGGCAGTGCCCATACAAGCATCAGAACACAACACACGATTGTAGAGATTACTCGCTTTACCATAAGTCACCTTTGATGATCTGGCTAAGCAACAGCCATTTAAGATTTTGTTACAGCTTAGGAAACAACCGTGATGGCAGCGTAACAAGACCGTGACAAAGGATAAAGTAGTGAGGGGATAAGCAACTTCCGTCCGCAGGTTATTGAAAAGACTTCTGCGACCTGAAAATAATTCTAGAAGAAATCAAAACCTCAACAATTTACTGGGCAGCGACCATTGAATGCCTAAATTGGCTCATATACAGACGATAATAAAAACCTTTCTGGGCGATGAGTTGGTCGTGGCTACCGTGCTCGACGATACGATGATCGTTGACCACCAGCACTAAATCCGCGTTGCGAATGGTGCTGAGGCGGTGGGCAATCACGAATGCTGTGCGCCCATCCAGCAAGCGTAATAGAGCTTCCTGAATATAAACCTCGGTGCGGGTGTCAACACTACTGGTCGCTTCATCAAGTATCAGAATACGGGGGTCTGCTAGAACAGCACGGGCAATCGCCAATAACTGACGCTGCCCATGACTGAAATTGTGTCCTTGCTCCGAAACAATTGTTTTGTAGCCCTGTGGCAACAGCTGGATGAAACGGTCTGCATTGGCGAGTTTTGCCGCCGCAATAATCTCTTCTTCGCTCGCATCCAATCGCCCGTAGCGAATGTTGTCGATAATTGATCCGGAGAACAAAAACGTATCTTGCAGCACAATCCCTAATTGTTTACGTATTGATGCCTGCTGAACGTCGCGAATATCGCAGCCATCAATGGTGATTGTACCCGTGGTCACATCATAGAAACGGCTTAACAGGCTGATGATGGTGGTTTTACCCGCGCCGGTTGGGCCAACTAACGCGATGGTTTGCCCCGGTAGCACCTTGAGGTTTACATCCATCAAAACAGGTTTATTAGGCTGATATTCAAAACTCACATTGTCGAACTGCACTGCCCCCTGTACGTTGGGAAGTGGGGGTGCATCTGGTTTATCATCAACTGAAGGTACCGCGTCCAGCACAACGAAAATGCGTTCCGCGCCCGCTAACGCCGATTGTAACTGGTTATAAAGCATGGCAATGGCACGCATCGGCTGAAAAAAGTTGCGAACGTAAATCACAAAGGTTGCGATCACACCAATTTGTACAAGGTCGCGCAAAGCTAACCATCCGCCAAACAAAGCGACAGCAGCAATAACGATGATATTCATGGTGTTGAACATGGGACCCAGCGCCGCCGTAATAACATCGGCACGAATGCCTGCCTGACGATATTGGACGTTCGCCCCAAGGAATTTCTGGAAGGTGGCATCCTCATGGGCAAAGGCTTTCACAACCCGAATTCCGGCGATGTTTTCTTCCATGACGCTGCTCAGATTACCTAAATTGGTCTGTACCTCACGAAAGGCTTTCCGGCTGTACTGTGTTACCCATGCGGTGATGGCAAGCATGATGGGAAGTAGAGTCGCTGTGCCTAAGGCGAGCTGCCAGTTTAACAAAAACATGGCAATCATAATGCCACCCAGAAGCAAGATGTTGGTGGTAAATTCGATAAGGCCGTTGGAGATGGCCTGATTGATGGCATCGGTATCGTTCGAGACACGGCTCATCAAGTCGCCTACAGGATGATGATCGTGATAAGCCATTGATAGGGTCTGGATGTGGCTAAATAAACGCTGTCGCAAATCGGCGACAAAATGCTGCCCAACACCGACCATGATTTGACCTTGCATGACACCGGACAATCCCGCACCCAGATAGACCGCCACAATAACGATGACCAAGCTCAACAATCCATCGAGGTTACCCGCTGTGATATAGCTGTCAATCGCTCGGCCAATCAAAATAGGACCTGCAAGGGTACACAGCGTACCAGCAAAGGATAAAACAGCGACAACGCTCAAACGCTTCCAGTAAGGCTTTAAATAGGCCAGCAAGCGGCGGATGGTTTTACGCATATTGCTGGCACCTTCCCCGGTCAGGTTGACACCGCCCCCATAACCCAGTCGTACTTTGGGAGATTGTTGGCTAGTCATAGTTGATTTGCTCCATGTCGTAAGTGTCACCCAACAATAGATCGGGGTCTGCTGCACCAAATTGTGACCGATAAATATCCTGATAAATGGGCGACGTTTGCAACAGTTCCTTGTGATGACCGGCGGCGACGATGCGTCCCTGATCGAGAATGAGGATTTTGTCGGCATTGAGAACACTGTTGATGCGCTGGGCAATGAGGAACAAGGTTGTTTCAGCTAATTTCTCGGCGAGCGCATCCTGAATCTTAATTTCAGTTTCGAGATCAACAGCGCTGGTACTATCATCCAGAATCAAGATACGGGGTTTTACCAACAGCGCACGTGCAATCGCAAGACGTTGTTTTTGACCGCCGGATAAATTCACACCGCGCGCTTCAATGATGCTGTCATACTGCTGGGGAAGTGCCGTGATAAATTCGTGCGCCTGTGCCGCTTTTGCAGCTTCGATGACCTCATCGAGCAAGGCATCCGGCCTACCATAAGCGATGTTTTCGCGGGCAGTACCACTAAAAAGGAGTGTCTGCTGCATGACCACGCCAATCTGTGACCGCAGCACTTCAGGATCCCAATCGCGCACATCGACACCGTCTACAAGGATTCGACCAGCGGTTGCATCGTAGAAGCGGCTGATTAAGCTGACGAGTGTACTTTTGCCGGAACCAGTAACCCCTAGTAATGCTATTTTCTGCCCCGGCAGCGCCTCAAAGCTAACATTCTCCAGCACGTTACCGCGCCGCTCATTGCGGGTCGTACCCAGATTATCGGAGACTGCCTGATTATCTGTCCCCTCACTATCGTACTGGAAGGACACTTGCTCAAATACAACGTGATTCCGCATCTGCTGAGGGCTGTAGGCAGAATCACCACCACGACTCTGGGGTGGCGTATCGAAGACTTCCAACACGCGAACTGCGGAGGCCTCGGCTCTGGATGCCATCGTTACCATGTTTCCCAGCAGCAGTACCGGTGCCATCCCAATCATCAGATAGTTATTGAAGGCCACCAATTCGCCGACAGAAAACCGCCCGTTAACCACATCAATGCCGCCAAACCAGATGACTGCAACTAAGCCGAAATCGGTGACAATCATTAGCAAGGGCATAACCAGTGCCAATATACGCCCGACACGGATATTGCGCTCCATATAGTCAATGTTGCGTTCATCAAAACGATTGATTTCGTAGTTTTCACGCACGAAGGCTTTTACCAGAGCCGTACCCGCCAGATTTTCTTGAATGGCTGTATTGAGGGCGCTCAATTTGCGCTGCACAATATTGAATAGCGGGCTGGCACTACTCATGAATGTCCAGATGAGTACGCTTGCAATAACCAAACACACTATCATGATGACGGCTAGTTCACGGTTCGCCAGGAGCACCAGCAATGTGCTGCCCAAAATCATCAGCAGTGCCCGCAAGATCAGGGCAAGTCCATTGCTGGAAAACATGCGTATGGTGTCAACATCGCTGGAAATGCGGGTCATCAATCCACCGGTACGAAGTTGATCCAATGTGCTAAAGGGCAGCGCCTCGATATGTTTGAACAGATCGTTGCGCATGTCGAAAGCAATCCCTTGCGACAAACGGGCACGCATAACACCCTGCCCCAAAGTTGCTATCGCGCTAATCACAGCCGCGCCAATCATGAACAGCGCCCCTTGCGTAATCGCATCCATATTACGGAGGCGGATACCGTTGTCGATGACAAATTGGAGTAAACGCGGTATCAGCAGTTCCATCATTACAGGTAGCACAACGGTAAGGATGCCGACGAGGATTTCAGTGCGATAAGCGCGCATGTATCGAATCAGTTTTATAAGAGATTTCATTCTGATTCCGGAACCTCCATTAATTCGATTATATCTGCGAGAGCCTCATTGATGATTCGCAAGCGGTCTTCAGGGAGATCGGGTAACCGCCGCCGTAACATACCGATCCCTACTACAGCATTCGACTTTGCCAATGTGCTGCCTGTGTCTGTCAGTTCGATGACAACCACGCGATTATCATCTCGCGAGCGCGTACGGGTGACATAACCGGCATGTTCCAATTGTGTAATCAGAGTTGAAGCTGTGCTGGGACTGGTATAGATATAGTCTTGAATTTCGGTAACGTTTGCTGAACCCTGTTCCAGCAAAAATTGTAGAACCGCAAGCTGCCGACCGCGGATACCCTGTTTGTCGATGTTACGTGCAGTCTGACGTAAATGGCGGTGTATAAGGAGGAATTTGTGCAGCGCATCACTAGCACTTGATGAATTTGAAGGCATTGGGTTTTTCTGCATCTCGCAATAGGTTCGTCACAGAATAGTTCGTTGAAGAATTATTCTATCGGGTTGTGATGTTTTGTCAAACCACACTAGTGATTATGTGATTAATGCGGCAAGTTATTTAAGGAGTATGCAGGGCGAACGAGTCAGGTAGCGTTGAACGGGCTACTATGATTGGGCAACGCCGCTAAAACTTGCAGCGGCATTGCCCAACAGAACCTGGCACAGTGCATTGATTCAGACGACTCACCCACCTGCCATCGCGCCGATGATGCGAAAGGGTTGTATCCCCGTTATCACTTCGGCAGGCACAGATGCATCCGGAGGTTCGTGGGAAAGATCTTCTCCACACGCAAAAAAGCGCAGGAAGGGGCGGCGCTCCTTGGTAACCGTATCGCGAATAGTACCGCGCAGCATCGGATAATCCGCCTCCAACGCGTCCAAGATGGTCTGCTGGCTAATTGGTTCCGCGATATCCAAAGCAACCGGACCATTCACCTGCGCCAGCGTGCGGAGGTGTGCAGGGAGTGTTACCCAAATCATGGCAGAATTTGCACCTCAACTGAAAGTACGGGAGGGAGGTCACGGACAATAGGCATCCAATTATCGCCCGAATCAGCGGAAACGTACACCTGACCGCCGGATGTGCCAAAATAGATACCACACGAGTCCAGCGTATCCACAGTCATCGCATTACGCAGCACATTTACATAACAATCACTTTGAGGCAGCCCGTTGGTCAGCGGTTCCCATTCATTGCCGCCTGATCGGCTCCGATAAACCCGCAGCTTGCCATCAGGTGGAAAATGTTGAGAGTCACTGGTGATCGGCACAACGTAAATCGTTTCCGGTTCATGAGCATGTACGGCAATCGGAAAGCCAAAGTCGCTGGGCAGGTTGCCACTGATTTCATGCCACGATTCACCGGCATTATCGGTGCGCATCACATCCCAATGCTTCTGCATGAACAGTGTGTTTGGACGCGACGGGTGCATGATAATGCTGTGCACACAATGCCCGACTTCAGCAGCGGCATCCGGTAGCTCCTGGTCGGATTTCAATCCTTGGTTAACCAGTCGCCATGTTTTACCACCATCGTCAGTGCGGAAAGCCCCCGCGGCAGAAATCGCGACAAATATACGGTTGGGATCATCGGGACTAAGTACAATGGTATGAAGGCACATGCCACCCGCCCCGGGCTGCCACAAATTTCCCTTCACACTGCGTAAACCCGGCAATTCACTCCACGTTCTGCCGCCATCGCTTGAATGAAACAGCGCCGCATCCTCGACACCAGCATAGATAGAATCGGGGTCGGTTGGTGAGGCTTCAAGATGCCAAACCCGCTTGAATTCCCACGGATGCTGCGAGCCATCGTACCACTGGTGAGTGCCGGGAGTGCCGTCATAATTAAATTCATTACTAACGGTTTCCCATGTTTTTCCGGCATCGTCGGATCGTTGTATGATCTGACCAAACCAGCCGCCAGATTGCGACACGTACAGCCGGTCAGGATCAGCGGGCGATCCCGTAATATGATAAATTTCCCAACCGGGGAAGTGGGGACCTTCGACCACCCAGTCTTTGCGCTGCTCGTTCGAACGCAGAACAAATGCGCCTTTACGTGTACCAACCAGAACGCGGACTTCGCTCATAATTTATACCCCTTGAGATGTATATCACGCTGAGTCAAGGATAGAACCTTTGTTCCTTACAGTCAAGTGCTCGGCAAAGTCAGCCATGAACAGGCAAACTTTTCCCCTATTTCATGACTTCCGTATGGCGGAAGCAATCGACAGTGTGGTCATTGACCATACCGCAAGCCTGCATAAAGGCATAACAAATAGTCGGGCCGACGAATTTGAAACCGCGTTTAAGTAGGTCTTTGCTCATAGCGCGGGACTCATCGGTTTCGGGCGGGATTTCCTTAAGCGACTGCCAAGAGTTGACAAGAGGCTTGCCACCAACGAACTGCCAGATATAAGTATCGAAGCTGCCAAATTCATCACGGACAGCCAAATACGCACGGGCATTGGCAACAGCGGCGTTGACTTTGAGGCGGTTGCGAATGATACCGGGGTTGACGAGGAGTTCGGCAAGTTTTGCTTCGTCATACAGCGCGATCTTTTCAACATCAAACTGGTCGAAGGCAGCGCGGTAATTTTCACGCTTTTTGAGAACTGTGATCCAACTTAGACCGGCCTGCGCCCCTTCCAAAATCAACATCTCAAACAACTTATGTTCGTCATGACACGGTACACCCCATTCGTCATCATGATAAGCCGTATAAAGTGGTTCATCGAGGTTCACCCAACCACAGCGCTGCATAATATATCCTATCTCAAAATGATGCCGACAATAGAACAAGTATACTGTATTTCACGGCTGTATTAAAGTGAATCGCATCGGTTAGCTGGAAGATGCGTTGATCTAAGATTTCACAAACCACATCCATGTGATTGAGTCGGGTTGGTAAAGTTATACAAGAACGCGCCGAGAATTGGTGCAAATTTGCCAAGCGGGGCATACTATTAAGCAGTTAATATTTGTAAATTAATTCCATCATCGGTTACTTTGGTGCAGTATGTACCTTTGTAAGTCCCGCTCCGCACAATTTTTTGGTGATATATGAAGGGGTTTTTGAGATGTCACAGTTCAACAAGCAACGACGAACCATGTCCCGACGCGACTTTCTACGGCTGAGCGCAGGTAGCGCGGCAGCGGTCAGTTTGCGGCCTTTCAGCGGATTGCCCAGAATCGTGTTTCAGGATGGCCCACAAAATGTTACCGGCCCGGTAATCATCTGGGGCTATACCGGCACCATCGACCCCTATGACGCGGCAAAAGAAGCACTGCTTGCCAAATATCCTGGTCTTGAGATTACAACACAACAATTCGACTATTTAACAGCACATGCAAATATCCTGAATGCCCTGACCTCTGGCATCGGCGTTCCTGATCTCGTCAATTTTGATGTGGATTATGTCGGTGATTTCGCAGAAGGTATGCTCGACCTGACGGATCGCTTCGCGCCTTATGAAGATGATTTTGTGCCGATTGCGGTTCAACTGGCAAAGGGCACTGATGGCAAACTGTTGGGCTTGCCACAAGATAACGAGCCAATGGGGATGGCTTACCGTGTGGACATCCTCGATAAGTACGGCATAACAGAAGATGATATGACGACGTGGGATGGTTATATCGAAGCCGGCAAGAAGCTGTGGAAAGACAGCGGCGAAACGATCAAGATGATCTCGGTCGATGCTCCCGGCAGCCAGATGGCAGTCTTAGGTGCGCCGCATCAAGTGCATGAAGTGTTCTTCCATCTTGCCGGCTATCACGGTGTGTTCTTCAATCGCGAAGATGATAAGATCATCATTGATGAACCGGATGCCATCGCTGCAATTGAAGTCTTCAAGAAGGTCATGACAGACCCCGATGTAGCCTATATCTCGCAGACGACTGACTCGTCACAGGCGGCTTATCAATCCGGGTTGGTCGCCAGCAATATATGCCCGGCATGGTGGCCTCTCGGCCTCAAGAGCACCCTTGCCGATCAATCCGGCAAGTGGCGTATCATGCGACTGCCAGCATTGACCGAAGGTGGTTTACGGGCAGCATTCCAGATTCCAACAGTGACAGGTGTACCTGCCCTCGCAGCCAATCCCGACGGCGCATGGGGGGTATTGTTTGACGTACAGCTTACCGAAGAAGCCCAGCGCAAGTTCTACGAAGTCACGAATGGTATCTTGCCCACCCACAAGAAGGTCGTGGCGGAATTGGAAGAAACCGAAGTGGAATACTTTGGTGGACAGAAGGTCTACAAACTGTTCGGTGAAATTCTGGCTGACCTGCCCGATGTATGGTTTGGTCGCGGTTGGGTAGAAGCACGCGCCATCCTGACCAGCGGCATCGAACCCATTTTGCGGGGTGAAATCAGCGTTGCGGACGGATTAAAGGCTTCTGCTGACGAAATGCGTACCAAGCTCAAGAAGGGATAGGCGCAAGCTGTAACCCTCATAATGAGGTTAATCAGTCAGGTCGCAAATTCTATCGCGAGTCAATTTGAATCAATATCGTCGGGGCGACATGAAAACCCGCCCCGACGATGACTCTCGAAGAATCAATCCTATGTTCTTTTACCCACATCATGTCCATTGGAGCAAGGGCTAGTTTTTCTGCCCCTGCCCAATGTAAGTTAGTTAGGAAGTGGCAACGTGGCTTCACACTCCTTAGGCACTCCAACTCGCACATCGACATCACTATGGCAGCGCATCCGGTGGAATAAACTCGCCCCGTATTTCTTTATCGCCCCTTTCTTCATCCTGTTTATCATATTCGGCCTGTTTCCCATTATTTATTCAGGTTACATCAGCCTGCATGAATGGACGGGGTTAAAAACTCCAATTTTCATCGGGCTACAAAACTACGTTGATCTTCTGAAAGACAATGACTTCCTGATTGCACTGCGTAACACGACCCTGCTGCTCCTTTTGAGCGTGCCGCTGACGGTGGGCGGCGGGCTGCTATTGGCGGTTGTGTTGAACAGCAAGATGGTTCGCTACCGCAATACCTTTCGCACGATCTTTTATCTGCCCTTGGTGGTATCGCTAGTCGTTGCCAGCCAAGTATTCAACCTGATGCTCGGCAATCCATTTGGACTGCTTAACGAGGCCATCGCCCGCGTAGGGTTGACGCGCGTCAACTTCTTGAACGAACCCCGGCTAACGCTGTTAGTGCTGACCATGATGATTACGTGGAAATATATTGGTAACGATCTGGTCATTATGCTGGCAGGTTTGCAGAGCATCCCGCCCGAATTAAGCGAAGCCGCAATGGTCGATGGTGCCAACGCCCGTCAGATATTCTGGCACATCATACTACCCCTGATGCGCCCGATCATTTTGTTTGATGTGGTGCTCAGCACGATTGGCACGTTCAATATGTTCGCTGAACCGTACACGCTGTTCGGCATCACCGGCGGCGTGAACCAATCCGGTCTGGTGGCGGGGCTGCTGATATACCGCACATCGTTCCAGTTCTTCAAATTCGGCTATGGCTCGGCTATGGCTTATATCATCGGACTCATTATCTTCCTCCTTTCGCTGGTCCAGTTCCGGGTCGGTGGACGTGAGCGCAAAGGTTAAGGAGGTTAAACATGGCAGCACAGAATATAGGGTTTGCATCCGGTGCAGTTGCACCGATGACTACCCAGCGACGACTGTTGATCGGTGTGATGTACGGCATCCTAATTTTGGCGGCGTTTCTGTCCCTGCTCCCGTTTTACTGGATGCTGATGTCATCGTTCAAGCCCTTGCAGGATATTCTGACCATCCCGGTATGGCTCGTGCCGCTGCATCCGACGCTCGATAATTACTCCGAACTGCTGACGACGACCCTGTTTGCCCGCAGCATGTTTAACAGTATTTGTATCGGTCTAATAAATGTAGTTCTTCAAACGTTCCTATGTTCACTGGCAGGGTTTGCATTCGCCAAATATGAATTCCGAGGCAAGGCACTATTGTTCACGCTGGTGCTGGGAACGGTCATGATTCCAGCCAGTGTGCAGCTCGTTCCCAATTACATCGTCATGGGGCGGCTGAAGTGGCTCGATACGTGGCTACCGCTGATTATTCCGTCAGCAGCAAACGCTTTCGGTATCTTCTGGATGCGGCAGTATATGTACAGCATACCGGATGAACTACTGGACGCGGGGCGACTGGATGGCGCGACGGAATTTGGACTTTTCTGGCGGTTGGTGCTGCCGGTGGCACGTCCGGCGCTGGCGGCGTTGGCGCTGTTCGTGTTCACAACCAGCTGGAACGATTTCCTGCAACCGCTGGTTTATCTGCGTTCGCAAGAGGTATTCACAGTCCAGTTAATGATCGCGTCGATCTTCCGCACGAAATTTCAACAGAATTTCCACTTGCTGATGGCAGCATCGGTACTCGCCATCATACCAATGACCGTGTTATTCTTTAGTGTGCAGCGGCAGTTCATTACCGGATTGACGCTGGGGAGTGTGAAAGAATAATCTGTAATTGACATTCGCATGGATATTTTACTCACTATTTCCTTTGTCACTGTACCGCGCCGCAAGGGGAAAGTGATTGTTTTGATCAACCTTAAGCGGCCAGGAGAAAAACTATTATGACCGTGCAGCCACCTGCTCCTACACCCCCTCCTATTTCGCAAGAAAAGCCCAATTTTCGCAAACGTTTACCGGAGTGGATACGGCAGCTTCCGCAACGGAAGATGCCACCGAATGATCCCAACTTTCAACTGATCGACCCCGAAAAGCTGTTGGAGTTATTGACCGGTGTTGAAGGTACACCCCTTGAGGACGCGGCGATTGCCCGCTTGCAGGAGGATATGAAATTTCTCGAAAAAGAATTGTTAACTTTATTTCGTGATTTAGACTATAACGCCAAGCTCCAGCAAAATATGTACCGTCAATATCAGGTTAGCTACATGGTGTTGGCGGCAGTGGCAACCCTTTTAGGCTCACTGCTGGCCGTGTCGCTGAAAGATGCGCCACAGTTGGTTCCGTGGTTTGGATTTGGTGAAACGGCAGTCGCGCTCTTTACGGCTTATCTGGCGACGATTTCAGGGCGGGAACCACCGCTGCCGAAATGGCTGGCTAGCCGCAGCCGTGCGGAACATATGCGGCGTGAGTATTTTCGCTATTTGATGGATCTCGCGCCCTACGATGAATTAGAGGGCTACGAACGTCGGCATACCCTGTCGATACGGGCGGCGAACATCAATCGGGGATTTTTCCCGGAAACCCAATCATCAGCAACACCGGGAAAATGAGCAAGTTAAGATTAATTTGAGGAGAAAATATTATGCCGCTCAAACGTGAAGACTTGCGCGTCCGTTACCAGATGTTTGACCGTTTCGCGCTTCAAGATCAGACCGCTTACTACAAGCGAACAGCGTCTCGCTACCGCGCTGCTTCGGCACAGGTCAACCAGATTCGGGCACTATTAGCATTACTCGCCGGTTTGGCTGCTGCCGCTGCTGCTTTGATTGTCCAGTCATCGTTCACCGTTCCGGGAACGTTGTGCCTTGCAGATACGCCGCCCGACTATTGTAGCGGTCAAACATGGTTGATCGCCATTTTCACAATCGGGGCAGTAACATTACCAGCTTTTGCCGCCTTTTTCAGTACGCTGGCAGATTTGTTTCAATGGGATCGGCTGGTGACCATCTATGATGCCGCGTTGGAAAATATTGTGGTGGCAGATGCCCAATCACCCGAAGATGAAATCCCCGATGAAACCACCTATCGAGCAGCGTTGATGGCCTATACCGAAGGCACACTATCGGTCATGACGGATGAAACAGCCCAATGGGGTCAAGCCATCCGTACACCGGTGCAGCTTGAAAAATATCTAGAAGAGGCCAAGCAGCGGGTTGAAGCCCTTGAAAAAAAGACTAAGGACGAGGGCGACAACGGATAATCAACAGCCACAAGCTTTGAATTTTTGAAATTTCAACATTGAACTAACCGACGAACTAATTAAGGAGAAGTAAAAATGGTTATGGAACCCCAATCAGAAGAAAATTTGCTGCCATATGAGTGGCCGGGAAGCTACTTTATTGGTGAAGAAGAAATAGATGCCGTCACCAAAGTTCTGCTGGCACGCAGTCCCTACCGCTTCTATGGGCATGATTTACAGCATTATGCCGACAAGGTAGAAGATTTTTACCGCCAGCGCTTGGGTCGTAAAAATGCTGTATTGGTCAACAGCGGCACCGGCGCACTCTCGACGGCCATTATGGCAGCGGATGTCGGCCCCGGTGATGAGGTATTGATGCCCGGTTATTTGTGGGTGGCTTGTTTATCAGCAGTGGTGCGCTGCGGTGGTATTCCGCGACTGGTGGAGATTAACGATACGTTCACGATGGATCCTGATGATCTGGAACGCAAAATTAACTCGCGCACCAAGGCGGTACTGCTAGTGCATATGAGCGGTGCATGTGGTGATGTCGAACGCATTGCTGCCATCTGCAAGAAACATAATGTGCTGTTGATCGAGGATACGGCACAGGCCAACGGCGCACGCTTTCACGGCAAGCCGCTGGGCAGCTTTGGCGATATGGCGATTTACAGCTTCCAATACAACAAGAATGTCACAGCGGGTGAAGGCGGTATGGTCGTCAGCGACAGCGACCTGCTCGGCAGCAAAGCATGGGCGTACCATGATGTGGGTTATGCGCGTAACGCCGCGGGACGTGTGGATACGTCGGGTTCTGTGCAGACGTGGGGGCAATGTTCTCACATGAGCGAAGTTTCGGCAGCCGTGTTATGGGCACAGGTGCAAAAACTGGACATGATTACAGCCACCATGCGCGCCCGTAACCAGCAATTATACAAAGGAATCGGGGCTATTAAGGGCGCTCAACCCCGCCGCTTGATTGACCCGGAAGGTGACAGCGGCCCCTTCTGCCTCATCACATGGCCGACGGCAGAAATCGCCCAAAAAATGGTCGATCTGACGCGGGCGGGCGGCGTTAAACCGGGGCAGTGGGGCATCAGCAACATTCGTATGAATGATTGGGGTATGCACATCTATTATAACAATGTGGCGCTGGTGGAGAAGAAAGGTGTCAACTCGGCTGGTCGCCCGTGGAGTGACCCATTGAACGAGTTCGCAAAAGATTACAGCTACGCCAAAGGCACATTACCGCAAATGGATGAATTGATCGAACGCTCGGTCATGATGACCGTGCCACCGGCGCTAACTGAAGATGCGGCGAACCAAATCATCGAGGTTTATCACGAAAGTGCCCGTAAACTAGGACTGATCTAAATGCGATTTGACGGCAAGATTGCGTTCGTAACCGGCGCAGCCAATGGAATCGGTGAGGCCAGCGCACGGCGGCTGGCTTCCGATGGCGCGCGGCTGGTCATAACCGACATTGAGGCTGAGCGTCTGTCTGATGTGGCACAAAGCATCGGCGCGACGGGTGTGGAGGTGCTGCATTACACGCTGGATGTCACCATACGCGAACAGGTGACAACGGTTTTTGATGCGGTCAAAAGTGCGTGGGGCAGTCCGCCGCATGTCGTTGCCCACATCGCAGGTATGGTCAAATCACAGCATTTTCTGAAAATTCCGGAAGCTGATTGGCAGCGCACGCTAAACGTCAACTTGAACGGCTCGTATACCGTCGGTCAGGTGGCAGCACAGGCGATGGTTGATGCCGGTATCCCCGGTTCAATCGTGTTTATGGCCTCCACCAACGGATTGGTGGCAGAAGAAGATTTAGCCGATTACAACGCCTCGAAATTCGGCGTGGTCGGGCTAATGAAAACGATGGCGGTTGATCTGGCGCAGCATCACATCCGTGTCAACAGTGTGAATCCCGGCCTCATCCGTACGCGGCTGACACGTTCGGCGTGGGAAAATCCAGAGGTTGAAGCGTGGTATACACGCGAGCGTATTCCGATGCGACGGTTGGGGCTGCCAGAAGAAGTGGCGGCCTGTGTGGCTTTTCTGGCCTCGGAGGATGCCTCATACGTTACAGGGCATACGCTGGTGGTTGATGGAGGGCAGTTGACAATTTAGGTCAACGCCCCCGTCATCGTTAAGGCTTAAATCTTGTACGCTTCGTACCATGTCGCAGAGCCAACCGGCGGTGTATAAAAATCTGTCCACGGGCGGGCATATTGGGCAGAAATGGCATTCAGTCGTTGTATCCGGTCGGTTGCTTTGCCAACGAGAAAGCCTGCACGTTGGTCGGCGGTCATGGCGACGGCTTCCTTCCAAATGGCGCGTCCTGCTAACCAACCGCTGGCTCCTGCCTCGCAAGCCAAACGTGCCTGCGCCTCGAAGGTTTCAAAATCCACGCCAGCGCTCAACAACACCCACGGTACTGATGACGCTTTGCTAAGTGCGGCGAATGTGTCTGCCCAATGCTGTTGATTACCGTCAATATTCGGGTCAACCGGCGACTCCATCTTCAAGATGTCTACACCTAGTTTGCTCAGGCGTTCGGCTGTTTCGATGACGATGTCCGGACGCAGTTTGGCGAATTCCGGGCTGTCTTTCGATACATTTGGGTCAAGACTATAAGAAAGCGGTTCGAGGAACAGCGGCAGGTCAACTTTGTGGCAGTCATCCGCAACCTGCTTCAACAATCCTTCAATTTCCACTGCCAATGCGCCACTGTTGGGGTTGTAATAGGCCAGCACTTTAACGGCAGATGCGCCGATCATCTTGATCTTGGCAACTGACCAGTTCTCATCAAATTTGACACCACGATAGGTCGAGTCGCCGCTGTAACCACTTTCTTCATAGGCCATCAACACACCGCTGCTGCCGTTCATATCCACAACCGATTGCAGGCCATACTGGTTATCCAGCAGCACCGCGCTGGAATGGTACGAAAGCGCCACTACGATGTCGCGCTTCATCTGGGCTGCAACCTCATAGCTGGTATCAGGCGGCAGCATCTTGCGAAAAGTTCCACGCTGGTCGAAGGCAAGAATATTAAAAACATTCTTCCGACTACTGGTGGTTTTCAAACCGCGCCAACGTCCGGGTGTTAGTGTCAGGGTCATGGAGTATCCTTACCTATGCTTCAAAAAGAGGGTTTGCCCGTATTCTACCCCATAATTCCCTGAAACCATTTAGTACTGAGGTCGATGATGCAGTACTGGTTTTACAAGCTAATGCCCCTACAGATTGACAACTGTCTGATTTTTGCCCGATTCAAGCGCAGCGGTCAGGACACGGTGATGCAGCGCCGTTTCTTCGGGTGTGGCGCAGTAATACGGCTGCTGCATGTTGTCACGCCCATTCGCTAATTGGTCACAGAAAGCCGCCCACATTTGCAGCAAACCATCCGAGAAGCCGAATTCGAAGATGCCGCCGGTAATGGTCGGGTAAGGTGTTTCGTATCCCATATCCAGCACCTTCCACGCCTGCTCACCGCCTGCTGTGTATTCCATTGTTCGCAGCGTCTTGGGGAACTTGCTCGAATACTCGACGCTGAATTGGGTTCCGGTGACGCGAATAAACCATGTGTTGGTATCACCGGGGGAAATGCGATAGGTCTGAATAAACATCGGGAAATGCTGGTCGGCGGTTTGCACGTCACAGGACAGCATGGCGTTATCCCATGTTTCACAGGGTACAAGCTGACCGCTGGCATCCGGACGCTGGGGAACGATATTGCTGAGCATAGCACGAACATTTTTCGGCATCCAACCAGCACGCAGGGGAATATGCAGCGGATGCATACCGAGATCGCCCATGCAGCCGTATTCGCCATTCATGTGAATCATGCGCTTCCAGTTGATCTTCTTGTTGGGGTCAAGATCACTACTGTGCAGCAAGCCTGCCGACACCTCGATAATCTGCCCGAAGCGCTGCTCATTGATATAACGGATGACACGCTGCGCGCCGGGGAAAAACGGAAATTCTGAGGAACAGGCCACAACCACATCCGGATGCTGATGAATAACCTCTAAAATCTGACTGTTCGCCGCCGCGTCGATGCCGAAAGGTTTCTCGCCCAGCATATGCTTGCCCGCACGGATAATGTCGGTATAAAACTGGGCGTGCAGATTGTGCGGAACGGCACAGTAAATGGCATCGACTTCGCTGCTGGCAAGTAGATCGTGATAATTATTCGTCCGCACTTTTACGGTGTCGAAGTTATCATCCCACCACTCGAATAATTTCTCGTTAGTGTCGCAAATACCCGTGATGCGCGGCACAAAATCCAGATTAAGCAGGTGACACCAGCGGGCAGCAGCACTACCGAACTCCCGCCCCATCAATCCTAGCCCGATAATCCCGAAACGGAGTTCTCGTTTGGCTCGTGCCATAATCTACCCCCCCACGTGCTTCAGGGCTGCGTCAGGCAGCAAGCCATCGTGGACGATTGACATTAACGCGCGCGTCATCCCTGCCGGATTGCTATGCTGAATCACGTTACGTCCATAGACAATGCCCATCGCCCCCTGCTGCATCAGGTCATAGGTGCGCTGGAGAATTTCGGCATCCGGCACACGACCACCGCCGCGTACCAGCACGGGCTTACCCGCAGCCACCTGTATCACCTTGTGATATTGGCTCACATCATCACAGGGATCAGCCTTGATTACATCCGCGCCCAGTTCGATGGCCTGCCGCACCAATGGCAAAATTTTATCAAGATCGCCATCCACCATATACCCACCGGCGCTGGCATTATCTTTCATGACCAGCGGCTCGATCATCAACGGCATTCCGTAACGTTCACATTCCGGCTTAAGCTGGCAAATATTCTCGATACACGATTGGTAGACTTCCGGTTGATCTGGCAGATTGAACAGGTTGACGACCACGCAGGCCGCATCCAGACGCATAGCCTGCTCTACCGCGCTGCCGATAATACGGCTGTAAAGGGTACGCGGCAGCGTCTTGCCGTATACGTTGGCGATATCCGTCCGCAGCACCAATGACGGTTTGGCTTTGCCCGGAATACTTTGAAGGATGTTGGCCTGCCCGACGCTGAGTTGAATAGCATCCGGATTCGCTTCGACCAGCTTTTGAACGACATCATGCATATCCTCAATATCGGTGAGAAAACTGCGTTCGCCAAAAAAGCCGTGATCGACCGCGACATCAAAACATTTGCCATCAGCCGCGAACAGACGGTTTAAACGGGGTGTAATACTCATTGCGTTGTTTGCTCCAATTAATATGGTTTATTTTCAGTACCTTTAAGGTGACGACGTTTATCCGGTTTCCTTTGGCGCGTTTTCACGCATAAAAGCCTGCACCTGCGCCAGCATCCGTGCGCCGGTCATAGGGCCTTTGGCGGTGACAGCCAGTGCTCCACAGGCATTCGCAAATTGTGCCGCTTGTTTGGGTGTATCGCCAGCCAGCCAACGTGCCAGAAAACCCGCGTCAAAACAATCCCCTGCGCCGGTAGGGTCAACTTCACTGACGGAATAACTGGCTAAGGGTTCCACTTGAACCGTCGAGCCGAGTCCCGGAATATTCTCGGTGTCACTCTGCGTCATAACCATGCAGCCATCTGCGCCTTTGGTCACAATGACGATTAATTCCGGTTTGTCGTCCAGCAAATCCTGCACCACACCTTCGACTTGATACGCATCTCCCAACAACAGCAGTTCCTCTTCCGAAGGCATTAACACATCCGCCGCTTCGATGAATGGCGCGAATGCATAACGCGCGCGGTCGGGAGACATTAACTGTGGACGTATATTGGGGTCAAAACTGATTTTCGCTCCGGCGTTTTGTGCCCATTCCAGTGCCTGTAATCCGAGTTGAAGTGCGTCCTCATGGATTGACAGCGTAGAACCCATGATGTGCAGGCACTTCAACCCCCGAAACAATTCCTTATCCAGCATATGCGGAGAAAGCTGTCCGGCGGCGGCGTGTCGGGCATGAAAAACGAACTCGCGCGAACCATCGCTCTTGTACCCCACGAACGCCACGCCGGTTGTGTAATCGGGAAGGATGTGTATACCACGAGTATCCACCTGATCGGTTTGCAATTGGTCAAGCAGGCACTTGCCGAAGGCATCCTGCCCTATCGCGCCGATTGTGCCGACCTTCGCGCCCAATCGCGCGGCCTGTACTGCAAAGATGAAGGGTGCGCCGCTGGGATAAGGACCAGTGAAAAGCGCGGGTTGGTCAAGCGGCTGATTAATCTCCATGCGCATGACTTCTACCAACGCTTCACCGAATGTCAGAATATCAAGCGCCATAAATGATGCTCACTTTAACTGCGCGAGACCAAGAATATAATTTTTGCTATCTTTGAACCACATGATCCGATTCGTCCAATACTAAGCAACCAATAACTACTTTGCTGGTGCCATTGTTTCACGGGTATCATCCAACGCGCCCACCATGTACTGCACAATCTCTTGACTGTCAGTTTCCGAAGTGCGCTTCTCGCCCACCATACGCCCTCGATGCATAATCACAATGCGATCCGTCACCGCGAACACATCGGGCATAGTATGGCTGATTAAGATAACGGGCACACCCTGTTCGCGCAATTTTCCAATAACATCCAACACCTTGCGCTGTTCTACCACGCCCAGATTATTAGTCGGCTCATCCATAATCATTAATTTGGCTTTCCAGTAGACAGCACGGGCAATTGCTACCGCCTGCCGCTGTCCACCGGACAGGTTTTCAATCTGCTGCGCAAAATTAGGAATGTGAATATCGAGGGTGTCGAGCACTTTTTTCGATTCTGCCAGCATATAGGCCTCGTCCAGTGTCGAAACCAATCCGCCCAGATAACGGTGCTTGACCTCGCGCCCCATAAATATATTGGCAGCGACATGCAAATTCCCCGCCAGCGCGAGATCTTGATAAATTGTTTCGATCCCTACATTACGTGCTTCGATAGGGCGCGAGAAACGGGTCAGGTTGCCCTGAAAGTAAACATCCCCTTCGTCCCGTTGATACACCCCCGAAACACATTTAATCAGCGTCGATTTACCGGCAGCATTATCACCCACCAGCCCGACCACTTCACCGGGATATATATCGAGACTGACATGATCGACCGCCACCAGCCCGCCAAAACGTTTGACTAAATTTTTGACCGAAAGCATCGGTTCCATATTGAACACCTTTTCTCAGCCGGTTTCAGCCCGACCAATGACCAAATCACGAGTCTGATCGATCAACACAGCCAAAATAACCACGACACCCACCACAATGAACTGCCAGAACGGCTGCACGTTGAGCAGCACCAATCCGGTAGTTAGTACCGCAATAATCAGCGCACCGATGAGCGTCCCAGCCAGTGAGCCACTCCCGCCGAACAAACTGACACCACCGATGATGACTGCCGCAATCGAGGACAAAAGCAAGGGATCTCCCGCAATTGATGAACCGCCCCAATAGCGTGCCGTGTGCAACATGCCAGCGACTCCCGCCGTAAAAGCCGACATACCGTATAGAATAATCGTATGCCGGTCAACTGGAATACCCGACCGTAAGGCTGCTGTTGGGCTGCCGCCAATAGCGAACGTGTGCCGTCCAAATTGGGTTTTGTGGAGCAAGAACATGCCGACAGCCAATACGATGGCTGCCACAACTACAGGCCACGGGAATATGCGATCCAACCGCTGCAACGCCTCGCCGCTTACATCCGGCTTCTGAAAAAATGATATGCCGCCATTTTCACCCGAAAGTACGTAGATCAGCGCTTCGTTGCCAAAGTTACGCAGTCCAATCGGCTGACCACCGACGACATTGCCGCCTGAAGTCAAAAAAGCGATTCCACGGGCAATAAATGACATACCTAAAGTGACAATGAACGATGGGACGCGCAATTTGGCAATAATGACACCGTTGACCAAACCGCACAGCGTCGCCGCAGTGACTCCTGCCGCAAAGCCGATAATAATGGCAATATTGACCGTGCTGACATCCGTTCCATCCCCAGCCAACCCGCGAATCACCAGTGCGGAAACCACCGACGACAAGCCCATCGTCCATCCGACGGATAGATCAATGCCGCCGGAAATAATGACAAAGGTCTGACCCATTCCCATCAACAGCACCGGAACAATTGCCACAAGGATATTTTGTGAATTGCGGATCGTTAAGAAATTGATTCCCTGAAAAATTTGCACAGAAACAGTAAAAAGAATAATCATTCCTAATAAAAATACCCACGGCCAAAGACGACTCACCGTGAGGATAATCCGCCGCCGCCGATTGTTCGATGACGACTGATCGGTCAATGAAGGGCTAGTCACTGGACTCTGGGCTGACATGAACACATCCTTTTTCATGCCGTAGGGGCAAGTTGAACCCTGCCCCTACGCAAACACTTGTTACTAAGGAGTCTGGTAGATAAAGCGTGCGATTTCCGGATCATCAACATTGTCGTTGGTGATGACCGCGAAACCGGTGATAACACGGCGTGGCAGGCTGGTTACGCCTGCGGCATCTGCCGCCGCGAATTGGACAGCCATATAACCCATGTCGTAGGGCTTCTGGGCAAGAACCAGTGAAACGATTCCTGCACGCAATTTTTCAATCGCGTCAATGGTCGCATCATAGGCAATAACCTGTACGCCTAGGCCTGAATTGACGACCGCATTACCAGCGCCTTCCGCGCTAAATACGTTCACGCCAAAAATACCCGCTAAATCCGTTTCACGCTGAAGGACAGCGGCGGTTTGCTGCGTCGCGGTATCAGCACTGTCGAGGTTATAGTCTTCGCCAACCAGCACCATATCCGGGAATTCTGCGATACCTTCCTTGAAGCCTTGGCTGCGCTGTTCAGTTGTACTCACACCAACGTTGGTGTTTTGAATGTACACTTTACCTTTGCCATCGAGAATCTTAGCCAATGCCTCAGCCGCAATACGTCCACCCAGCACATTATCCGAGCCGATGTAAGAAATCGGGAAGGTAACCGGGCCATTTTCATAATCGCCATCACCGAGGAAGGTGTCTACGGAGATGATCTTGATGCCGGCATCGACCGCGGATTGAAGCGGCGCGACCATCTGTTCCTTGTCGGTCGCTGCTGTGATGATATAGTCCAAATCACCACGCGCGATCATCGCATCCAGAATGGGGGTCTGGACGGTGGGTCCCCAGGTGTCGGGAATCTGGGTCACAACTTCGATACCCAATTCCGCTGCGGCTTTTTCAACGCCAATTTGCATAACCTGATAGAAAGGATCAACGACACCGGGGAGGAAACCGATCTTTATTTTTTTATCTTGACCTTTGACACCGGCAGGAGCCAATGTCCCTACGAGCAATAAAACGACTACCAGCAGTAGACTTTTCTTTCTCATCTTAATCTCCTATTTCAAAGAATCGGACACACGACGGTAAATAAAAATGGACGATGTTCTTTCAATATTTGCCCCTTTCCATACCATAAATTACACCGAGTCGCGGATGATAAGCGCGGTAGGTAAAACTACCGTCCCGGGAATGTAAGCATCAGGTTGGTTGATTTGCCGCAGAAGACGGCGCATAGCCTGTTGCCCAATCTCAAAAGCAGGCTGACTGATGACTGAAATCGGTGGTGTGTAAAATGAAAATATTGATAGGTCATCAAAAATGACAACGGCAATGTCATCAGGTATGCGCAGTTTCAAGGCATGGATAGCGCTCAATACGCCCAGCCCCAACTGATTGTTTAGCGCAAATATTGCAGTAGGTGGAGACGGACGCTTCAATAGTGTTCTGGTATATTCAGCCGTTGTTTCAGAAGTTAATCGCGGCACACTGATGAGATTGGCGGCTTCCACCTGAAGGCCAGCTTCGTTAAGGGCGCGTCGATAGCCATCGAAGCGCTGGCCCATCGAAAGAATATCCTGCTGCCACGTAGCTAAACCTATGCTTCGGTGGCCTTTTTCCAACAGGTAGCGCGTAGCCTGATAGGCTCCTTCTTCGTTGTCCACAATCACAGCGCTAATATCGGAGTCGGGAATATTGCGATCAATCAGAACAACAGGGATTTGCTGCGACACTTCAAGAATGAAATCAGAATTACCGCCGGCTGGCCCTAGAATGATGCCATCCACACCTTTATCTTGCAGAACTTTTAAATATTTCAGTTCACGGGCAGTATCTTCATTGGTGTTGCATAAAATCAGGCTGTAACCCTGTTGATTGGCTTCTTCTTCTGCGCCGCGCGCGACCGCGCTGTAAAATGGATTGTTGATATCATTGAGTAGAAGGCCGACGCTAAAGGTAGTGCTGGTTTTAAGGCTGCGGGCGATATGGCTGGGACGGTAATTTAGCTGGTTGATAACCTGTTCAATCGCTTCGCGCTTTTCTTTGCTGACCGTGGCGTTGCCCGTCAACACTCGCGAAACCGTACTCGGGGACGTACCCGAAGCACGAGAAATATCCTGAATGGTTACTTTACGAGACATATTTTTAGTTTAAAGAATAATGTATATTTAATCATGAAATCGATTTCAGTATAACAATCTCTGCAAGACCTGTCAACAAAACCCTTATATTTATTCAATAGAGTATTCCATGAAAACACTTTTTGTCGTCAGCGGCGGGGATGCCCCCGGCATCAATAATGTCATTGCCAACTATCTACGGCTAGCAAGCCAAAACGGTGACCATGCATTGGGCGCAAATGGCGGATTCCCCGGCCTGCTCGAACGCCAGATCATTCCCCTAACCTATGACTCGCTTGTGCCGTGGATGGGACGAGGCGGTTCAATCATCGCATCCAGCCGTGATCCGGTGCTCAATCAAGCCGATGCCGGGGAGCACATCAAAACTATTTTGCGCGAACAGGATATGGACAACATCGTTCTGTTTGGTGGCAACGGCACGCTGCGTTATATCCCGCCGCTGCTGCGCGAATGGGGTATTCCCTGTGTTGGTCTACCGACTACCATTGATAATGATGTTCCCGGCACAGAAATGACGCTGGGTTTCGACTCGGCCTGCAATTTCGCCAATCACGCAATCGATGGCGCGATGGCAACCGCACATGCCCTGCGCGGACGAATCTTTCTTATGGAAACATTGGGCGGAACCTGTGGCAACCTAGCACTAGCCGTGGCGCATGGATCGGGCGCACACGCGGTAATTCTTCCCGAATATGCTTATGAGGACGGATGGTTAGCAAATCGAATCACTGCTGCCCTCAAAAACGATGGGTATGCACTGGTCGTCATCTGTGAAGGTGCGCGCGGGGCACGAACGCTCGCAGACGACATCCCCAAATGGACAGGTACACGGGTGCGAGATGTCCGCTTGGGTCATGCACAGCGCGGCGGGATTGTCTCTCACCGTGATCGTGTGCTGGCGGCAGATATGGCGCGGGCAGCTTACGAGGCACTCAAAAGTGGGGCGCAGATGGGCATAACCTGTGTGACTGACGGTTCACTCGTCCTGCATCCGGGGACGCTGGAAAACTTCGCCCCATCATTACCCGACCAATCCCGTTACAACATCATCAATGGTTTGGACTAAGCAGCACTGATTATTGAGTCTGAAGCTTAAGCTCTTCCGCCAGTTCATTGATTTGTGCTTCCTGCCCCGGTGTCGGACGGATGAATGGGCGTACATCCTTGATCTGTTTCCATGCTTGCGCAGGGCTGATGCCGGTACTCACCAGATAGGAGGCAGCCATCGTCGGGGCGCGACCAATGCCTGCCGCGCAGTGGATATAAACCTTTCCCCCACGCTGTATTTCATCGGTAATGAACGCTGCACCACGCCGCAGTTGGTCGAGCGTCGGCGGCGTATTGTCTTCCACTACCAATCGGAGATGACGTGGTGGCGCGATTCCGGCAGCCTCATCATCAAATTCTGAGCGCATGTTGATTGAAGCCGTCACCCCACGCGCTTGCAGCACTTTCCAACCACGCTTTTGATACTGTCCGGCGACGACCAGATTCGGGGTAATTTGACTGAAGCGCACCATCGGCGCACCTGTCAATGCTCGCATCACAAAATCCCACAATCCACTGATGACCACAAACGGCCCTTGCAGGACGAGGCCATACTGTAGGCTGGTAAACTGCTTCCAAAGGTCACGTAATACGGATTTTCGTTCAAGATGCGTTTCGGAATCGTGAATCGGCTGAGGAACGGTCATTACACCTCTTTGTGTGGTACGACTACTTTAACGGACTTCGGCAGCACTTTTGCGTGGATAATCACCGGTTCAATTTGTTCACCATCTATCGAGATAGATTGCGGCGGGTCAGACTCTACGATGATTTCCTTGCCCTGCCGGTGCATAATCTGCGGCTGCTCCATCGAGTCTGTTCCACCAAATACCGAAGCAGTGATGTTCACCAGTGTACTCAGGTTTGCGTTACTGAACACTACCACATCAATCAAACCGTCAGCCACATCAATTTTCTTGGAGAGTTTTAACCCTCCCGTCGAAACATTACCGGAGTTGGCAACCATACAGCTGACACCATCAACTTCTTCGGTTTTGCCGTCCACCGTAATTTTATAATGGGCAGGCGCTAGGGTTCGCAGTTCGGTCAGGGCATTGTAGGCATAGGCCAGAATGCCATAGCGATTTTTGATTTCCTGATCAATCTTGGTCATGTCGGCTTCAAAACCGATGCCGATGCGCAGCAAAAAGGATTGGTCGCCTGCCATCGCCATATCAATGGTGCGAATGTCATATGTACCGCTGGCAACCAAGGCCACCGCCGCCGCTAGATCAATCGGCACACCCAGTTCGCCAGACATCGCATTGCCTGTGCCACCGGGAAAGATCGCCAACGGTACATCAGTCCCGCGCAAACCATCCGCCACTTCCATGACTGTGCCATCACCACCGTGTGCCGCCACCATGTCCCAGCCGGATGCAGCCGCTTCTTTCGCAAATTGGCGGGCATCAGTGGCTTTATGGGTGATGCGTGCGTCCCACTCAATTCCAGCCTGCTTCATAGCGCTGTTAAGTAAACCGAGGATAGGGCGGTCAACTCCGGCGGCTGGATTGATAATGACCATGAGCCGCTTGATAGGTGCGTTACCGGACATGAGCAATCCTTACCGTATTCAGAAGTAAATTAGATGAACAACTTGAGTTTCTCGAAATCACTTTGCAGCGTTGCTTTTTGGCTGGCGCTGTACAGAACAACTGCCGGATGATACAACGGTACGATATGAATCTCACCGTATTGCATCCGTGTCTTAATCAGTTTACCGTGTAACGCGCTGATCGCCTGTTTCTTTTCGGGAAGATCAAGTCGATTCAGTATATACTGCATGGCGAATCGCCCCAAAGTCGCGATCACCGCCGGCTGGATGACGTCAATAATCCGGTCAATAAATGGCTCATAAAAGGCGATTTCTTCCGGCGTAGGTTCACGTTTTACAGGCGGACGGTCAAGCACGATGTTGGTCACGAACACGTCCTCACGCTTGAGGTTGATACTGCGCAGCATTTCCGCCAGCACTTCGCCGGATGGTCCGATGAACGGCCTGCCTGCTGCCGCCTCGTTTTTCCCCGGCGATTCACCGATAAACACAATGTTCGCATCAGGATTGCCCTCGCCCATAACCGGGAATAAACGGTTCTCATTACGGAAGTTATATAAGGGCGATTGGGTCGCCCCAACCAGTTCAAGTCGTATTTGCTTTAGCGCTGCTTCCTTACGAGCAAGCGTATCCGAATCAGCACGTTCTTTATTGTTGCGTTTGGTTGGCGCGGCATCTTGAATCACTTTTGTCAGTTTCAGCACATCCTGTGCGAAATGCTGCTGGCTCAGTTCCAGTGCGTTGCGCCGTGCGAAAGAAGTCATGTCCTCCGGTAAATCGGCTGGCGCAGGCATCTGCGCCCGACCAACCAACACCGGAATGACGATCTTGTTCTGGCGCAGTGCGCTAGAAATTTCAATCCGTACAAAATCGTTCCATTGATCCAACCGCCGCTCGCCGTTCTCATCCGTTAGAGTCAGCCACTGAGGGCCGATCATGGCGATGAACACATCACAACCGGCAACTGCATCTTCCAATGTTTGCACAAAATCTGCACCGGGTCGGATACTATCCACATCCATAAAAATATCTTGTGGCGTAAAGTGCTGCGTCAGGTGATCGTATAAACGCCCGACGTAGCCTTCGCTGTCCTGCCTCCGGTAATTAATAAAAATCCGCGTCATGTCAGCCATCATCTCCCTTTGACATCCATACACCAATATTGTACAAGCAAAAGCGGCTGGAAAGAATCTATTGGAACTTTATACAGATTCATGACCCTAAAATAGCCACTAACCCACAAATAACGTCATAACCACGCTGTATTTGTACGTACTTAACACATAAATTGCGTTAACTTTCAGAAGTTATGTACAAGGCTCAATTCATGCTTTTTAGCGATAATCACCAAAGTCATCAATGTGAATATTCTCACGATATGCGAAAGCATCCATGAGGGTCATGCAGGGAAAACACGGGTTGTGTCGTTCCCTAATTTTTCTCGCTCTAATTCCTGCGAAAGGTGTGTACAAATGCTCCGTGAATTTCTTGAGATCCCCTATGCAGAACTTGAGGAAATGAACCTCGCCGCCAAAGAACAGCGTGTGAACCGCGTCGCGGCAGACAAAATTCAGGAACAAAGGATGAAGTACCTGACCGATGAAAAAGGCATCAAAGCCGTCACGGTTTGCTTCACCGATCTTGAAGGTCGTCTGCACATGCTGGATTATGACAAGAAGTTCTTGCTCAAATCTGCCGACAATTTGACCTTTGACGGTTCATCCATTCGTGGTTTCTCTCAACAATCCGAATCGGACTTGCGCTTAGCAATTGACTGGTCAGCCTTCTATTCGCTGCCTTCTGACATTTTCGGTTCAGGCAAGTCGCTGGTTTTCGGCGAAGTGTTGAACCGTGATGGCTCGCCTTACGAAGCTGACATGCGTTCGCGCCTCAAGAATTTCCTGACTACCCTCTACGACGAACAGGGTATCGTTGCCAACGCTGCCAATGAAATTGAAGGCTTCCTCTTCCAAGGGCTTTATGCTGAACAAGATTACGCAAAAGCAGGCGGCTTCAAGTTCCTCAGTCAAGGTGGTTATTATCACTCGCTCCCCGGCGATCCTCTGCGCAGCTTCATTGATACGACTGCCGAAGTCCAGCGCGCAATGGGTTTCGCCAATGAAAAAGACCATCCTGAGGTCGCGCCATCGCAGTTCGAAATTAACTACTCTTACACCGAAGCCTCGATTGCTGCCGACCAGATTATCCTATACAAGCTCATCTGCCGTCAGGTAGCGTACAGTCTGGGGATGACCGCCAGCTTCCTTCCGAAACCGGTAACCGGTGTCAACGGCAGCGGTATGCACACCAACCTGTCCATCTCCAAGAAGGGCAAGAACCTGTTCTATGATCCCAAAGGTCAGGATGGTCTCTCAGATTCAGGCTGGTCATTCATTGACCGTATCTTGAGCAGCGCGCTGGACATCTGCTTGATTATCAACCCCAGCGTAAATTCCTATCGCCGCCTCGACCCACACTTTGAAGCCCCTAACCAGATTAAGGCTTCGGCCATTGATCGTGGTTCGATGGTTCGTATCCCAATCGGCAATGAAAAATCGGCACGCGTTGAAGTTCGCTCGATTGCGCCGGATGCCAACCCCTACATGGCACTGTTCGCTTTCCTGAAGACAGGTCTTGAAGGGCCGGTCACGACCAAGAAAAACAGCAAGGTTATTCCAGTTCTGCCCGACAACATCTATGATGCTATTAGCCACTTTGAAAATAGCAAGTACACAGCAGAACTCCTCGGAAAAGAAATACAAACCCGCTATGCGGATTTGAAGACCGGTTCAGCGGATCGCTGCCCACGCAAACTGGGTACACTGATCAAGTCTCCCGAAATTCAATTCCACCACGAGGTTTACAGCCAGAGTCTCTGGTCCGAATTCTAGCGACTATCCTGATTGTTACTCAAAAAGCAGGCTGAAAAGTCTGCTTTTTTATTTTCTTGCAAAGTCATGCCAGTTTACTTGTACAAGTAAAAGCGTTGTTACGTGTCACTTATATAGAACTCTGTTACACTAGACATACTTCAATATTATGGGTGTAGAATTCTATATTCATCATAAAGGTCTTCTCCTATGCATCATAAAATACTGCTTTTAGTAGTGTTATTACTGCTACCTATTTTCGGTTCGGTTCGTGCCCAATCAGACGAACTGGCAGCCACGCTCGAAGTATTGGCAGGCGGGGTGGAAGTGCAGCGTGTCAACACCGTCAACTGGATCCTTGTTAATCTGGAAGCGATTGTTGGTGTGGGTGATACCATCCGTACCGACCCAACTGGCAAAGCACGGGTGACATTCTTTAGCGACGGTGTGGATACCGACATCGAACCCAACACCGAATATCGCATCACCCGTTTTGAAGGCACTGATAACAGCTTCCACATCGCTGCCGAAGTCGTAGTCGGGCAAACACTGCAACGTATCGGACGCTTACTCGATAACAATTCAAGTTATGACATCACGACTCCTAGCATGGCGCTGGCAGCACGCGGTACCGAGTTTGTCATCCGTGTGGGTGATACCGGACGTGCGGCTACTTTGGTCTCCAAAGGGATAGTCAATGCCGATGCCGATGCGGCAACCGCCGATGTACCCCCCGGTTTTGGCATCCGGCGTGATCCGGGTGCGCTCCTCAGTGAAGTGGTAGAAGCCACGACTTTTGACCAACTCGACTCCGCGCTGGACGGTTGCATTGCCAGTGTCAAAGTAGAGGGGGATTTTAGTATCAACGTTCGGCAGGGTGCAGACTTATCGTTCCCGCTAATCGGCACACTTGACCCGACCGTAATTGATCGCTTCTTCGGCAAATCCACCACCACCAATTGGTATCGCATTCCATTCCGTGGCGGTTATGGTTGGATACAATCCGCCACCGCCAATCTCGAAAATGGGTGTGCTGGTTTACGCCAATTTGAAGATGCCTTTGGGCCAGAAGACGTAAGCCTATATCAATCACTTGGCAATCCGATACAACCCGGAGATCTTCAACTATCACCAGCACCTACGGCGG
>JBBSBS010000028.1:0-30944 GCA_038251045.1 Aggregatilineales bacterium | reverse complement strand
TCTGTTGGCAATTCTGGTACTAGCGCCGTGGGGCATTGGCGTAATTCGCCAATCGCAACCATCGGAATATCAGCCCCGCATCCGCACGGCCGCTGAACAAATCCTCGAATTTACGGCTGCGACCCAGACATGGCTTGGTATCGGATCATTCTCAATTCATAAAGTAGACTATATTCCGCCCGATGAACCTTTGGCTACTGTTTATCGAAGTATTGGATGGTTGACGCTGGCTGGAAGTGTTTATATCATTTTAGGAGCGATCCTTCGTAGACGAGATCATTTCCCCGATTTAATGATTGGGCTAAGCTATTTAGCTCCTCCCTTAATTCTACTGTTTTCACCTACCCGCACGTACGAACAATATCTCATCGGATTAATACCTGTAGCTGCGGTAATACAAGCCATTATTTTGACAGGTCGGAACCGCCTACCACTGCCATCGTTCCCACGTGTCGCTTCACCAAACGTTACACGCATTGTCTCGACGTTGTTTATCGGTGGCATTCTGGCAGCAAATTTGGCTTATACCATTAATGCCTTAATTCAGGTGCACAATTTTCAACACATAGATCGTGGTAATCAGCCCTCATTGCAAGGCATGATTATGCTGCGCGACTCTGCTGTGCGTCCGGGTATAGAAACAATTTATCTAGTTGATAGCCAACCTGTTAGCAATTACTTTGAGCAAGATCTAACGTGGTTAACACTTGCATGGAAAGGCGATTCACGCGTCCTCTGGGGGGATAACTTCGCCCTTCCGGTACCCGATAACGGAGCTACTTATGTTGGATATGCCGATGCCGAGCTTATTCCGGAATTATATGCCAATCCGGCTGCTCGTATAACATTCCGCAACACCTATCGCGTAGTAGATTTACCGCCTCACAGCCAATTTATCCCGTCATGCCTTCCTGAAGGCGCTACTCAACTCAGCAACAATGCTAAAATCTTGGGTTACTACCTACCTGGCCCTTCTAAGCCTGAGATAGGTCATCAGTGGACAATCTATGTTCTATGGCAAGCGTCACCCGTAGCCGACCAAAAATCTTACCAGCTTTTCAACCATTTGGTGGATGAAGCTGGAACAAAATATGCGCAAAACGACATTTCCACACTAGCAACCAACCAATGGCGTGAAGACGATCAATATGTCAGCAAAGTAACGCTTACACCGAACGAAAATTTACCCTTCAATCAGCCCTTATTTTTGCGTGTCGGTATGTATTCCTTACCCACGCTATCCGATCCAAACCCTGCCACCATCAGCGCGGTTGGCAATGATGGAAATCTCGTTGGTGGCTGGATTACGATCCCAATTTGTGGCTGACGAGAAACGTGTTCAACATTTCCAAAATGTTTGAGAGTTGCAATTAAATATACCGATTGGTGAATATAGTCTAGTGAAATGTCAAACTAGTTGGTCAATTTTGCTGAACTTAGGTGAGTAGCAAGAAACGCAGCGTAGCTTAAATGACGGTAACAACCCGAAATCCAATTGTGAAATAACGATATACAGGATCGAGTTTGAAGGAAAATGTATTTTTTGCGCGCTCTGCAGAGCCTAAAAATGAGCCTCCACGCACGATATAGCTTGTTACAGGAGGGCCAGCTGGCAATATACCATTCACACCTGTGGGTTGAGTCATTTGCTTTGTTAAACACCATTCCCACACATTACCAGCCATGTCATAAACCCCGAACGGGCTAACACCCTGTGTGTATTGACCAACCGGAGTCGTTGCTTTGATACCCGACTCGCTGGTGTTACAAAATGTTTTGTCAAACTTATTGCCCCACGGGTAGCGGTTGGTCGTATCGCCCTGTGCTGCCCGCTGCCATTGCTGTTCGGTTGGCAATGTGATCTTGCGCCCTGTCTTTGCACTTAGCCACAAGCAAAACGCCATTGCCTCGTACCAGCAGACATATCCTCTTGGGACTTCTTTTTTGTCGGCAAATTTCGACTCAAGCGGCTTAGGGTGCCCATTATGCCACTCACACGCTTCGGTCGAAAAATTCCACCACTTGTCATTGGTATATCCATCAGGCGCATCTACAAATGCTTGGTACTGTTCATTTGTGATTGGATACTTACTTATCTTGTAAGGCTCTACGTGGTAAATTATCCGCTTGTGTTCCCGTTCAATAACAACCTCCCCTGCCGGAATATCACACCACTGTGGAACAGTAGGCATCAGACAAATTGCTGCCAATCCTTCAGGGTCATAATCCGGAAAATCTTTATGGAAGTCATTAAATGCTTTGCAGCCAATGTGGTACGTTCGTTGTCGCTTTATTAGCGCAACAATCGGACGATATTCCCGTTCAGCATTACGAAGATATGCCTGCTTCTCAAGCGCTGCTTCCGCCTCTTTGATTACGGCATTCAGGTCAATGAATTTGGACGCATATCCACTTTCTTGAGCTGTTTTAAGGAGATACACAGCGCGATCAAAATTACCGATCTCAAGCGCCTCGGCAGCTTCATCAATCACATTGGCTACATCAAGTGCAGGGGGTTGGGCAGCCGTAGCTAAAGTGGTCGCTGCTGTGCTGATCGACGGGCTTTTGGGTTCACGTTCAGCCAAGTGGATAGCATTGAGTAGCTGCTTTACCGCACGGACATCAATTCCGTGGCTAAAATCGGCATACTGAATATCTTTCAGTTCACCGCTTAACGGGGCGTTCGGATGAATAAGAACCGGGAATATGTGTTTACCTAAACTTTGGGCAATTGCAAATTCTTGTTTACAATACTCGGAAGTTATCGATTCCTTCGAGAGTAAGTACACAAAGCCTTCACACCATGTCAGACGTTTGAGAATTTCTTCCCACCACTTCTGACCAGCAGCAATACGGTGGTCATACCAAACTTCATGAACGTCTAAGGTGTCCATGATTTGTTGGCAAAAAGGTTTGTCTACCCTCGCATAACTAACAAATAATCGCATAACTAATTATCCACTTATACAACACCCTTAATTACTTTATGTCTATTGGTTTGTTACGGGGTCTTAAGAATGCGTAAATAACAAGATTGTAACTCCAAATTTCACACTTTCATGCATTTTGTCCTATTGCGTGCTACTCTCAAAATACTATGTTGAAGCGCATATCACAATTAAGAAATATTACAAGACACTTACACAATATTTATTATTGGTTTATTCGTTCTTTATTGCTTTGGTTTGTCTTAAATTCAATCGCCTCTGTTGGCCCGCGCGCTCCTCTTGAAGAACAAAGAACCGTTGAAACTCTAAAACCTATGGTTTGCGTTCATACCCGTCTCATTGATGAAGTCTACGAATGGAAAATTCAACGGTCGCTTCAATTGGTAAGGGAAATGGGGGCCACCACTATTGTTGAATTTTTCCCTTGGGCATATGGTGAACCATCGCGTGGGCAATATGACTGGGCTTCATTCGACCGTATCGCCCGCCATGCGCACAACCAAGGTCTACATATTATCGCCCGTATGGGTCTTGTGCCAGAATGGGCACGTAAAGAAACAACGCAAACTACATTGAATTATTTACCGGACCGTTCCTTTCAAGATTTCTCCAATTTTGTCGCCGCATTTGCCGCACGTTATGCAGGGACAATCGACCACATCATTATCTGGAACGAACCCAATTTGTCATTTGAGTGGGGCTACCGTCCCGTTGATCCCACCGATTATGTCCGTCTACTCAAAGCCACATATGCCCCTGCTCACGCCGCAAATCCCAACGTAATGATTCTAGCAGCACCTCTTGCGCCGACTTTAGAACCACTCGGCAGTCCAAATGGATTAAATGATATATTATACCTTAAGGAGCTTTATTCGGCAGGAGCAGCGCCGTATTTTGATGCACTGGCAATGCATACTTACGGTTTTACCGATCCACCAGAAGCGATTCCTTCACCTAACGATCTCAATTTTCGTCGAGCCGAACTATTGCATAAGGTTATGCTTCAATATGACGATCCTAAAAAACCGGTTTTCATTACTGAAAGTGGTTGGAACGATAACCCTCGCTGGACAAAAGCCGTACGCCCATCACAACGAATAGCCTATACGGTGAATGCGTTTCGCTGGGCTGAGACCAATTGGCCTTGGCTGGACAAATTGTGCCTGTGGGTGCTCCGCTACCCTGCCAATACCCGCAGTTATCCAGACAATTTCGCGCTCATTACGCCTGACTTTGAACTGACACCGATTTACTATGCTATACAAGCCTATGCTCATGGTAGAGAGGATGCCGACACCCTGTGGCTCAACGCTCCCGTTCAATAATTTTCGCTGCCCTAATCTTGACCATCACTCTGTGGATTTGGGTTTTGACGCTATGCCTATTCTGGATACGCTGGAATTCGTTTATCCGCCCCGGCGCACCCATAAAAGAGATATTCCCATACGGTGAAATACGGATTGGTGTTGATGCCAGCTATCCACCTTTTGCAACTGCAACCGACAGCGGATTATTTGGCATTGATATTGATATTGGAAACGCCATCGGTAAAAACCTCAATATTCCAGTACGGTTCATAAACATGGGATACGACGGTTTATATGACTCTCTCAAAGCAGATCAGGCAGATATCCTCATTTCAGCGCTAGCAATTGATTATTCCCGCAGCAATGACGTGCTATTTACCGTGCCGTACTTTAACGCTGGGTTGGTTCTTGTGAGCGATCAACATCACAAGTTCAGCGGCATGTCAGTTTTAGGTGGGCATTCACTCGCCTATGAATTCGGATCGGATGCTAACTTAACTGCTCGTGCATGGTTACGGCGAATTGTACCCTTCCAACTCATGCCCTACGAAACTCCCGACTTTGCATTGGATTCAGTGCGCTTTGGGCTTAGTGACGCTGCTTTGGTCGATGCAACCAGCTCGCGATTATATTTGCGGCAGCATCAAGGTTGGCACGTAACGCAAACTCAAGTGACCGACACTTTGTTTGGAATTGCAGTAGCAGCTAATCATGGGAGGGCATGGAAAGCAGTAAATGACGGATTGAAAGCCCTAATTGATGACAAAACCATTGAGACGATATTGCGGCAGTGGCTTTAGGGCAATAGAATCTCATCAGCTAACGCACGATAAGCGAGTGAACCCGGGCTTTCAGGGGCGTAGTCAATCAAAGACTTACCTGTGTGGGGTGCGTCTGCCACATGCGAGTCAAAGGGAATGCGCGTATTAAAAATCTGACCGGGGAGCAAATCTCGCATATCAGACAAGACTTTTGATGCGAAGAGCGACTCCTCATCAAAAAATGTGGGCAAAACGCCACGAAGTCTCAACTCTGAATTACCCATGCCTTCACAAACATGACGGATAATATCTTGAATCGCTTTAATACCATGCATGGCGGCATAATTGCACTGGACAGGAATAATCAGTTGATCTGCGGCAATTAATGCTGAAACCGTCAATACATTAAGACCCGGAGGTGTATCAATTAACACATAATCAAATGAATATTGATGCTCCCGCAAAGCGGTTCTTAAACGACCCAAAGGCTGCTGTTCTTGCACCATGCGGATCGCAGCAGTAGCGAGGTCGACACTCCCCGGAACAAGGGCGACCAACGAGCTAACCGTTTGCATAACGCGCCCAAGCGATATCTCTGGATACATCAACAGCGAGTAACTGCTTCGCTTCAAGCGATACGGATCAAAGCCCATAAACGCCGTCAAGCTTGCTTGTGGATCGAGATCAACCAGTAACAGTCTTTTTCCCCGGCTAGCTAAAGCCAAGCCAAGGTTTAGGGCTGTTGTCGTCTTTCCCACCCCGCCTTTTTGATTTGCAATTGCTAGAATTTGTACCACAAACACTTCCACTGAATACGCTGGGCTACAGGCGATTATACCCTAAAAGACTGGAATGTTAGCTTCGAAACCATTATACTTCGCAAATTATGCATATAGGAATTGACACACGACTCACCTACTACCGCACCGGGGGCATCAGCACATACATGCGGCGGTTGGTAACCTCGCTTGAAGACTTGGATACCGCAAACGAATACACGATATTACAAAGTCGAAAAGCATCGCACACCCTCACGCGCCGGTTCCATTCTGTTCGCTTGTGGACACCAAGCCATCATCGGCTAGAACGTCTGGCACTTTCGGTCGAACTCGCCCGCTTTAATCTAGACGTGCTCCACAGCCCTGATTTCATTCCGCCCGTGCGTGGCGCACGTAAGCACGTCATTACCGTGCATGACCTCACATTTCTGCATTATCCACAACATTTAACCAAAGAGGCGCGAGGCTATTACAATAATCAGATTGAACTAGCCGTCGAGCAAGCAGACCACATTCTAGCGGATAGCGAAGCAACCAAATCCGATTTAGAAAATATGCTGCGTGTGCCACCAGAAAAGATCACCGTTCATATGCTGGGTGTAGACGAACGGTTCCAGCCGATAACACCCGATGCGCTCGAACCACAGCGCCTTAAGCTCGAATTGCCACCTCAATACATTCTGTTTGTCGGCACTTTTGAACCGCGCAAAAATATTCTTGGGTTACTTCAGGCTTATAAACTCTTGCTAGAAGATTTGCCCAATGCGCCGCCCATAGTCTTAGTCGGTCGGCGAGGTTGGCTCTTTGAGGAAACGATGCAAAAAATCGAGGACTTAAACCTCGGTAGCCGAATCATTTGGCGAGACAACATTGATGATGACGATTTACCCACGGTTTACAATTGCGCATCGCTGCTGGTGTTGCCATCGTTTTATGAAGGATTCGGGTTCCCGGCATTGGAAGCAATGGCCTGCGGAACAGTGCCTGTCGTTAGCAATCGCTCCTCATTGCCAGAAGTAGTAGGTGATATTGGATTACAATTTAACCCCGACGATCCTGCCGACATCGCAGAAGCCATCAAAAAAGGGCTGACCGATGCCGATTGGCGAGAAATCAATCGGCAGCGTGGACTTGACCGTGCCAAAGCATTTCGTTGGGAAACAACCGCCAAAATCGCCCTATCGGTATACGAGGCGGTTGGGAAAAAGCCATGAAAATACTATTTGTAACAGCAAGTCTCCCCTATCCGCCACAACAAGGTGGCGCGCTGCGAACTTACGGCCTGCTTCATGGTTTATACAACGCCGGGCATGACATTACGCTGCTCAGTTTTAGCGACACATTACCCTCTACCATCGAAGATACACCCCTCGGCAAATTTTGTACGCGCATCGAAGTTGTCCTTACACCCACGCGTACCAAAACACAGCGCCTACGCGATTTATTATTGTCAAATAAGCCCGATATTGCGCGCCGCTTGTACAGCGAAGCGTTTGTCACCCAACTCAAACAATTGGTGAAGAATACCCATTTCGACTTGATTCAATTTGAAGGTATCGAAGTTGCCTGCTATTTACCAATTATCCGACAATTGAACCTAGAAGCTAATCTAGTTTACGATGCCTTCAATGCTGAAGCAGCCATGCAGCGCGCCATTTTTGAAATTGACCGCCACATCCCCAATCGTTGGCTTGCTGCCGCATATTCATTGGTGCAGTCATGGCGAATAGGTGCGTTCGAGAGAGAATTATGTAGCCTGTCTGATCTTGTGATTGCTGTCTCGCCTGAAGATGCTGCAATTTTGCAACGTTACCATTCTGCAAAAACCATTCCGGTCATCGCTAACGGTATTTTTGTGGATGACTATGAGAAGCCCCATTCAGAGATTGACTTAGGCAAACACACACTCGCATTCACTGGAAAAATGGATTATCGCCCCAATGTAGATGCAGTATTATGGTTCGCCGATCATGTTTTGCCCGCCATCAAAAGCGTTGTACCTGACATAAAATTTTATATTGTGGGTCAAAAAACACATGTCTCACTTGAACACCTGCGTCAAGATTCAGCCATTGTAATGACGGGTTGGGTCGAAAGCGTGTTACCCTATTTACAAAACACACTGGTATACGTTGCTCCGTTACGCATGGGCAGCGGCACTCGTCTCAAAATATTGGAAGCAATGGCCGCTGGATGTGCAGTCGTCGCTACTACAGTCGCTGCCAGTGGGATGCAGCGAGAAACTAACATGGGAATGCTCATCATTGATAGTCCACAAATCATGGCAGAAACCACCATCCAACTTTTAAATGACCCTGCCCAACGCTCAGAACTTGGTAATGCGGCAAAAAGCTACGTCAAAGCCCACTATGATTGGTCAGTGATCGTTCCGCATCTTTTGAGTGCCTATGAGATGATCAATCGTGGATAGAGAAGCACTCGTCATTCGCAACAAAACGATGGCGGAAGCATTTCACAGTACACCAATCAAGCATCAAGCGCGGCGTGTGCTGCTCAATTTGGCATCTCGATTTCCTGTACTTAATGGGCGACATGCCCAACCTGACCGAATTCTTCTTATCCGACCAGATCATCTGGGTGATGTGCTGTTGACTGCGCCCGCGATTGCTGCACTAAAACTGGCGCATCCCAATTTGGAAATTCATGCTCTCGTTGGGCCATGGGCAGCCGATGCTATCGCCAATTATCCTGAAGTTGATCTGGTTCTCACATTAGCTTTTCCCGGATTCAGCCGCACACCTAAAACCAGCTTACGGTCGCCATACCAATTAGCCGTGTCTAGCGCCGCTCATTTACGTCGCTTGGGTTATGGTCATGCAGTTATCATGCGGCCTGACCACTGGTGGGGCGCGTTAGTCGCTCGTTTGGCGGGTATCCCCGAACGAATCGGCTACGATTTACCCGATGTAAAACCTTACCTGACACATGCGGTTAAGCCACAGCACGAGCACGCAGTTCTACAAAATGTACGGTTGTTTGAAAATTGGATACCGGGCGCTGAAACCCGTGAGTTAGCCAACAACTTTTCCGTTCATGATAATGACCAAGCATACATCAATGGTTATCTGAGTGGATGGGGCATAACTAGAAAACAACCCATCTTCTGCATTCACCCCGGCACTGGAACCGCTGTCAAACATTGGACTGAAGATGGTTGGGCGCAAATTGCGGACATTTTAACAGAACAGCTAGACGCGCAAGTGGTCTTTACCGGTGGTGACAATGAGCTATCACTGGTTCAGCGCATAGTTACTCAAATGAAGCAGCCCGCGATAATTATGGCGGGGGACACACGCGTAGGCCAGCTTGCGGCACTGTTTCAGCGAGCAAAGGTTGTCCTTGGGCCGGATAGCGGGCCACTACATCTTGCCGTCGCCGTCCAAACTCCGACCGTTACCCTCTTTGGCCCGGCAGACCCTGTAGAATTCGCACCTTGGGGCAATCCCGATAAACACATCGTCCTAACCAGCAACATAGGCTGCCGTCCCTGCCGCGTAGTTGACTGGTCGGGTGATGACTTATCCATGCATCCCTGTGTCCGCGAAATCACAGTCGCCCGTGTTCTCGAGGCAGCCCGCCGGGTTGCGCAGAATCGCTAGTCCGGAATCACGACATTTTCCAATCCCGCTTCTGCTGGTGGATACTGGGGATTCATCTTTTCCAGTGTTTCGACAATTGCCTTTGCGACCACTAAATCGCGATACCATTTATGGTTTGCAGGAACAACATGCCACGGTGCATATTCCGTATTGCAGCGTTCAAGCAATGCTTCAAAAGCTTCCATATACTCATCCCATTGTTCCCGCACCGGCAAATCCCCAATCGAAAATTTCCAATGCTTTTTGGGTTCCGCTAACCGATCTAACAAACGCTGTTTCTGCTCATCCTTATTGATATGTAAATAAAATTTGAGTATCCGGGTACCATTTGCCACCAATAGTTGTTCAAATTGGTTAATATAATCGTACCGCAATTTCCAAACCGACTTCGGCACAAGATTATTGACCCGAACCACCAGTACATCTTCATAATGACTGCGGTTAAAAACACCGATATAACCTTTGGGTGGGGTATGTTGATGTACCCGCCACAGAAAATCATGCGCGAGTTCCTCCGACGAAGGTGCTTTGAAAGAGGTTACATGGACACCCGCCGGATTTATGCCACCGAACACCTTTTTGATGACTCCGTCTTTCCCACCAGTATCCATCGCTTGAAAAACCACCAAAAGTGATTGCTTACCTTCGGCATATAGCTTCTCTTGAAGCTTCTCGATCTTCTGCTTGAGTTTCTCCACCTCGGCTTCGGCAGAAACCTCATCATAATCACCGTGATAATCGGGGTCATATTGCCGGAGGGAGACTTTGCTGCCCGGTTTTGGGGAAACTCTATACTTTGCCATCTAACATCCTTTTCTCAGTGGTGCTGCACGTAGGTTAAATAGATCAATCTCGTCAAATCACCTTTTCTTTCTCGCCATGTGGAACAACCGCCATCGTTTCCTCATTGCGATACGTAACCATACCCTGCCCCGCGCCCTTGATTTTCTTGACGTACAAACAGCGCGTAACATCAACCTCAACTTTACCATCGCTGCGCCGTGAACTGTAATAGGCCGCCAATGAAGCCGCATGTTCAATAACGTCTTCTGGGATTTTACGCCCGTCAAATTTAACCACCACATGTGATCCCGGCACACCGCGTGCGTGTAACCATAAATCCTGCCCACCACCTTTGCCGAATGTTACGATCTCATTCTGGCGGCTGTTGTGCCCCACCCAGATCACATATCCATCCTGTGTGACGACCTTTAACGGCGCACTCTGTCCACTGCCTGCTATCTTCCTTACCGCCGCGCCGCGCCAATGACCGCCTGCCTGTAGAATCTGCCGCACCTCATCAATTTCAGGCCAACTGCTGGCAAATTCCAGATCTGTCGTTAATTGCGCCATGTAATCAAGTTCTGATCGGGTTTCGATTATCAACCGAGGAACATCCTCTAGCGCTTTTTTGGCCTTATCATATCGGCTAAAATACGCTTGGGCATTCTCCAAAGGAGTAAGTTCGGGGTTGAGTTTGACCACCAAATCCGGCTTATCAGAATCGTATTGTGCTTTGAACTCCGTCTGCCCATCCTCAAATGAATATTGATAGGCAAGAATAAGCTCACCGCTTTGGCGCAAAACCTCGCGTTCTGCTTCGTCGGTCATTGAGCGTTCCAATGCGGCTAATCGTGCGCCGAGTTTTGCCTGCGCCTCACGAATCGCATCCTGTACCGGCACTTTCGCCGCCCGATAAGCATCTTCCCCCACAGGAGCGCCATAATAAGCCGTAATCGCTTCGCTGAGCGTATCAGTAGGATGCCAACCAGCCATGCTCTTTAGCGGGTAAACACTGTAAGCAGTAACACCACTCTCACTTTCGACGATTCCGGGCTGCCAATGTCGCTTGGCTAATGGCTCTACAACCGTCATGAGTGCTGTCTGAAGGCGCTTAGAATCAGCATCGGAGGCTTTCTGGCTTACTTCACCACCAGATCGGTAAACAACCTCTTTCGCCAATAATGGACTCACGCCGAGCAACCGTGAAGCCAACACTTGATGCGTCTTACGCTTTGGATCATCAGCCTCGGCAAAAAAACCCTCCATCTCGGTGAGTGTTACCCGGGTCGGGTCTATTTTCCCAATCTGCGGCGGCGGTAGCTTATACTCGTGTGCTGGCAAACTCAATCGGTAGCGGTTTTCATCTGGCCCCACACGCCGCATACAATCAAGAATGACACCTTTTTGAATCAGCAGCAAATTACTACGGCGTTCCATCGGCTCTACAATAATGCTTACTGCGCCTTCTGGCCCTGTCACATCAAATTGTAAAATGCGCTCCCACGGAGGTTGGCTAACATGCTCAATTAAGCCGTCTTCAATATAGCGCCGGAACAACAACCCAATCTGCATCGGCTTGACCAACCCCCGACGCAGTTTTTCATCCAATAATTGAATGCGAGGTGTCTGGTTATCAGCACTTAGATAAAGATAGCGGCGTTTGCGATCACCATATATTTCTAGCCCAATACCTGTCTCATCAACATCCAAGACATCTTGAATACGTGCCCCAACCAGCACATCCATGAATTCATCAACCATTGCGGATAATGTAAAAGCATCCAGATACATATGCGTTTTTCCAGAATCAAAAAAGAAATCAGTTACGGAGTATCGAAACAGTTAATGAGCGTCGGCAGTCAGCAAATAGGCAATAATATCGCCTAATTCACGCTCAGACAACTGTTCAGCGTAATTCACCGGCATAACGGGGTTGTATTCAGGAATAACATAAGCGGTTGGGTTTGTGATGGCCTCATAAATATAGGCAGCTGCCGTGAGCGGCGGGCGGCGGGTAATGGCATGTTCAGCAATACCTTCAAACGGCGGTGCAATCTTAAGCACGGCCTCGCCCCTATGACACGCAATACACCCATATTTCTCGACCAGTGTCGCACCTTGTGTAGCATCGGCATCTTTAAGCAGTGGAGATACCTGCTCCAGATAAGAATCTGCATTCAACTGACTGGCATCAATCGGATCAACCGCCATCTCACTTTCGGTTGTAAGTGCTAGGGCAATAACAAATACAACCGAAAAGACGACCAGAAACGTGATAACCACAATTACCGGCCAACGCGAAGTTTTGCGTGATGATGGAGCAGCCATAGCAAAACCTACTTAGTGAATTAATCGATCAACAATCATGACCAAAAACAAGAAAGCCAGATACGAAGTCGTATACTTATACATCGTACGCGCCGCCGCACCATCTGCCTTTTGAATGAGCTTAATCGCCGTATAAATCATCCCTGCGCCCAACAATACTGCGGCCACAATATAAATCGTACCTAAAAATTTGAATGGAAGCGGCAGTAATGTAATCAACACAAGCTGCACCGAGTACAGCAAAATCTGCCTGCGCGTAGCTTCCTCACCATGTGCCACCGGCATCATCGGCACATTAGCCAGTGTATAATCCTTATTAACCAGCAGCGCCAATGCCCAGCTATGAGGAGGAGTCCAGTAAAAAATAATAGCGAACAAAATGAAGGCTTCGAATGAAAGTGTACCGGTTACCGCCGCCCAACCGACCAACACCGGCACGGCACCTGCCCCGCCACCAATCAAAATGTTGACGACCGTGTTCCGCTTCAGAATAAGCGTGTATAAAATGACGTAGTATAAGCCACCGAACAACGCTAAAGCCGCCGTCAGCCAATTAACCCACATCGCCAGCACCAGCACCGACCACGCCAGCAGACCCATACCAAATAAAAGCGCATTCAACGGTTTTACTCGACCCGAAGGAATCGGTCGCCGCGCCGTTCGCGACATAAGCGCATCCATGTCACGGTCAATATATTGGTTAATCACACTCGCGCCAGCAGCAGCAAATGCACCACCAATGATTGTGGGAACCAGTATTGCCAGATCAGGAATACCCTTTGCAGCAATCACCATCGTAGTCACTGTCGTAAATAACAACAGCAGCACAATTCTGATCTTAGTCAGCTCAATGTAATTCTTAAAAAGTGTCCCAATGCTAAAAGGTTTCACTTCGACGTGTTGGATTGAAGTTCCCATGATTGCTCAATTATCCCACTAGAAATCGTATGATTGTTTAGCCATTCAATTGCCGATAAAGCAACAAGAATGGCCCATGTTGTTGCAGCCAAACCAACGTGGGCTGCCCCCCAGAACGCTTCCGCACGGCTCATGACGAACATAGCCCCGATGGCTGCCTGTACCAAATAAACCGTTAGCGCCGCCACCGCCAGCATTCGTAGACGTTGATCCTGTCGTTCCCGATACACGACCACAGTTAATATGACCAAACTCACGCCGAGTGCCATCACCGCAAACCGGTGAATCATGTGGATAACCGCCAGTGATCCTTGTTGCATCGGAAATATTTGACCATTACAAAGCGGCCAATCCGTGCAGGCCAATGTCGCACCACTGCCCCTGACTAATGCACCTGTCAGGATAATAACCAGTGATAGCGCGGTTGTAGTATAAATTAATGCCGTCACCTGACTGGCGCTCGTGGGCAAGCCCGGCCTATACGACGCTACCTGCGCCGCCAACAGCAACGCCGCTAATAAAAGCATTGCCGTAGCCAGATGAAGGGTGACCCCCAACACTGGCAAACTCTTCAGGACGACAATAGCGCCCAGCGTACTCTGAATAGCAAATAGCACTGCCGCAACGATAGTAATGTTTAATACACGACGATTTTGATTCCGATAGGCACGAACGGCAACCACCAACATCGCGATACCAAAAACGCCGATCAATGCAGCAAATAACCGGTGCAGCCATTCGATCCATGCAGTAATATTATCGAGCGGAGGGAAAATAGTGCCGTTGCATAAAGGCCAGTGTTCACCACAACCCAATCCGGAGTCCGTAACGCGAACGACTGCACCAAATACGATTAATCCCAGCGTCAACAAAGTTGTAGCGAACGCCAACCGTGCAAAATTGCGCGGGAGGCGGGAAGATTGTTGCATAACGCTAAACCTCAACCTAGGCCGTTAAACCTAGCCCTGACAAATACTTATTAACCTTCAACAGTAACGGAAGTTGTTTGATCTACCGTTTTATTCGCCTTGGCAACTTTGATTTGCCAGTTCAAAAACCAGAAAATGGCCATTAGCGTTACCGCAATCCCGACCAAGTTGAACACCACAAAGCCCACAAACAGGAATAACTGTTCGGCTTTCCACGGGGCCATATCCAATGCTGATGCGTCAGGATCATTTGTCTGCCGAATAACGCCCGGAATTGCCAATTGGTTGCCATTAGAAGCAATTTGTGATGTTAAACCACCACCTATAATCAAAACTACAATCACTACCATCACAATAATCAACCGCTTCACAGCTAACCTCCTCAGAAACTGCCAAAAGTAAGAAGATTGTACTATTTCTCACAACCGACTGCAAGACAACTCATATCCACTTCATGAGAAGTTCATCTACGCACTGCATTTAGTCGGCATGATGCGCATCACTAATGACCAATGGAACGGAGAAATAAAAAGTCGAACCAACATTAGGTTCACTTTCCACCCATATCCGTCCACCATGTCGTTCAATTATGCCTTGGGTAATCGATAATCCCAACCCACTGCCATCAATTTTAAGTCGCACACCCTCTTGAGCGCGAAAAAATCGATCAAATACTTGTGGCTGGTCTTCCGCAGAAATGCCAATGCCTGTATCTTGTACCATCACCAACAGGTTATCGTCCTCACGAGTGGCCTTAATAACCACCGTTCCACCTTGCCGGTTATATTTGATGGCATTACTCAACAAATTATCAATGACCTGTGGCAAGCGAATTGCATCGGCCCGAATGTCCGTAACATCAGACGCAACATGCACTTTAACGGTAACCTCTCGAAGTTCTGCAACTTCAAGCAATAAATCCACTGCTTCCTCAATCATGCTGGACACATTCACAGAACTCAACTCCAGCGGAATACTCGAATCAAGCCACGTAATATCCTTTAGGCGAGCAATCAAATGCTCCATCCGCTTCAACCCGGCGAACGCACGATTAACATAGTGTTGTTGTCTTTCATTCAGCGGCCCCATATTCTGAACCACATCAAGACATTGAAACACAACATTCACAGGTGTCATTAAATCGTGGGCAACCGTATCCAGTCATTCATTACTTGAATCGGATTTAGTCATTTGATTCTACAATTCCCCGGTGGCGAATAACAAATCTGGCAGCGCATTCAAAGCCTGAGCGATACGTGTTCCGTGCCACAAAAGCAGTGATCCATCCACTAACATAATACGCTTATTTCTCGCAGCAGGAATATCGAGTTCGGCAAACAGCGAAATATGATCCACTGTAAATTCAAATGGCTCATTCGGAAGCAAAATCACATCAGGTTGTGCAGCAACCACTTCATCTAACGTTATGCGCGGATAGCGTACATCACGTCCAACTATTCGTGAATCATCGGCTGGCAAAGGTTCGCTTTCTCCTAAGTCTGCCGCCAATGGATACTGGCGCTCGCGATCAGCAAAAACATTAACTGCGCCGCATACACGCAGTAGATCACTGGCATAGGTATCATGATTAAAGGTCATCAACGGGTCAAGCCATATTGGAACAAACACCCGGCAAACCGCATCTTCCACCTTTTTTTCACTAATACGCCACACCCAATCCATAGTCTGTTCAATCAACCGCACCCGTGGAACCATACTCGGCTCATCAAACACATGCATGATATTCCACAACAGGTTAAATGCGTCTGCCACCGTACGTGGGAATGTCACCCACACAGGGATTTTTGCCGCCCGTAAAGCCAGCACATCCTCTTTGCGGTTTTCTTCTTGATTAGCAATCACAAGATCAGGTCGCATGTCAATAATGCGGGCAATATCTGGATTTTTCGTACCACCAATCCGCGGAATATTGGCAACACCATCCACCGGATAAACACAATAATCTGTGATGCCAATCAAACGATTACCTAACGTTAAATCAAAGAGCGATTCAGTCACGCTGGGGACAAGCGAAACCACCCGCTGTGGCGGTCGATCAACGGGAGCATCCATTTGAGAGGTATACGTATCGCCTGTCATAAATGATCTAGTTTCCTCACTCGTATCATCAAATCAATTCAGCTTAAAAATAGATAAGCTGGTCGCGTTCCGGTCCAACACTAATCGTCGAAATTGGCGCTCCACAAAGTTCGGCAACCTTTTGCACATAAGCGCAGGTTTCATCTGGCAGGTCTCTCATGTTTTTTACGCGGCTAATATCCTGCTGCCAACCCGGTAACGTAATATACTCAGTCTCAACTCGTTCAAGATCTGCCAATGTTACGGGCGGGTACTCATAGCGCTTACCATCAATATGATAAGCAACGGCAATTTTTAGCTCTTCAAAACCGCTCAAGACATCCAACTTGGTGAGGAACATTTCCGTAAAGCCGTTGACTGCTGCCGCGTAACGCAAAACCACAGCATCCAACCAACCACAGCGGCGTGGTCGACCTGTAGTGGTTCCAAATTCGTCCCAGTGATTCTCACCAGTACCACGCATCCGGTTTCCCAATTCACCGAACAATTCCGTAGGCATCGGCCCGCTGCCAACCCGTGTACTAAAACACTTGGCAACACCCATAACCCGGTCAATATGCCGGGGGCCGATACCCAACCCAATAAGCGCTCCACCAGCGGTTGGTGATGAACTCGTCACATATGGATAGTCACCGTGGTCAATATCGAGCAGCGTCCCCTGCGCCCCTTCACACAACAACCGTGCCCCATCTCGCAGGCGCTCATTCAGATACACAGTCGTATCTTTGATATAAGGCCGCAATCTCGCTGCCGCATCAATATAATCCGTAGTGACCGTTTTGGGATCAAGTGTCACACCACCTTGTCGCCCCAACGTAACATTCGCCGTTTCTATCATGGCATACAATGCGTCTGCAAATTCTTCCACATTTAACATCTGCCCGGCTCGAATGCCTTTGCGACCGGTCTTATCCATGTAAGCCGGCCCGATTCCGCGTAAAGTTGTGCCTATCGCTTGACTGCCCAACGATTTCTCCGAAACCCCGTCTAACGCCACGTGCGCCGGTGTAATCAAATGCGCACGACTGCTTATAATGAACCGCTCCGGCGAAAGATCTACTCCCATTGCCGCAATCTGATCCATTTCCTTGAGCAAATTTACGGGGTTTATAACCATCCCGTTGCCTAACACACAAACCACATGCTCGTGCAAAATTCCGGAAGGAATCAAGTGCAGTTTAAAAATCTTATCACCCACAACTACCGTGTGTCCGGCATTATCGCCGCCAGCATATCGGGCGACAACATCCGCCTCCGCCGCCAGCCAGTCTGCTACCCGTCCCTTACCTTCATCGCCCCATTGAGCACCAATCACAATCGTTGCAGGCACTTCATAGTCCTCTCAAAAGCTTTGATAAGCTCACTATTATAACCACTATTTGCGGCTTTAAACCGAACCAGTGAAAGATCGTCCCAAAGCAATAGTCACTTCTCCCGCACCCCACGGCTCAACCTGCCCATCTGGTCCTAGAGCAAGTGCCGAACCTTCACCAATCCCGATAGCCAATGCCGACGATTCTTCCGCCAGCGCCGCTTGCCCCGGCTCAGACTGTGCCACTTCGGTAACACCGGGCAGGATAAACATCTGCGACAACCAACCAATCCCTTGCCGGATTTCACCTGTTTCTAACAAAAACCACATGCCAAAGATCGCCGCGCTGCTGCCTTCCAAAAGAAGTATTGCGCCATTTTCAAAAGCAGTCTGCATACCCTCAACTGCCGCGCCCAATAATCCGGAGCGTGTATCCACTGCATTACTGCCAGAATCGACGACAATCAAACTCGCCTCGCCTAATTTTGTCCGGATCGTATCATCGTCTTCTGTCAATACATCCACAAAATAACCGGGCGGCGCGCCCAAATCCTGAAAATCACTCATAAGTATTTCGGATGCTTCTATATTGCTACCAAATGTGACATAAACGACACCACCATCGGCAGCAATCTGCCCAATAGTGCGTGCCCGAACATCGCTTGCTGGCACATAACCGCCAGATAGCACCAGCCAACCTCGCCCATCACGCCATTGCAACACATTATTCCGGGCCATTACGTTATTTCACCTGCATCACATATTCCGCCACTGCTGCGGACATGAGTGCCACACCCAACGGCAGCACATCTTCATCAATATTAAAACAGGGATGATGATGTCCGAATGTGATGCCCTTTTCCTTGTTTGCAGCACCCACAAAAATGAACATACCGGGAATCTCATCCATCATATACGACACATCATCCGAAGCCATCGTCCGAACCGTTTGGTCAAGCGCACTCGGCTTGACAACTTGTTTCATGGCTTTCCGCACCCGCTGTGTAACACCGGCATCATTCACAATTGGAATAGTCAAATGTTTGATGGTCACTCGCGCCACACACCCCACCGAAGCACATACAGCATTACTGACCGAATGAATATGCTGCTCCATGATTTCGCTGGTATAAGCATTAAATGTGCGGAATGTACCGCGAATCTCCACTGACTGTGGGATAACATTATAAGCATTGCTGCTGGTACGCACACTGGTAACCGACAAAACGACCGCACCCGCCATCGCATCCATTTTGCGTCCGACTATGGTATGCAGGGCCATAATCAGTTCGCCAGTACAAGCCACCGGGTCAATTGTCCTGTAGGGCATAGCAGCATGACCTCCTTTGCCCTCGACAATAATTGTGAACACCGATGAGCCAGACATCACCGGCCCTTTCGCCACACCCACAATCCCAATAGGCAGTTCAGTCCATACATGCAGTCCCAACACCACATCCGGTGTCGGTTTCTTTAGCACACCGTCCTTAATCATCTCTAATGCCCCGCCATGCCCTTCTTCGCCCGGCTGGAACACAAATTTTACACGCCCGCGCAACTGTGACCGATAGGCTGTCATTATTTTAGCAACGCCTAGCACAATCGTCATATGGGCATCATGACCACACGCGTGCATACTGCCAGCCACGCGTGATACATAATCAACATCGTTTAGCTCTTGGATAGGCAGCGCATCCATATCTGCCCGCACCAGCACCGTCGGCCCGTCATGTGCCCCTTCCAAAACACCGACTACACCTTGTCTGCCCACATGAGTTTGAACATCCAAGCCAAGCGTATCCAATTCCTGTGCGACAATACCCGCCGTACGAATGACCTCAAATCCCACTTCGGGATACATATGGAAATCACGGCGGCGGTTGACCAACGCATCGCGCATTTCCTCGGCTTCAGCCCGGAAGTCAATTGCCATCATTAACCTATTGTTGTCGGCAGTACATAATCCGCGACTGTGCTTGCGAGAAGTGCCACACTTAATGGCAATGCATCCTCGTCAAAATCAAATCGCGGATGATGATGTCCAAAGTATTCAGTTTGATTGGGAACAGCAGCGCCTACGAAAAAGTACATGCCGGGAATATCATCCATAAACAAGCCGACATCCTCTGCGCCCATCGTCCTTTCGGTCAAGACTAATCCACCCTCGTCCACAAACTGGCTTAATACCGAACGCCCTCGCTCAGATACAACAGGGTCATTGTTGACGGGCAGCGTATTGTGAGTAATATCGAGGGTCGCTGTGCAACCCATCCCTACGGTGATACCATTCACAATTTCGCGCATACGGCGCTCAACTTGGTCACGTACTTCCAACTTAAAAGTACGGATGGTTCCCCAAAGTTCAGCGTCTTGCGGGATAATGTTATAAGCAGTCCCTGCTTGCACCCGCGTCACTGATATAACGGCACTGTCAAGTGCATCAACATTACGACTCACAACCGACTGCAACGCGGTAACAATATGCGCTGCGCATACAATCGGGTCAATTCCTGTTTGTGGTGACGCTGCATGAGCACCTTTTCCCACAATCTTGATTGTAAAAATAGATGACCCCGCCATGACCGGCCCGTCACCTACCCCCAGCTTTCCAACCGGCATAGAGTTCCACAGATGAAGCCCCAGCGTTACATCAGGATGCGGATCACTCAACACCCCGTCCGCAATCATGGCTTTTGCCCCACCGACGATTTCTTCGGCGGGCTGGAAAACGAATTTCACCCGTCCTGCCATCTGATCTCGCTGCTCTGAAAGCAGTTTTGCCACACCCAGCGCAATCGTTGTATGTCCATCGTGTCCGCAAGCATGCATCTTACCCGGAACGGTTGAGGCATACGCAAATGTGTTTTCTTCTAAGATAGGTAGTGCGTCCATATCCGCCCGTACCAACACCGTTGGCCCCTCGTGGGCACCTTCCAATATAGCCACGACACCCGTTTTCCCGACACCTGTCTGCACTTCCATTCCGAGACGGCGCAATTCATCCGCCACAATTCCGGCGGTGCGAAATTCTTCAAACGCCAATTCGGGATGCATATGTAAATCGCGTCGGCGGGCTATCAATTCTTCACGCATCGACTCGGCTTGGGCTTTGAAATCAATCATGTTTATTCACCGGCTAAATGTAATAACGCGGAACGAATCCATATAACGGGGAGCATCCACAGGTGATTCAGCATCACGATTCGAACGCATCCGTTCAGCCATAGCCTCCATATCGGCAATTTGGCTCTTATGTTCACGCAATGAGCGTATCTTAGTTTCAACGTAATCAGTCACATCGACCTTGGTGTTGGCTGAAGCTGTACCACAAATATAGAGCCACTCCGTTTTATGCGGCGTTAGCCCCTCATCACGCTCAAGCTCAGGGAAATTCAGCCGGTCACGAGCCGTCGGGTAAACCGCATCCAGAGTCGCCTCACCAATCGCTCGATGATCAGGGTGATTGACCGAGTTCGCCCCGAACCAGAATACCGTTGGGTCGCAAGTCACTACAATATCCGGCTGTTTCAGCCGAATCATCCGTGTTACATCTCGTCGCAGTTCCAAATTGGGCTGTAGTTCGCCATCTGGATACCGCAGAAACACAACGTCTTCGACACCTAACGCCGCCGCCGCGTTACGCTCTTCTACCTCACGAATCTCGATGAGGCGTGGCGAAGTCATTTCCGGATCGCTGCTGCCTTTATCGCCGCTCGTGGCCACCACGAATGTAATTTCCGCACCTTCTGCCGCCCAACGCGCAAAGGTTCCGCCGCAGAAAAATTCAGGGTCATCAGGATGTGCAAATACACCTAATACACGCTTCGGCAATGGTTCCTGCGCAGTATCGACCATATCCCCTCCTATCAATGACACACAAACGAGAGGCGCATAATTCCCATACGCCCCTGCGCTAACCAACGAATAGATGTTACAAAACGCCTTTAAGCCTAGTCAGCAGGTGGAGACTGGGTCTTACCCGGTTTAGCTCCGCATTCACACGGGCCATCGCCATGCTTAGTACAAGGTTCACTGGCTTTCTTCTGCAATGCTTCCCACTCATCTAGTGGAATAAGCTCTTCCCGTTTTAGAAAATAACGAGTATCTTCGACCAGCACCGTTACTGCATCCTGCAAAGGATGCACATCCAGCACTTTTCCCTCGCCATGATCCGTGCCGATCCGTTTATTACGTTTTGGCAGCAGCTTTCGCGCTTCCACATATTGTTCATATTCATAAACAAGGCAGCAGCGTAAACGCCCGCACATCCCCGTAATTTCCGAGGGATTGAGCGAAATACCCTGCATCTTCGCCATCTTGATCGAAATCGGGCTGAAATCAGTCAGGAAGGTACTGCAACAACGGGTTTCGCCACAAGCACCAAACCCACCTAGTAATTTCGCCACATCACGCGGGCCAATTTGCCGAATTTCGACCTGCGCAGGGAAATCCTTGCTCAATTCGCTTGCCAGACGACCTGTATTGAGTTTATCCTCAGCCGTAAACAGGAAAGTGATCATGCTCCCATCATAATTGTAATGAGCCGCAATAAACTTCGCCTCGTGAAAGCCACCAATTTGTTTGGCTTTTTGTTTACACTGCTGCAACGCATCATCCTGTTGCATTTCCCAATGTTGCTTAAGCGTCAAGTCGCGGGGTGTGGCGGGTCGCATAATGGCCTTATAATCTCGCCCGCTATCCTCCACCGCCGTAAAGCTAACAATCTCACCCATTTGCCGACCACGGGCTGTCTCAACAATTACATAATCTTTCAACTGTAATTCGGGGAACGCACCGTAATCGAAATGATACAATTTGCCTACTTTATGAAACCGAACTCCAGCGACTGTGCGCTGCTGTTCGATAATGCTATCAGTCATAGTGTTAAAGCCCTGTTATCTATAAATACCAAACTTCACCTTAATCATAAGTCAAACACCCCGATTATGGCAAAGAATTTGACAGATTTCACTCAAAATGCTAGTCTCAACATGCCGTAATAAACATAAATTTACTCGCAAAAATCTTGTTCAACATTGCAGGCTTTCACATCAGCCTGTTGTGATTTCGTTTTTTCTGGGGTCGCCTATGAATACCTTGGTTATGAAGTTCGGCGGTTCCTCCGTTGGTACAACCGATGCCCTCACACAAGTCTTAAGCATAGTACTCTATGAGCGCGAACAGTGGGATCGCCTCGTACTGGTAGTCTCAGCGCTTGAAGGGGTTACCGATGGCTTGATTGAAGCCGCGCATTTGGCTCAATTGGGTCAGCAGCGTGGCTATCGCCGGATTGTCGCGAACCTCCGCACGCGCCATCTCGCCCTCATAGATGAGCTGCCGCTTGGAACCACAGAGCGAGCTGTACTTCATGCTGATATAGATAAGTTATTATTTGAAATGCTTGACCTATATCAAGGCATGGCACAAATTGCCACCACAATTTCACCCGAAGCCATAGATGCCACCATTGGCGTGGGCGAAAAGTTAGCAGCCCGAATTGTTGCAGCTTTACTCCGCCAAAATAATCTCAGAAGCGTGGCGCTCGACACCACCTCTTTGATTATCACCGATGATGTACCGGGAAATGCCACTCCCGACATTCCCCTCACCCGCATACAAATTGCCCAAAATCTGCTCCCGTTACTGGAACGCGACATTGTTCCCGTTGTAACGGGATTCATTGGCGCAACCAGCACCGGCAAACCAACCACATTGGGGCGCGGTGGCAGCGACTACACGGCCTCTGTATTAGGTGTATGTGTCAATGCATCCGAAATCTGGATTTGGACAGACGTGGACGGTATGATGACCGCTGATCCCCGTGATGTACCCGAAGCACGCGTCATACCAACGCTCTCTTACGATGAAGCTGCCGAAATGGCCTATTTCGGGGCGCGCATCCTTCACGCCCGAATGATTGGCCCGCTGCGAGATGATAAAATTGCCCTGCGCATCAAAAATGTCTACAAACCGCAGCAGATCGGCACATTAATCCGCGATGCAGCTTCCCCCCGTTCACACGCGATCAAGGCCATATCGCTCATTAACGGCTTGGCTATCGAATCAAAAAGATCAGAACGATATGCGTCCATATCGGCAGTTTATGACAAAGCCGCTGCCTCTGCGCCCAGCAACCAGATCGACCTTGTCATATCAGCACAGTCTGCAACCTATTGCTTGACCTGCTTTCTCATCCCCACCAGTGCGGGTTCGGATGCTGTTCATACCACCAGAACAGCCTTGGAAGAAAACTTGCGTGCTGAATCAGCAACCCATTCGTGGCTTGTAAAAAACATATCCTTTATCACCGCCATTAGCGCCAATATGGATAACTGGTCAACAACAACCGCACAAATCTTACAAGCACTCACCCATATCCGCGTGTTAGCACTATCTCACGGACCGTCAAATTCCACGCTGACCATTGTGGTCGAAAACAAAGAAGCGGAAGCCGCTCTCCACGCCATGCACAACTTAATCGTCAATACCGGCTAAGGTATCGTTCCAATTCCCACGTCGTAACTTGTCGATTGTACTCGTCAAATTCCTGTCGTTTTGCAGCAATATATCGGTCACTAATAAACGGGCCCAATGCTGACAACACCACATCGCTCTGCCCGAGCACATCCAGTGCTTCGCCCAATGATGAAGGCAATACTTCAAGCTGGCGAATACGGCTGCGGTCTTGACGCACCAGCGTTTCTTCTAGCGCATCCGGCAGTGGCAGCTGCTGCCGGATGCCATCTAATCCTGCCATCAACATCACCGCGCTCGCCAAATACGGATTGATGCTGGGGTCAGGGCAGCGCAGTTCCAACCGTGTGTGTGCCTCTTTACCACTACTGATATGTGGCACGCGAATCAATGCTCCTCGGTTGATGTGCGCCCATGTCACATAAACCGGCGCTTCAAAACTCGTTCCCAACCGCTTATAGGAATTGACCAACGGTGCCAGAATCGCACACATAGCACGCGCATGTGCCAATTGCCCTGCCAAGAAATATTTCGCCGTTTGCGACAAACCGTATTCGTTACCGCCGTCCACAAACACATTTGTGTCACTTTCAACATTATGCAAACTCTGGTGCGTATGCATTCCTGAACCCGGCAGATTGGCATCTGGTCGCGGCATAAACGTACACAGCAAATCATGTTGATGAGCGACTGCTTTTAAAGCCACTCGCGCTGTCAGTATTTTGTCGGCTGTTGCCAACGCATCATCATATTGAAAATCAATTTCATGCTGCCCCGAACCAATCTCATGATGCGTCGAGTCGACTTGAATGCCCATTTTCCCTAACGACGATACCATCTCTCGGACGACACTTTTAGCAGGGTGCATCGACATATCAAAATAGCTGCTATTGTCAAACGGAGTCAACGGTTGAAGCACGCGCTCATCCTGTGTCCGAAACAGGAAAAACTCCAATTCCATACCGGTCTTATAGGTGAACCCCATTTCCCCGGCTTGGCGCAGTGCCTTGATTAACGCGTTGCGTGGGTCGCCAATAAAAGGCTCTCCATGCAAGGTATGCACATTACAAATGACTCTCGCCGTCCGGTGCGACTCATCCCACGGCAGCAGCGTAAATGTGCCTAAATCAGGCACAAGAGTCATATCACTCTCAGCTACCCGCGCGAATCCCTCAATCGAGGATCCGTCAAAATGTAACCCGGAGTCGACGACATTCACCAGCTCTGCACTCGGTACGGTGACGCTTTTGACCATACCTGTAATATCGGTGAACCATAAATCCACAAACTTCACCTGATGTTCTTCAATCGCGGCAAATACTTCTTCTTTTGTCGGCATGTAAACCAGCCCTTTTCAGTAACCAATCAGAAACACACAAAGCGGTGTTCACGCTATTTACAACTGCATTTTGAGGTTTCAGTATAACGGAGTATATGAGTGTTGACCTACAGAGGACATTACCAAATCGACAGCCTAACCCTTTAGTCATGACGACCAACTACTTCGGCTGCTCCAATACCCCTAGATGTCCCAAAAGCGCATCAATCCCCAGCAGATAGCTCCGCCAGCCAAAACCACAAATCTGACCGACACATACCGGCGCAAGCAGCGACTTGTGCCGAAATTCCTCCCGCGCATGAATATTAGAAAGGTGAACCTCTACAACCGGCAGTGCAACCGCACTTATCGCATCCCGTATCGCCACCGATGTGTGCGTATATGCACCCGGATTAATCACCACGCCATCCGCCCAATTCCTTGCAACATGCAGCATGTCAATTAATGCCCCTTCATGGTTAGATTGCTCGGCACGCATTTCAGCCTTATGACCTTGCGCATGGACAATCGCCCACTTGTTTATTTGATCAAGTGTCACATTTCCATACACACCCGGTTCACGGGTACCCAACAAATTGAGATTTGGCCCATGCAGTAACAATAACTTTTTCATCATCAAACAAGCTCCGCCAGTGGTTGTTGACATTCCTGACACCGACTTATAGTAGGGGCATACGACAGGTTACAATGTTCACACTGTCTCCGTTCCTCACCAATCGTGCTTGAAATCAGGTTCGTGGCAATCTCACGTTCAATACCTGCCGATGTCATATCACGAATCACGTATTCAACCGGATCGCCACCCATTAACCGTGACTTCACCGAATTAAGTAGTTCCACGGCACTAATTTGTTGAGTAGGAGCTTTCATCGCTAACACATCAGCATTAAAAGTCGTGTGGCAAGTCTGACATTCTACAATCTCACCCAAATCACCCATCGGGATCAGTGGGACAAAGTAAAGTGCAAAGTAGCGTTTTGCCTGTTTGCGCTCATAACTCCGCTGCGCCTGACAGTGCGGGCAATAAAACTCGCCGCTGCCTACCGTCTTAAACCGATTGCGTGTGCCGAAAATAATCATGTTTCAGCCCGCCATTTCTTGCAATATGTGGATCACCGTTTCTTTTGGCACATCTTCGACAATCATAGGCTTGCACATGCCACCGAGAAGCACAAAACGTGAACGTCCTGATTGCCACTTCTTATCTGTTCCCATCGCTGCATACAGCGCTTCCGCCTCAAGGTTGCCTAACCGCGTCGGCAGTCCAACACCATGCACAACATCTTCAACCTTCTCGGCCAACCCCGAGTCGCATAACCCCAGCGCAAACGAAAGCCGCGCCGCCGCGACCAAACCCACCCCTACCGCTTCGCCGTGCAGCCAACTGTAATGAGACACTCGCTCAATTGCATGGGCAAAAGTATGCCCCAGATTCAAGTGTGCCCTCACATTTTGCTCATAAGGATCTTGTTGAACAACATTAACCTTGACCTGTACCGCTCGTCGCACCAATTCTGCCGCACGCTCTTTTGCCCATAATTCAGGTGCTAGCAGGCCTTCATCAGCTAACAATCCATGTTTAATGATCTCCCCCATCCCACAGCGCCACTCACGCTCCGGTAATGTTGCCAGCACTTCGGGGTCAATAAGCACGACCTCCGGCTGTTTGAATGCTCCTACCAGATTCTTACCCTGCGGTAAATCAACACCCACCTTACCGCCAACACTTGAATCAACCATCGCCAATAGGCTTGTCGGAATTTGGACTAACCGCACACCACGCATATAGGTCGCCGCAGCAAACCCAGCGGTATCACCAACCACGCCGCCACCCAGCGCGATAACAGCCCCACCACGATCCAACCCCGCATCTACAATTTCAATGTATAGTTGGGCTACCGTATCCAACGTCTTATATTGCTCACCATCTGGCATAGTCACCAGAGCCGCATCGACCAAGTGCTCAATAAGTTTTTTCCCATGAAGTGGTGCCACTGTGGTATTGGTAATAACAACCGATTTTCCATGCGGTACATATTCGCTAACTTGCCGAAGTATTCCTGCCACAATGTGAATGTCGTAATCGCCACCCGGCGCAGTTACGCGGATACGGTCTGCCATAATTGGATTATCTCTTCCGTTACTGCTTCAGGGCTTTTACCGGTTGTATCAATCTGGTTTGGAATCGAGGCATAAATGGCGCGGCGCGTTTCCAGCAAATTCCGCCAATCACCTTTAAGCAGCGGACGCTCGGTATTATCGACCCGCAAACGTTCGGCAATCGCCTCTTCGGTAGCAGACAAACACACAACCAGACCTGATGCCAACATCACATCCCGGTTGCTTTCATCGACTAACATCCCACCACCTGTTGATACCACATATCCATTTTGTGCCGCCAGAAATCGGCACATTCGCCGCTCGATATGGCGGAATCGTGCCTCACCATCCCGTTGAAATATTTCAGGGATAGTCATGCCCACCCGCCGCACTATCTCCTCGTCAGTATCCATAAACGGACGACCCAACTTCTCAGCCAGCATTCTACCCACTGTCGATTTTCCGGTGCCCATAAATCCGGTTATGACAATATTCCAGTCATTATTCATAGCCAAATCGCCACTCCACATTATCCATCGGCAAATCACTGAGCCTCACTTTCCGCAAATTAGCGAAACGCGGCGTCATCTCACTAATACTATCTCCGCCCAACTTCTCCAACAGCGCATCGGCGATCACTAGCGCCATCATCGCCTCGCCAATCGGAATCGCACGCGGCAGCGCACAGAAATCGCTGCGCTCATACGTCGTTTCTTCGGGCTCACCTGTCGCCAAATTAACCGATTCCATCGCTTGCAAAATCGTTGCAATCGGCTTCATCGCCACCCGCGCCACAATCGGCTCACCGGTCGAAATCCCGCCTTCCGTACCACCTGCTCTGTTAGTACGGCGAATCAATTTATCCTCATCATTGCCCAGCGCAATTGCATCATGCACCTGTGTCCCGCGCTTACCCGCGTTATCAAATGCCTCGCCAATTTCCGCACCCTTCATAGCATGGATACTGACCATCGCCGCCACAATCTTGGCATCGAGCCGCCGATCCCAATGCACATGCGAACCCAATCCCGCGGGCACATTCAGCGCGATTACCTCAAATATTCCGCCGAGCGTATCTTTATCAATTTTGATCTGGCGAATCGCCTCGTGCATCGCTTCCACCGACTCAACCACAGGGCAGCGCACATCATTTTCTTCAGCGAGTCTAAAGCGCTCCTCATAACCCATTTCTGGGTCAAGTGTGGCCTTTACGTCGCCAACTTGCACTACATACCCACCCACAACAATGCCAAATTCTGCCAGCAGCTTCTTGCATATCGCGCCCACAGCGACCCTCATAGTTGTTTCACGTGCGCTCGCCCGTTCCAGCGCAATCCGCATATCCTTGTAGCCATACTTGATCGCGCCCGTCAAATCCGCATGACCGGGGCGCGGAATAGCCATCGGCGCGACATCTTTTTCTTTCCAGTTTTTGAAATCACGATTTTCCACCAGCATTGCAATCGGCCCGCCGGTCGTCACGCCGTTCATCACACCCGACGTAATCCGCACCGTATCGCGCTCAATGCTCATCCGCCCGCCGGAACCATATCCCTGCTGGCGACGTAGCAACTCGTTATTAATATCTTCTGGTGTCAGCGCCAGTCCGGCTGGAAGCCCCTCAATAATCGCTGTCAGCATCGGCCCGTGTGATTCACCAGCAGTCAGAAAACGTATCATAGTCGATCAATAACCTTTACGAATTTCGAGTGACGAGAAATCAATAATCGCTTTCGTTGCCAACAAGAAATCAAGTCCAATTACACCATCTAGCGGGAAACCGTAATCAACTGCACCCATCTGTATTCGCATGGGAGACACGACTAAATCGCCTATTTGGATTTCATCAACAGTTTTTTGAATCACGGATTCACGACCTCCAATACCCCGAAGAAAAACGATCCGGTCAGAAAGTTCTTGAGTAATCCCAAGCGATTCCATCAGGTCAGTGTTAAAAAAAGTTCCACCTGAACCAGTATCGATCATCACATTCTTCAAAACAATTGAAAGACCATTGGCGCGAACTGTTGCTTCAACAAAAACCAATTTACGGGAGAGCCTAATCGGGGTCATGAGTCTTCCGCTATACGCCCAAAAGCGTCCATTACACCAATCTCAAGTTCAACCCGATCGGTATGGACAACATAATACTCACGTTCTTTGTCCATATGGTGCAGTTGTTTATAATGCTCCCAGGCAGGTTTCCACTCATCACCAAACATCCCGACCACTTCGAGTTGGTCGACAACGCGTTCGCTGCCCTCAGTATGTGCGTTATAAGCCTCAATCACCACCCACCGATGTGGATATTGTTCGCGTACTGTCTGCCATTCCATGTCAACCTCCTCGCTCATTCGCGTTCGAGGATCACTTCTGTGCCAACACCTCTTTTGCCGCCTCAAACATCACCTCAACTGGCGCTTCTTGATGCGTCCAAATTGTGAACGCCGCCGCCCCTTGCCGGACAAGCATACCCAATCCACCGATTGCCTGTCCACCATTCGCCTCGACCTGCTCCATCAACAGCGTCCGTTCAGGGCGATACACCGTATCGTATAAAGTGACCCCTTTAGGGAAAGGAACGCCCTCAATCCACGGGCTTGCATCCACATTTGGCCACAACCCAACCGATGTGCAGTTCACAATCAGCGACACATTCTGTTCCGCTGCTTCATCCAATGTCTGGACATCTGCGCTGCGAATACCCGCCGACATCGTCAAATCTGCCAACATCACCTGTGCCTTCTGCTGCGTCCGGTTGACGACGATCACCTTCGCCCCTGCCATCGCCAATCCATAGACTGCCGCCCGCGCCGCGCCGCCCGCCCCCAGCACAATCACCTTCGCGCCTTCAAGTGGGATGCCATGTGCCTTAAGATCATCAATCAACCCCACCACATCGGTATTCGTCCCCACATTGCTGCGGAAGTCAATCGTGTTCACCGCGCCAACGGCTCGCGCCCGTTCATCGGGCAGCACAAACGGCATCACCTTTTCCTTCAACGGCACGGTCACATTCACGCCGATGAATCCTCCCTCGTCACGCAGCATCCGCAAACTTTGCCGCACAATATCCGGCGGCACAGGCGCAAGCTCGTATTGCCAATCATTCAACCCCAGCGCCTTAAACGCCGCGTTATGCATCGCCGGGCTGATGCTGTGCGCGACCGGCCAGCCGATGACGCCGACGCGATGTTCAGTCATGGCGTCCGTGAGCCTTTCCGTTTGCGCTCATGGCGCGTCTTC
>JBBSBS010000027.1:0-31613 GCA_038251045.1 Aggregatilineales bacterium | reverse complement strand
GCCTGTGAGAAAAAGTTAAAAATATCATGGGATATGGTTTTTGCGGATGATTACACAGGTTTTGAATTTGAACGGCGGCCTGAGTTATCGCGTTTGCGTCATGAGTACAAATCGGATAATCGCCGGGCGTATGCAGTCGTAATGGAGCATCTTGATCGCTTGAGCCGCAATGCAGATTGGCATCAGGGATTTTTGCTTGATGAGATGAAACGAAACGGTCTTGAACCTGTGTTTTGGAAAGCATTTACATCTCGTGTCGAGCGTGCAGTAATGGGTGCAATTGCACAGGATGCGATGGAATTATCTCTGATGCGTATGAAAGAGGGCCGCAGGGAGAAAGCAAAGACAGGACGTGTAACAGCTCGAACACTTGCCTACGGATATAAATTCGTAGACAGCAATGGACAAGAAGGCCTTGGTTCACGCCGCGATACACATTACGCGATTTACGAGCCAGAGGCGCAAGTCGTCAGGAAGATATTTTTTGATGTGGCAAGTGGTAAAACTCTTGGTCAAGTTGCTGCCTCTCTGACTGGAATTTATCCCACGCCAAAAGGTCATCCGCTTTGGGGGCGTGCCTCTGTCCGTTCAATTCTTAAACGCCCGACCTATAAAGGTGAGTTTCATTCAATGCGTTGGGGAAAAGATAAAGACGGACGAATGATCGAAAACGATGATTATATTGTGGTTCCAGTACCTGCTATAGTAAGTCCAGAAATGTGGGACGAAGCAAACCGCATTCTGGAAAAGAATAAGCAAACAGCAGCACGTAATGCTAAGAAGCCTTATTTGCTTACAGGCTTGATGAGATGTGCCTCTTGCGGTCGCTCGTTTATGGGACATCAAGGACGAACACGCCTCAATGGAAAACGTTTGCCGACACCGCAGCGTGTTTATCACTGCACAAGCCGAAGTGATCACAAACGAGAGTTAATAGGATGTCCTCAAGGCTATATTGGTTGTATAAAAGTAGATAACGCGGTCTGGGATATTGTTTGTCAAGTGCTTCTAGAACCTGAAGTTTTGATAGAGGCGCTTGATCGACACTTTGCTGCCGATGAGAATGCGACCTTGCTTGAACAAGTTGCTTTCCTTGAAAAGCAGATTCATGATGGAACTAAAGAAGAAGAGAAAATATACCGTGCTTATGTGGCTGGAGCATTTGACGAACATGAGTTTGCAGATAAACGCCGAATATTCAAGGAACGCAATCAAATTTTATCAATTGAAGTTGAACGCCTCAAATCGCGCGTGTTAACCCATGAACATATTGCCGGACAGAAAAAGTTCATTATGGAAATGGCAATTCAGCTAAGGAATGCAGGTGACCTCCAAAATGTTCCTTTTGAAGTCAAACGACAGATAATCAAATTAGTGGTCAACCAAATTACTATAGATACTCGTGAACAATGGATTCGTGTTGAGGGCGCGATTTCAAAAACGTATGCCCTTGTTTCTGTTACTGGAACAAATCGATCCGAACCCCTCCAAATAGACCTACTTTCGTCTTCTGTCCCCATTGATATTACGAGTGATCGTATTCAGCACCCGGCATTATTTTGAGATGGACATAACCTTTGTACTGGTATTTGCGACGGATGATTTCGACTGTATCCAAAATTTTGTCTTGAGAGGTGACGCTGCCTTTGATGATGCCAGATGATATGAACAGGCCATCAGCAATTTTTGCACGTTGAAGTTGATCGAATGAAGCGGCCATTTCGTCGGGTTTGAAGGTCACACGACGGGTTTTGCCACGCCCGGCGCGGAACGGGCAGTAGTGACAATTGCGCTCGCAGGCGGTGGTCATCATGGTTTTCATGATAGGTTTGGAGCCAGCGGGCGTATAAACATTGCTGATGCAGGATAAATCATGCGGCACATGTTTATGCGCTCGTTCGGCTTGTGGCTGGTCACCAGCAGGTTCGAAGCTGGTTGTATCACCAACGATTCGCAATTTCTCAAGTGGGGTTGGAGTAGAAATAATGTTCATAATTACAGTATATGAACTTTTGTTCTGTTTTGCAAGTTTGGGTTTTCATGCGAAGGAAATTATTCATCAGCAAAGTCGGATTGTGGTGTAAATCCGCTTATGGTTGGTATGATCTTCGGTATCTAGAAAAATATTGAGGTTATAGAAAAGCTGGTCAGCATTATGAGCCGGGTGATGTATATGTTGGCAACCCTATCTTTTAACTTTATTACGGAGCGTTGAACTATGAAATATGTAACCATCCCCAAAACTGATTTGCAGGTGTCACAGATTTGCTTGGGGTCGGTTGAATTGGGATTGTCGTTGGCAAAAGACCAGTCATTTGCCTTGCTGGACGCATTCGTTGCAGGTGGTGGGAATTTCATTGACACAGCGCATGTATATTCGAATTGGATACCGAATACAAAGAGCAGTAGTGAAAAGATGATCGGGCAGTGGTTGAGCGAGCGCGGATTACACAAGCAAATTATTGTGGGGACAAAAGGGGCACATCCGGAACTGGCGACCATGCACGTTTCGCGACTTTCGCGGGCAGATATAGAGCAAGACATCAATGAAAGTTTGGAGTACTTACAAGCAGAAAGTATCGACCTATATTGGCTCCATCGTGACGACGATCAAATTCCTGTAGGTAACATCATTGACGCGCTTAATGAACAAGTTTCAGCCGGAACGATACGCTATTTTGGCTGCTCAAACTGGAAGATCAGCCGCATTCAAGAAGCACTGGATTATGCAGTGAGTAAGGGTATTCAAAGTTTTGTGGCTAACCAGCCCTTATGGAGCTTGGCAACCGCCAACATGGACGCAATTGCAGATAAGACTCTGGTTGGTATGGATGACGCAGGCAAGGCATTCCATAAACGTACAGGCATGTCAGTTATTCCCTATACATCGCAGGCAAAAGGATTTTTTACAAAACTTGAGGCATCGGGTATTGATGGTATTCGTGCGAGTGACAAGGGCATTTACCTCAGTGAAAGTAATATGCAACGGCTACCGCGTGTACAAGAGTTGGCGAAAAAATATGATGGCACTGTGAATGATATTGCACTGGCCTATTTGATGTCACAACCGTTTACTACAATACCGGTGGTGGGGTGTAGAACGCATGAGCAATTGACCGCGAGTTTAAATGCGGTAAATGTGACGTTGACCAGCGACGAGATTGCGTATCTGGATAATGCGTAAAGGCTCATATTAATGATGCTCTGAATAGACGGGGAATATGAGTAAAATCCAGCACGGTTGTGTGCAGAATCGTCCAAGTGAGTCATAGTAGAGACAAATCCGTGGCTACAATTGAGGAGGGTATGTTGGTACAACCGTTTACTTTGGGCGTTAATTATTGGCCGCGCCGTAAGGCCATGTATTGGTGGACTAACTTTGAGGCGGACGAGGTGCGCGAAGAATTCGCCATTATCCGTGAGATTGGTTTGAATGTCGTCCGTATCTTCCTTTTGTGGGATGATTTTCAGCCTACTCCCGATACGGTATCCGAGGAACGGCTGAAAGATTTAACGACGGTTTGTGATATCGCTGCCGAAAATGGGCTAGGGTTAGATGTCACCTTTTTTACAGGGCATATGAGCGGGCCGAATTGGTCGCCCGGTTGGTTATTGGATGAAAATCTGCCGATACCGGCACGCTGGGTGCGGCAGGTGGTAAGCGGTGGGAAGATTGTCAAAGGCGGCTACCGTAACCCGTACCATGACGCGGTAGCATTGGATGCACAACGGCTGCTGCTTAAGACCGTGGTGAGCCGCCTGAAAGATCACCCTGCGATTTGGATGTGGAACCTAGGCAATGAGCCTGATTTGTTTGCTGTTCCCAATAGTGCTGAGGCAGGTAGAGCGTGGGTTAAGGAAATGACAGGCATCATCAAAGGAATTGATGATAAGCATCCGGTTACGTGTGGATTACATACAGCGAGCCTGAATGATGATGTCGGGTTGCGCGTCAATGAGGTGTATGCCGAAACGGACGTGGCTGTGATGCACGGTTACCCGATGTACGCGGAGGGTTGGTCCATGTCCGATTTGGACGCGGATTTCGTACCATATCTGTGTGCATTAGTGACTGCACTGTGCGGCAAGCCGACATTGGCGGAGGAATTTGGTGGATGTACCGCGCCGGACAAGGGCGATTCTCAGTATTGGGAGTGGGTGTCTTACGGACGACCAAAGAAACAGTTTATGGCTTCCGAACAAGATTTGGCCGATTATTTGCGGGCGGTACTGCCAAAGTTAGTTGAGGTTGGCGCAACAGGAGCGATGACATGGTGTTTTGCGGATTACATCCCGGAACTCTGGGATAAGCCACCCTGTGAAGAGGCGCGTCATGAACGATTCTTCGGGCTGGTACGGCCTGACGGTTCGCTCAAGCCAATCACGCAGGTGTTTAAGGATTTTGCCGCGACCAAGCCTATGGTGCAGCCGGCCACCAAGACATTGACATTGGATATTACACCGGAAGAATATTACAAAAACCCACTGCAACATGCTATCCGGTTATACCGCGAACAGTACTTAACGGCATAGCGATAATTGTGCAACGAGGCAAGCCAATGGTTTTACCCATAACGGGGGCAATTTGCATTGCTGCGAATGCGCGCGATACAAGTTGATGAAACCGAATTACAAAGGAATCTGATGACAAGTCCTGAAAGCAAACATATACGCACTACCTTGATTAGGGACGTGCCATCAACGGTTCCGTTGACTGTTCAACGGCAGGAATGGGAAACAGCGGCATTAAAGGCCGAACTGCCTGACAGCACTATTATTGAACCGGTTGTCTCAGATGGGGTGAATTGCGAATGGGTGTGGGATGCCGGAGCAGATTTGAGCAAAGTATTTCTCTTTGTCCATGGCGGTGGATTCAACAGTGGATCAAGTAAGACACACAGGGATTTGGCAAGCCGCATATCGAGATCGACAGGTATTCGGGTGCTGCTGGTCGATTATCGTCTTGCTCCAGAAGACCCATTTCCATCTGGCATTGAGGATGTTGTTACTGTCTATCGCTGGTTAGTCGAGCAAGGCGTTTCACCCAGTGCAATTGTGATTGGCGGCGACTCGGCAGGTGCTAACCTAACAGTTGCAGCGTTGTTGATGCTCCGGGAAAGTGGGGACGTGCTGCCTACGGCAGCGGTTCTTCTGTCACCGTGGCTAGACTTGACTTTGAGCGGGGAAACCATGACAAAGAACGCGCTGATTGATCCGCTGACCACGCGTGAAGGGCTGGACGCTGCGGTTGAATATTATGCGGTTGGTAAAGATCTGGCTGATCCACTTCTTTCCCCCATATTTGCAAATTTCTCTGAAATGCCACCGATGCTCATTCAGGTCGGTGGCGACGAAGTATTGTTGAGTGATTCGATGGGTATCGCTAAATCGGCACAAGAGGCGGGGGTGGAAGTTAAATTAGAAGTGTGGCCCGAGATGTGGCATACATGGCACGGATGGGCAGCTACATTGCCGGAGGCACGGGAGGCAATTGATGCGATAGGACAGTATGTGAAGGGTCAGCTATGATGACAGCCGACAGTCAGTACATGCGTCTGTTTGTTTCATTATTTAAAGTGTTTTTAACATTCGGTTGATATGCCACGATTAGGATGATGAGCGGTTTATTTTCCGTGAGCCCAAGAAATGTATTGAGGAGATTAGTATTATGAGACTGCATCGTTCAATGCGCGTGGTCATGTTTACTACGGCGGTTATGCTGTTAGCGGTTGTTCCGTTTCAGTTGATGGCACAGGATACTCCGGTAGAAGTCAAGTTTTATTATCCTACCGCGGTTGGTGGCCCATTGACCCAAATTTTCGATGGCTACGTGGAACAGTTCAACAAGGCAAATCCGGACATTAATGTTGTTTCGACCTATGCTGGTGGCTACGATGATATTTCGGCTGCTGTGCAAACCGAAATTCAAGGTCAGGGTGAGGGGCCAGATGTGGCGGTTATGTTAGCGGCTGACCTGCCAACATTCATTGATAATGGGTATATCGTTCCTTTGCAGCCATTTATTGACGAACTTCCCGATAGTAAAGCTTATACGGAAGATTTCTTCCCCGCCTTCATGGGTAACAGTGTCGATGCAGATGGCATTATCTGGGCGCTCCCGTTCCAGCGCAGTACACCTGTGCTTTACTACAACAAGGATCAATTTGCAGAAGTTGGACTTGATCCATCTGCCGCCCCGAAAAATGTTGAGGAAATGCTGGATTATGCTAAGAAATTAACCAAGCCAAATGGCGAACGTTGGGGATTAGAAATTCCTTCAGACGGTTTCCCGTACTGGTTATTCCAAGGGTTTGCAATTGGTAATGGTCAGAATGTTGTTGGAACCAGCTTCGACGAAGTATTTTTCAATACGTCTGAAGTTGCTAAAGGATTGGAATACTTCAGCAATCTATCAAAAGAAGGCGTAATGCCTGCTGGTATCATCATTTGGGGTGATACGCCCAAGGATTTCACCAGCGGTAAGGCATCCATGATTTATCATACGACTGGCAGCTTGACCAACATTTTGAAGAATGCAACGTTTGATGTTGGTGTTGGCTTCTTGCCTGCTGGTGATAAGAGTTACGGTGCGCCAACCGGCGGTGGTAACCTGTATATGTTTAGCACCAGTACACCTGAAAAACAGGCTGCGGCATGGCGCTGGATTCAGTTCCTGTCGTCGCCGGAGATTCAATCGGACTGGGGTGCAGCCACCGGTTATATCGCGGCACGTGCATCAGCATGGGATCTCGACCCACTGAAGCAATTGGCAGCCGACAAACCGCAGTATATTGTGGCTCGTGAGCAACTGGAATTTGCCCAGCGCGAACTGGCAACTCATCAGAGCGGTGATGTGCGGAAGATTCTAGGTCAGGCAATTGGGCGTGTTATTTCCGGTGAGCAGGATGTGCAAGCATCGCTTGATCAGGCGCAAACGGAAGCCGAGGCGATTCTTTCGCAGTACCAGTAATTTGGTTGTATAACACGTGGTAGATGTTGTAAGGGCGTTCAATATGAATGCCCTTACTTTTTGATAGTTTGAGCACTTGAAGAAAGATGTTGTATGGAAGCACCGGCGCGGCCTCGTATCGCATCCATTAGAATACAAATTGCCCACCGTAAATCGTTATGGTCGCTGCTTTTTCCGTACTTTCTGGTCGCTCCCACATTGATATTGGTGTTGATGTTCACCGTGCTGCCAACGGTACAGTCGGTTACCGGCAGTTTGTACCGTCCACCGCTGACGGTAAAACAGCAATCAACATATGTGGGTTTGCAGAATTACGTTGATTTATTTGATTTATCGCGAACGACCCGTCCCGATATCGCGGCTGTATTTTCAAAAATTTTACTCAATACGGTTATTTTTACGACTGCAACCGTAGTCATAAGCGTGCCGTTGGCTTTTCTATGCGCAATGCTGCTGAATCGCAAACTGCGCTGGTTGGGTTTGTGGCGATTTAGTCTGTTTTATCCGGTCCTACTGCCTGTAATTGGTGCAGCTAGTATCTGGTCGTTTGTGTATGCCGACAACATCGGTTTGGCTAACACAGTACTTCAATCGTTTGGACTATCGGGGGTTAAATGGCTGGGGTTGCCGGGGATGACCCTGTTTTCGGTGATTATCGTGATCTGCTGGAAACAAGTCGGTTATTTCATGATTTTTTACCTCGCAGGATTACAGAATATCCCGCGCGATATTTATGAGGCGGCTGATCTGGAAGGAGTCAATACATGGCAGCGTATTCGATATATCACCTTCCCACTATTGCAACGGACAACACTTTTTATCCTTGTAATTGCTTTCACTGGCGGCTTCCAGACGGTTGAACAGTTACAGGCGTTGGGGCAGGGCGGGCCGAATGAAAGCAGTAATCTTATGCTGTATTTCATTTTTCAGAAGTTTTCCGAACCGCGAAACTTGGGTTATATCAACGCGATAACCGTCATTTTGCTGCTCATGCTGATGGTGTTTACGGTCATTAACTTTTACTTTTTTGAATGGAGACGGGTCAAAGATGACCAATAGACCACGCTCACCCGGCAGTTTGGTGGCTAATGCTCTCATTATTACGTTGTCACTGTTGTGGCTGGTTCCACTGCTATTTACGGTACTGGTTAGCGTGCGCCCCGAAAATGCACCGATTACCAACGGCAATGTTTTCTTTGATTGTATGTTCAGCCCTGCGCAAGCAGCGAATACACGCAGCAGTCTGATCATTGCAGGCTGCCGCTTCACACTGGAAAATTATCAAGATGCGTGGGCAGTTGCACCGTGGCCTACCCATTATGCAAACAGTCTGATTTTTGTGGTTGGTACGTTGGCGGTTCAGGTGGTCACGATTACGATGGCAGGATACGCATTCGCGCGTTTACGTTTTGTGGGACGTGATCTGCTGCTCTTTCTGATATTGCTACAATTGATGATTCCAACGGGTGTATTACTCGTCCAGAATTTTATGACCATCCGTAACCTTGGCTTGTTTGATACCCAATGGGCACTCATGCTCCCGTACTGGGGATCGGCATTCGGTACACTGCTGCTGCGACAGGCCTTTCGGGAAGTGCCGTATGAACTGGAAGAAGCTGCGCGAATTGACGGGGCGAGTTGGATACAGATCATGCGTAATATTTATGTGCCGCTTTCAATTCCGACTTATGTGGCGTTTGCTCTGGTATCCATTAGCAGCCATTGGAACGAATTTTTATGGCCGTTTATTGTTACACGTTCTGATCTGGTGCGTCCGTTGACGGTGGCACTCAATAAGCTGTTGAAAACAACCGAAGTTGGGGCGCTTTATGGGCAACTGATGGCGGGTACCATTCTCGTCATTGCACCGCTGGTTATTCTATTCATATTATTCCAGCGCCGATTTATTGAAAGCTTTGCTAGCAGCGGCATCAAGTAAATCTGAAAACTACCTCTTATTCTACCCATTATCCCAAAATCGTCATTCAAAGAAGGCTTAAGCATTTTTTGGGCTGTAGTTTGCTACGATGATATGTGGGATTTCCCGTTATTTTCAATAACTGCAAAGAGAGCATTATGAAACGTATTGTCGTATTGGGCATACTACTTTTGAGTTCGTTGAGCATGGTGCAGGCACAGGATAAAGCCAACTGGACGATTTTGCACTACACCGCCGTTGATAATAACCTCGAAGGGGCGGCCTTCAACGATTATTACGAGATGCAGACAGTAGGCAGCGGCGAGGGGGTGAATATTGTCGCTCAGCTTGACCGCGCCGAAGGTTTTGACAAGCGGTTTGGCGACTGGACGGATACGCGCCGCTTCTTGATCGAAAAAGCAGATCCGTTGCCTGAGCTGGATGTAAATGGTCAACGTGACGCACTTCTTACCTATTTTGTTGAGCAAGGCTACGGTGACGCAGACAGCTTGAAGGCCGAAATTGCCGGATTAAGCGATAGTCTTGTTGCCAGTATTTATGAGAACAATAATGTGGGTGTGTCGTTTGAACAGACGGCGATACAAGATTTGGGTGAAATCGATATGGGCGACCCTCAGTCGCTGACGGACTTTATAGTGTGGGGGGCAGAAAATTATCCTGCCGAGCATTACATGGTCGTTATCGGCAGTCATGGTGGCGGTTGGCGCGGGATTGGGCCGGACGATGGTGTTGGCGAGTCGATGTTGGAATTACCGGAAATTGATGCGGCATTGGCTGATGCCCAGTCACAACTGGGTATCGAGAAATTCGACATCGTGGGTTTTGATGCCTGTTTGATGGGTGTGACTGATGTGGCGGTGATGCTTGAGCCACATGCCGATTATGTGTTGTTCTCGCAAGAAGTCATTCCCGGAAATGGTTGGGAATATACGAATAGTATTGCTTCGATGCAAGCAAATCCCGACTGGGATGCCTTTCAAGTCGGTACGTCATTCATTGACAATTATATGGCTTACTACGCCGGCAAGGGTGCGCGTACAAAAGTCGATTTGTCACTGGTAGAGACTGCCGGATTGCCGACATTGCTATCATCGCTCGAAAATTTTTCCGAGGTTGTGAAGGCCGATACGGTTGAACTGCTGTCGGCTCTTGGCTCGGCACGTAATAATAGTCAGGTGTTCGGCTCATCGTTAGGAGACCGGGCAGATACGTATTCATACGTTGATCTGAAAGACTTTATGACGTGGTTTAGCGTACAAACGACTATCACGGAAGATGCATATAATGCCGCACAGGAAGTGTTGGCAGCTTATGATGGTGCGGTCGTTTATTCGTTGGCGGATAGCAAGCTGCCCCGTGCAACCGGACTGGCAATCTATTTGCCATCCACCCCCATCTATTACGAAGCATATGGTGCGGATTACCCGTCAGTTGCTCCGGCAAACTTCGCGTTCTGGCAGGATTATCTGAATCAATTTTACAGCACGATTGCGACGGAACTGGACGGAAGCGCCCTCCAATTAGAAATTAAAGATGTATTCAAGCTGGGCGAAACTGCAAGCACTGTAGACACGCCCGTCATTTTCTTCGATGCGGGTGGTAAGGGTGTGGTTGATCTGGCCTACACCATCACTTATGTACAAGAGGATGGTACGCGAGCGATTGTCGATACGTCTCCTATCTCGTATACATCGACACTGCCAACGGGAGAAACCGTAATTGAATATCCAAATGAATTAACGCCGAGTACATTCAATTGGGGTGTGGAGTTCCCATATGTGAGCGACGGAACCAGCCGTGTGTTGGGTTTGCTGCAAGCCAACAGCGGTTCAGGAAATGATGCGACGGTACAAGGGACATATGTAAATGCCGAAGGCAGCCAACCGGCATATTTGATTTTTGATGTGACTACCCATAGTTACACGGGGATGCTGGCTGTGGCAGATGACTCGCCTTATGAAGTGCAGCCGCTTCCCGGTGATCAATTTATTGTCGATCTGATAACCATTACACCTGAAGGCGAAGTGGCGATCCAACCGCTGACCGATACCCCGTTAACATTCGGTGTCGAGCCATTCACGTTCAGTTACAGCCCAGCCGTTAATGGCACTTATGAAGTGGGATTGAGTATGGCTGATCTGGCAGGCAATCGCATTTATAAGAAGGTGGAAGTTGCTATCAATAACGATGATGTTGATGGCAGCGCTCGTGGTTATACAGATACAAATGAAGGCATACACTTCCAGTACCCGTATGCATGGGGCGAGTCGTACAGCCTGACAAACGAAGATGGCACGACGACGAATGCTATCAGCGATGAGCTTGGTACGCAATCGGTGTATGTGTCTACGTATCCTGATACTGATGCCCAAACGGCACTGGACACGGTTTCTGCCGTAATTGGTGGTGACGTGGATGCAGTGACGGAAACGACATTGGGTGGGTTGCCTGCATACAGCGCAACATATTCGATTGTGACAGAGAGTGGTACAATTTCCGGTGTGGCTTATAGTGTTCTCAATGCTGAGAGCGGGTCAGCAATCGTGTTTCAATATGAAACCACCGGGGATGTAGAAATGGGTACCGATCTGGTAAACCTATTGGACGCTACACTGACGTTCTTTAAGCCAGTTTAAGCGCCTTAGTTCCGATGACTCTCAAAAACGACTACCTATATGGTGGTCGTTTTTGTTGTTTAGAGCGAACCACGAACTATTGAACTGAATCAGCCAAATGGAACTGTGATGTTGCAGGTCAGAATGTAGGAGAGGCGTTCTCCTATGATGCGATGCGAACCGCCTGTTGCCGTCCAATTGGTGGTGAAAACACGAACATAGCGTTCCTGATCTGTGCCAGCCGTGCCGATGCTAGTTGGTTTGGAAGCATTGACATATTTGTAACGTTCGTCAATCGAGATTTGACCGGGGTCAACCCTGAGTGCGATGCTGGCATCATAATAATTTTCGAATGCCGGAGGGGTGAACTTTATGGTCACTTTTTGTCCTACCCGCAGCGGACCATTTTGCGTTTGACAGGTTTCCAAAGACAGCGTGTTATAGGGCGGTGAGGGCACAAAATCTGTAAGGGGAATATCCGCACACTCACCGCGTTGGGTTACGGCTCTCGCCCGAAGCCAGTTGCTGTTATTGAGCTGCCACCATACGATACCATCGGCGTCTGTGATTCGCAGGACAGGGAAAACCCGCGTGGCTGCCGGAATTTCGTTGATGGCTTCGTAAAATTCACCCGGCCCAGCCCAAAGTGTCGTGGTTCCAGCGGTGATATAACGGCAAGCTTGGGGTGGTTCCGTTGTAGCGATAGTTGCAGCTGTCGCCTGTTCGCTCTGGCGTTTAGTCAGCAGTGCGGTAATTTGTTCAGATGTGAGTGCATTTGCCAATTTGACGCGATTGGGGAGGTTGTTCAGGGGCAATCCAATCAGGCTGTCATTATCATAGGGTTCAGCTGTCGAAGATTCACCATTGACCTCACTAGAATTGATGTCAATCGGGATGCGGATACGGGCACCCGCTGGCACAAAATGCGTTTCGTTGTTGCGCGATATGTCAGCTTCACCGTCTAACAGGTTGATTGTTAAGTAACCTGAGTCTACCGTATGCAGATAGGCAGTTCCTGCTAAACTCACTTGAACGCCGTTAATATTCATGCTCACGAATTGCTCTACGTTCGGTGTTTGAATAAGCAGTCCGCCACGAACGCTGCCATCGCAAAGTGCCGCATCACGTGTTGTTAAGCGCATGACCTCAAAAGGCTTATAGATGGGTGTTGAGGCATCAACAACGGATAGAGTATCAAGGTTTTGTTGGGATGATACGATTTCAGATGCGACCCAACCGAAGCGCTGCGAATCTGGAACGTGGACACGCAGCCATTTTCTGTCGGCAGTACGACCATTTGCGATGAGTCCTTTGTTTAACGCCAATTGTTTAATGATCTCGCCATTTACAGCAGGCGTTGCGCGGATGTTCAGCGTTCCTTTTGCCTTGACCGAAATTTCGGGCGTGTAATCTACCCTGTTTTCAATTGAACCGTCACCAAACAGCAAGAATGCTGCGCTCCGTGCTTCGCTATCATTCAAGCTGGCTTGTACAGCTAGGCTGGCGATAGATACACGATTATCAAGCGGGCTGATGGTTATGGAGCGTACTTGTTCCAATGGAACGATAGCCCCCGGTTGGGTAAACGGGGTAGTCGATGCGGCATTTTGAAAGGTGATACTAGCAGAGCCATTTCCATAACAGGCTTGGTTTCGACCCAACTTGAAACAGGTTGAACTTGAACGGGCAAAATCCAGCAGCACCGCCGGTGGGCATACAGGTGCGGCTTGTGCGGCGACCTTCACGGAAATACTAAATAGCACGAAGAAGATGTACCAAAAAGGACGTGGCTTCATATAGTGGCTCTCTTCAAAAATATCTCGACTTTTGTTTACTATAAAGTAAGTTTATAGACGGAAAAATGAACGCACAGCAAGCGTAGGGCAATCATCATGTGATAACACGGTAATAAATGAAGCTAGTCATTCTATAATGCAATAAACGCCCTGGCTAAAAAATAGGAGTTCATTTTGAAACGCTTGTTATTTTTGCTCGTCGTGCTTACCTTTCCGCTGGTGGGAATTGTGCTGGGGCAAATCGCAGATCAACCCACATTTAATTTAATTCAAGAGATCGGAAAGCCGCGACCACAGGGCATCAGGTACGATCCTAATTTTGATCAATTCGCCTACACCGATATTGATAGTCGTTTGCTATTGATAGAAGCAGCAACACTTCAAACACGTTTTGTATTGTATGAGCAGGGCAATTACAGCGGTTATATTTTCAACCACGATGGTCATTATTTAGCATTGGCGCTTGATCGCCGCGTGGAAATCTGGGACACGCAAACTGGCAAGCTAGACCTATCACTTGAACCGGATGGTGTGCTGCGCATGGCGGGGACAATGCGCTTTGCGGATGATGACCGACTGCTGCTTTTTGACTCGGTTGTGCGTGCTCCGCCGGAACTGCGTCGCAGCGAAAATGACACCAGTATCTTGCCGTGGATGTGGGATCTGGCAGCGGCACGGGGAGAACGCAATTCGACATTGCCGGGCGCTGTCGATGCCTATCCGTTTTTCGGCTTTCGCAACGGGCTGATCATCGGGCCTAATGACACGCTGATTGCTGCATTACCGGGGCGCTTGCAGGTGATTGATGGACGATCCAAAGATTATCCGGTGACTAACGAGCTACAGATGAACCGTATCGAAACTGATCCGATGGATATCTGGCGCAGCGTTCGTGATGATTTGCTATATGTGCGGCCTAATGGGCAGAATAATTTACTTGAAGTGGATACGCGTGATTTTAGCTCGGTGAATCTGCCGCTTGGCAACCAACTGCGGCTGCGTGATTTACAGCAGGTTCAGACCACACGACTTAGTAATTTAGCACGCATCATCGGGGAACCGAATAACACCGGTGAAAACGCAGTGCTGCGGCTTGTTTTCGGGGATGATTATCGACAATATCAGGGATACGAACCCATCACTGTTACGCTGATTGATATTCTTGAGCCGGTTACAGTTGGGCGTGAACAGATGGGGTTGTTGGTTTATACCTACTATACCAATCGCCAATACGGAATTATGGAGTTTGTTCGCCCTACGGATATTGTGGATATGACACTGAGTCCCGATAACACACGCTTGATGGTACGCCGCTCCTCGAATTTACAGCCCCTTGAAATTTATAACCTGAATACAGGTATCTTGGAACACACGTATTTTCCGGCTGAATCTGATCCTAGCGGACTACACACGTTAGCTTTCAACAACAGCGGGACAGCCATCATCACTGATTTTGAACGCATAGACGTACAAACAGGAAACAGTCAGATACTTGATGTTGATTATACGAGCGGTTTTCAGCAGTTTGTCTTTACTGATGACAGCCGCAGCATGGTTACGATCACCGGCGATGATTGGCGGTTATGGGATATTGCGACGGGGCAGAGCATTGAACGAGAACGGTTAAATCTGCGCGGGAATATTGTTGATTCGACACCAGATGCGCGCCGCTATCTGACACAATACAGTACTGATCAGGGGGAAGTATTTGAAATAGTGGATGTTGGTGCAGCAGCACGACGCATCATAACTATCCCACCATTTGAAGATCGGTCGACAGAAACGATTGTACGCAGCGATGACTGGCAAAATTATTTGGTCGTTTATGCCGCCACGCCGTCCAGTTCACATTACCCCGGTAATGAAATTGCGATTTACAACATGGAGCGAGGTAAGGTTTTGTTTCTGGCAGGCGATGATTTACCACCGCCCGACGGGCACAGTTACCGCTGGTTAGATAACAAAACAGTTGTAATTAGCAGTGAGTATCCAACCAACAATAGTCAGCCTGCACGTATATATGGGTTGGACTATGACGCATCTGGAATTCCGAAATGTTTGGTGAATGCCTACCCCGCAGAATGGCAAGAATTCATCCCCATCTGGGAACAATTGAATGTTAACCTGCGGGCTGATTCGCTGGGAAACTTAACCCAACGGCTGTGTGCAAACTTGCCTTCTAGTGCTGGCGGTGTGATTGTAGCGTTGACACCCACACGCCGCGCCAGTTATGTGTCTGATGCGACCCCTTATCCACTGGCTATAGCTGGTGTGCCGACCTGTTTGACTTACAATTTCCCACGACAGGCTCTTTTATATGCTGATGCTTGGCGCAAGATGTCGGCTGGATTGGACGATGCTGCCAAATCTGAGTTGGAAAAGGAATTGTGCGAAGGGCTTATCACATCAGTCTATCAACTCGCGGCCACCGCGACAGCCGACATTAACCAATTCACTCGCGCGACCGCTACGCCGATCGACAGTGGCCCGGTGACGGTTGATTCTGGATTCAATCAGCGCGTCGAGGTCATGCTCGTTGATATTGAGACAGGCGAACGCCAAATCGGTGCTTATCTGCCACCTGTAAACACTCAGGCACGACCTCCCCTTGATCGCATTCTGGAGGCCTTTCAGAAAGAGAAGCGGTTTTATCCAAGTGGTTATGTGCAACTCAGCCCGGATGGAACGCTCTTAGCCATGACGGACGAAAATGGTTTCATTGATATTTACCAACTGGCGATGCCTTATGAAGCGTTGGTGGCGGATCGTACGGCAACCGCTGCCGCCGAGCAAGAAGATGCGCCGCGCAGTTTAGTACTGCCCGCGACGGCCACACGACCGTTTGACAATGCTGGACAGCCACGGGCGACTCTCACGCCGACGGTCACGCCTACTCCACCGCTGGCAGCAGTAGCGACAACTACATTGGTCGAAAATGGACAGACAGCGGATATTTGTCCATCGACTGCACTCTATGATGTCAGTCAACCGCCGCCAGAATACAATACGGTTGGAAGATTGCTCGTGCCTGCTTACGACCAACAATTTAACGGGCGAGGCATGTTATCACTGGATGTGGCAACCGGCAATGTTACCTATGACGATACGCTGCCTGCCTGTGGAACATCTGCTGGTTGTCAATTCTCATTTGATCAAGACTGGATATTACTTCAGGCAGATACGATCAAAGTGTTGCGCGCTGATGGCAGTGATGTGACAGTGTTGTTCCCGGCAATCGAATATCAGTCGTGGCCGCCTATTTTGAACTGGGTAAACCTGCACACACTAGAGTACGGCTACGATGGTTATGTGCCGGATAAAGAATTTCCGGTCAGGTTGGCGCGTGATTTTGATCCTGAGAGTGGCGATAAGACCGCGCCTTTCGAACCACCGCAAGCGCCGACCATCAATGCACTTCCCACTTATGCTTTGGCACTACAACCCGTTATCCAGCGTTACTGGCTGATGAGCACGGATTACGGCAATGGGGTTGGCGCTAAATACTATATATATGACCGACAGGCTGAAACTGCCGACTACTTTGCGCGGGCCATCGGGGGTGGGTTGAATTATCAATGGCATCCGCTGGGGCAGGCTTTGTATTATCAGTATCCTAGCGACCCGCGTTGGTATCGTTTTGATGCGGCGACGGGTAAACACGAAGTCATGGGCAATCTCCCCGATGGTATGTGGTCACGTGATGGGCGTTATCGGGTGCAGTGGATGTCACTTAGTGGCGAAGAATACCGCAATTATATTCAACAGCACAAACTGCTCCCTAAAATAAGTATGTGGGATAGTCAAACCGGACTAACGAGGCGCTACTGTATTCCTGAAAGCGGCACATCGAGCAATGGTTCATCCATGTTGTGGTCGCCTGATAATCGCTACCTGAGTTTTCGGATAACGCTGCCGCCAGAAGGCGATACGTGGCCTGTGCTGTATACACCCACACCGCAAGACCCTACACCCACGCCGAAGCCAACTGCGACATCGGATCCGCTTGAGAGCCAATATCAATATCAAAAGCCGCGCACGTTGGTGTTGGATACGCAAACGGGAAATATCACCATCTTGACCGATCAAATTGCGGATGCAGTGGTGTGGACAGGAGAAGCACAATGAAGGCATTTGCAGGTTTGATGCTTATTCTGATGCTGTGCGTAACTGCCCGTGTTTTCGCACAGGATGAAATCCCAAATGAAGATGTTTTGCCGGGTACGGGCATCTATGTGACGACGCAGGATTTCAGTTCGCTGCGTACCGGACCGGGGCAGGGCTTCAGCCGCATCACCATTTTAGCGCCGGTGCTGACGTTAGAAGCTGTTGGACGTACGGCTGATACCCGCTGGATACAGGTTAACCACGATGGGACATTAGGCTGGATTGCCTCGATTCTGCTCGTTTGGAGTGGTGATGTCACCACGCTGCCTGTTGATGGCATTAATCCAGCCCCGTTTGTGCGGCGTGCTGGTGCAATCGGTGTTACGACGCGTGAAACACCCATTTATCATTCACAGGTCACACCGGAAAATCAGGTAGGAATACTGCCTGCCGGTGTCGAGGTTGAGTTGACGGGAAGACTGGGCGAAGCCGGGTTTTTTCGTTACCAGATTCAATATCAAGGGCAACTGTATTGGGTTGGGTCGTGGAACATCCGCGTTGTTAGCGGTAATTACCGGCGACTGCTGGACTCGGCGTATCTGTTTCCCTATGGACGGCTCATCTTACAACTTGAGGAAAACCTTGCTATTACGATTGGCAGCTACACGCAAATCCGAAATGTGTGGCAGCGTTTGGGGCAGGGCGCGACCGTAACCTGTAGTCCCACTCCCACTTATGCCCGCCGCCTGCTAACCGATGCTGATGTGCAGGTCGAAACGGAATTCACACCGGCGGTCACGGCGCTGGATGCGGCTACAACATCCATTAACACAGCCATATCGGCCTTCATTGATCTTTGCGAGAGTACTGATCGTGGTTTAACACAGGCAGATGTTGATGCGGCGCTTCTAGAACTTGCTTCAGCCGAGCGTAACTTAATTTTGGCGGGATCACTGCTCGAACCGTTACGGGTTCGTAACCCGCTTTTGGCAACTGGTGCTGGAAATAATTCGTCTAACCCATAGGAGTTTAATCATGTCCAAGCGTTTGTTTTTAACGATCTTAATCATTCTTACCTGCATAATGGTAATGCCTTTGTTTGGTTCGGTCACGGCTCAGGATGCCACGCCGACTCCAGTGCCCACGCCTATTGCAACCCTTGAACCACCACCAAATTGTCCTGTTTTGCCGAATGATTCGCAGAATAGCCGAACCAGTTACTACATGGGACAAGGTTTTGGTTATATGAGTGCCGGCTTGCTCAGCGATGCTGTCCTAAGCTTTACCTGCGTTATTCGAGTAGTGAACGGGAATTATGTGCCGGCGTATATGATGCGCGCAGCGGCATATGTCCGGCAGCAGCAGTATGACCGCGCCATTCAGGACTATACGCGTGCCACCCAGTTACAGCCTACGCTGCTGAGTGCCTATAACAATCGCGGAATCGTCTACACGGCGCAAACGGATTATGACCGCGCCCAACGCGATTTTGACAAAGTGTTGGAGCTCGATAGCCAATCGATTCTAGGTTTGAATAACCGCAGTGTGTTGTATGCGATTCGTGGCGATTACGACAAGGCTATCGAGCTGCTGCAAAAGGCAATCGATATTTCAGGGATCGCAAATGTGTATGCACAACTGAGCGATCCTAAGCGTCCTAGTGATGCCAAACCCATACTATTTGATCCTATTGATGCGCGGGCATACGCACTGTTGGGTGTGATGTATTCTGCGCGGTCGCTGGACAATTATCAGAAATATCTGTTTCTGCTGGGTGGAAATGGTGACTCGCGTATTCAAAGCGCGGCGGGTGCGTTGCAATCCCAGTTCACATTTGAAATGCGTTTGGACAGCGGAACGTGGTTATTGATCGCTGACTTCTCTCTCGAACACTCATAAGAACGGAGTACATGATGCGACGATTCTTTGGGCTGCTGGCAATGTGTTTGCTTATAGGTAGCTTCGGCAGCGTTTTCGCACAAACCGGAGACGACAACAAGTGCGATGTTCCGGCTGTTGCCAATGCCGAGCCCAGTTATTACCTTGGGCTGGGTGATTCGCGATTTGCTCGTAAAAATTATGCAGGCGCGGTCAAGGCTTATACCTGCGCGGCGGATTTTCAGCCCGATTACGCACCTGTTTATGTGAAACGTGGGTTTGCCTATGCCGGATTACAGGACAGCGAATCAGCCTTGAGTGATTACAGCCATGCGCTTGAACTCGATGAAAACCTGATTTCTGCGTATAACAATCGGGGCACACTCTACATGCAACTGGGCAACTTTGGCTTGGCAATTAATGATTTTACACTGGTGATAGCGCTTGATCCGAACAATGCAATTGCCTACAACAATCGAGGCATTGTTCACGCGGCAGAAGGTAACTTTGATGATGCGATAACCGATTTTCAAGAAGCGATTGCCCTTGAAGCAACTTACGGTACGCCTCATGCTTCACTTGCCGCAGTGTATTCAGCATTGGCAGCGCAGAGTTACCAGGAATTTACGAAGGTTGCTGGCTCGGACGCGCGGTTGCCAGCCGGTACACCGAATGATGTGTTAGGGGCAGTAGATGACAGTCTGCGGAATGGCAATTTTGCCGTGTGGCTGCCGCTGTTGACTCCGGCACAATGAAGGGGATAAAAATGCGATACCCCATGATTCGCTTTGGTCTTTTCATGCTGGTGATTATGAGTTTGGTGGTTGTACTGCCAGTATCCGCATCGTCGGTTGGAAATGGCATTATTGTTGAGGGCAATCCAGCGGGTACCGATAATATTGGGTCGCTCAATCCACTGTTGTGTAACAACCCGTACTGCCGTCGTATAACCAATTTTCTGTTTCCAACCTTGTATGCTGTCGATCCATCAAGCGGATTATTGATTGCTGCTGCCGATGGTAATTTTGGTCTTGGGTTGGATACCGCTGCACCAACTGAGAAAGTGGGAACGATCAAACTGCGGGATGATTTGATTTGGAGTGACGGTGTACCAGTAACGGCATATGATGTGTTTTACAGCTATCTCGCGATTAGAAGCCGGTTTGTCAGCACCCCATTTACGAGTGTCCGGTCGATGATAAATGAGGCGAGAGTGGTTGATGAACACACGATAGAGTTTGCCTTTGATGTAGTGAATTGTTCGCTACCATCTCAGATTAATTTTCCGATTGTTCCTGCCCATGTTTTTGATCCGCAGTTTCGAGAGATTGTAGATGAGTTGGGCACTGGCGGTGATTTGGAGGATTGGTTTACAGAATGGTTGGCGTTTTATAAGCCTTCACGTTTCAATGTTATGAACAGTAATTCCTTCAATGCGAACCCTAATGTCACAGCCGGAGCGTTTCAATTTGTGGGGCGATTGCCCGGTGAAGAAATTCGCCTCGTGAGTCCTGATGGGGCGCTTGCATTTGTCTATCGTGACATATCATCTGGTATGAATGCGGCTCAGTTTTTCAATTCCGGTAGTGGAAATGTGCTGGTCAATCCGAATATGGAAATGCGCGATGATCTGATTGCTGATCTGGATAATCAGATTATAGAAACGGTTGGCAACACATGGAATTATATCGGTTTGAACGTGGCAAACCCTAATTTATCGAGGAGTGCATTTGATGGAAACGGGAAGCTGTTAGAGCAAGGGCATCATCCCATTTTTGGTGATGTCCGTATGCGTCAGGCCATTCAGAAAGGCATCAATGTCAACCAATTGATTGACACCGCGCTGCTTGGCTATGGTATGCCAATAGCTTCTGGTCGAATTCCGGGAACTTGGGCGGCTAATGATGCGCTACAGCCAACAGCATTTGATCCGGAAGGTGCTAAACGGCTGTTAGATGCAGCCGGTTGGAGAGATCATAACAATGATCGTATACGCGAATGTGATGGTTGCTTGTACGCTTCCGAGGGTGCTTCGCTCTATTTCAATCTGATGGTGGCATTTGGCGGCGGACGTGAAATTGCGGCGGATTTGATCGCCGAGCAGCTTAGTCGTGTTGGGATCGGAGTTAACGTTAATGTGATGGATGCGGAATCTCTGCTGGATCAAGTACGGTTTCAGCAATTTGATGCTTATTTGTATGAACAGAGGCAGGACTTTCCAGCAGATGCCGATCAATCAGATTTGTTTACTCGTTCGGGAGATGTTCTGTACGGTGGAAACAATTATGGTTCCTATTTTAATCCTCAGATTGAAGACCTCATGAGTCAGGCGCTCACATTACCGGGATGCGATCCGAATGTGCGTTCAGATATGTATCGCGATATTCACGAGATTTTAGAGGAAGACCAACCCTTTATCTGGCTGTATGCCCCAAGCGATATGCTTGTTACGCGCGGCATAATCGGTGTATCCCCATATCCAAATCGCCCATTCTGGAATATTCGGGATTGGATTGTCACATCATGATTAGAAAATGTCTGGTTCTTATCATCATGCTGTGCTTGGTCAGTGTTACACAGGCCAAGACCATTTTTAAAGCTACGGCTAAAGTGGACAGTGCCTTCGCCCGTGTGCTGCCGAGTGAAACTGCCAGTGTTGCCGCTTCGTTGTTCCGCAATGACCGGCTTGAAGTTGTCAGTCGCAGTTTGGACGGTTCGTGGTTTGAAGTGCGCCGTCCGGGGCGTTTGACCAATTTGGGGTGGGTGTTTAATAAGCTACTGACGTGGGATTTCAATGTCGAAGATTTGCCATTGGGTGATTTAACCACCGATCTGATTGGGCCAACACCGCTTACGAAAGCGCCGGCCTTTGGAGCTTACCTTAAGGAGGGTTTAGCGCTGCGCGAAGCACCTGTGCGCAGCAGTCGCTTAATTACCAACATCCCGCCGCTGGTGACCATTCCGGTGATGGAGCGTAACCAAGATGGCAGTTGGCTGCACGTTAATTATCGAGGCTACGATGGCTGGGTAATTGCCTATGCCACTCGTATACAGGATGTTACGTCTGTGCCTGAGGCGGTGGGACTCCCTCCGTTGACAACCATTACGACTATAGTTATTCCTCCGGAAATACAGCAGGCGCAGATTGACCGGTTACGCGCCTTCATTATTAAACAGCGTGATTTGGCTATCATACTTGAATCGTTCTGGTGGGATGTGTTTCGGGGAGCCGTCAAACCCTGTGAACCTCCGGCTGCTGTACTCGCTTATAACTATAATAATAGTGATGTTCAGGAACTGCCAGAATTGGGCCGGCTGGTGCCACGGGTGACAGACGGTATTGACTATCTCAACCGATCAATTGCCCCATTGGGGCGGTGCGGCGTATTGTCACCTGACGTGGTCGGGGATGCGCGCAATGATGCGATTAATGCTAAGGTGATCTTTAAAGCTGAACTGGAACGGCTGGCAGGGATCGAAGATATTGTACAGAGTAGGCGTTAGTTCGTTGCGGATATGCGGCATTAAGGCAAAACGGATGGAGGCGAGTCAGGATGACTCGCCTCTACTTCTTTATCGTGGTCGCGGGGTCGGTGTGGGCGGCGTAGTATCAGGTTTTTCAAAAGTGCCGCCAGTACGCAGCAGGCAAACCTGCTGCCAGTAATAGCGATTAGATGCGTTTGTCCAATACGGAGCAACGCGCCATGTGTATGTGCCGCCTTCTTGTAATAGAAAGCCAATATCAATGATCGAGGTTCCGGTCGTGCTGTCAAATGCGCGTCGTGCGCCACTTGGTGAGATAACGATAACGCTGTATACATTCGCTCCCTGCAAAGTGGGATAGGTGACCGTCAACTTATTGTCTCCCGCCATGAAATCTCCGCTGCGAGTGAAATCTCCTTGCCATTGTGAACATACTTCGGTGGAAAGGTCAAAATCTTCTGGTACCCGCCCATTTGCATCTCTAGGAAGAACACGTCCGGTTGGCGGTATGGAGTTAAATGCATCGCTGGTTCGCAGTAATCGGGCATACATCCAAGCCGGGCTGCTGCCATAATCAATTTGCACCCATTGGCGACCATCCCAGCGTTGGAAGAAATCTCCTGCACGACCCAAGATAACGACCGAAGCATCCCGCGGAAGCTGACCGATAACGGGATAGGCGAAATCCGGCCCCGCGCGTACATCGGCTGTATCCACTGTAACCAATCCGTAGCGGGTGGTGCTTTGCTCCTGCGCGAACAGGGACACTGATGATACGAATAAGAGAAAAATAATTATACTGCACCAATAAAACCTGAATCTCATTTCGGCCTCTTTTGATCATGCATCCGGTTTTAATTTAGATTGTAGTAGGAAATGAGTGTTGTGAACTGTGCGATCAGCTAACGCTAAGGCTACGGGGTATAATGCTAGCAAAAATGATGCATGCAGAATTTCGGCTGAATACGGTGTGGATGTGCTAACAGCGCAATCGTCAGCCAACCTAAAGCTGATTGTTGTTGACCAATTCCACCAAGCTACTTCTTTCGCTGTGATCGATATCTTTACTTTTTGACCGACCTGCGAGCAGCAGATAAGCATACATACAGCCACCGCTAGCAAGACCGACAGCGATATGTACGGCTAAAGGTGCATCTGTCGGCGAAAAGACTCCCTCGATTGTTCCGGCGACGATGAGCAGTGGGACGGCTACAATGGCTAACATTACGGCACGGCGCGCCGTTTGTGCCAAGGCATCGCGACGGGAATAAGGACCGGGGTTGAGCAGCGCCCATCCGAGTTGTAAGCCAGCGCCACCTGCCATAAAAATGACACTGAGTTCAATGACCCCGTGCCCGATAATGAAGCTTAATAATGAGCTGCCCATGTCGTAATGAGCTGCGAGTCCCAATACCGCGCCAATTGTCAGGCCATTGGTCACCAACACATAGACGCTGAACAGCCCAAAGGCAATACCTCCGGCAAAGCACATCAGGGCAACACGGATGTTATTCGTCATGATGAATGTCGAGGCTGCTGGACGCACGTCCGCAGGTATATCTGTCCACGTTTCATGATTGGCTAGGATTAAACGTTGATCGCTAAGGCCGAGTGGTTCAGCTATATCCGGGTTGATATAAGCAAGCCGATAACCAGCAGCAGCCGGTATCAGAAACAGTAGAAAGGCTGCGAACATAAAACGCCCTGTTTGGCGAAACAATACAGGTATGCGCCGGGTAAATATTCTGATGAATGCTTTAAAATCACTGGAGTCTTGCTGATAAATATAGCCATGCGCACGGGTAAGCAGCTGATTGAGAAAGATGGTCATGCGCTGGTCAGGGAAATCGCGCCGGGCTAATGCTAAGTCCGAAGTGACGGCGCGGTATAATGTGCCGAGTTCATGCACTTCAGCAGTGGTGAGGGGCTTGCGTCCACGACGGCTGTTTACGAGGGTTTCCAGCCGCTTCCAATCGGATTCGCGCTGTTTAATGAAATCGTTGGCGGTTGTCATGGGTGTGGTTTATCCGTAGTCACGTTTTGATCGCAAACTTTCGTTTGTATTTGCCCTTTCTAGAATATCATGAATTAATAGCATAGAAGCGGTAAGTAAATTTCTGATTACCGTCTATACCTAACGAGGTATCTGAAGTTGGAACGTTATTCCGATAAACTGTCGATTGATACACCTGAAAATATTCTCTTGGATGCGGAAATTGCTGGCTTTGGCTCCCGTTTTGTTGCGGCATTGATGGATTATACGCTAATCGTCATATTGCTGGTCGGCGTGACGTGGTTGTTCATTCGATCAGATGCTAAAGGTTCATCAATACTCGCATTCTATTACATCACCATTTTCTTGATAACATGGGGATATCATCTCATTTTCGAGCTTATCTGGAATGGTCAGACACCGGGTAAGCGACGTGCGAGTATTCGTGTCATTCAATCGAATGGGCTGCCGGTGACGGTTAGCGCCATACTTATTCGCAACATCATTCGCTTATTTGATTTTCTACCGTTGTTTTATGGATTGGGATTGGTGATGTTGTTCGCGACCAAGCGTACGCAGCGCTTAGGCGATCTAGCAGCGAGAACGGTGGTTATCCGCGAACAGCGGCACGTCACGCTTCAGACTATTAAAGAAGATATGCGTATCCAGTATCTTTATGTGAAGCCAATTGAACCTATTCCGAGTTTTATCCAAGTTGACTTATTAACGCAGGATGACCGGCGACGGGTGGTTGATTTCCTGCGTCGGCGAACCAAGATGGCAGATGGTACGGGTTTGGCGGATATGCTGGCACGACAATATAGCCACAAGATGGGCATTGATACACTGGCGATGGGGCGTGTTGCACGGCAGCCTGAGATGCTGTTGGAACAGATCGCGCGTGCGTTTGAAGTCGCTGACCAATTACGTGAAGAAGAACTTTAGGTCCCATTTGGTCATTAGATGACAGAGCGTCGTTTTAGTTGTAGATAGCGATTGACGACATCTACGGATAGATGGGCGGCATCTACATCAAGCGTGAAAACGCCGCGCCGTTGTAGATTATCCAGTAATAAGTGACGCTCGTTGAGAAGCTGTTCGGCAACGGCGCGGCGATACAGCGCGTCGGATTGAGTTGGCGCTTGCGCGGCTTCAATATCAAGAACAGGGTCACGGATAGTTACAAGCAGCGGGACATGGTGAGGGGCAAGTCGAGGCATATGGGTCAGCAGCTTTTCGGACGCGCGCACGCCGCTGAGATCGGTGAACAAAATGGCAAGTGAGCGCTTTTTTTGCTTGGAACGTAGATAGGTGATGGCACGACCGTAATCGGCCTCTACCGGTTGGCTGCCGAGGGCATACATGGCTTCCAGCAGCTTTTGGAAGTGTGAATTGCCGGGTGCAGGCGGGATGTACTGTATGATTTGATCAGCAAATACCAATAGGCCAACTTGATCGCCTTTACGACTGGCGACATAGCTCAATAACAAAATACTGTTAATGACGAAATCGACCTTCGCCATATTCCATGCTTCGCCCTCAGGATCATCAACACGGATTACCCCGCGCATCATGCGGCCTACATCCAACAGAATAACCACCCGCTGACTGCGTTCAGGTTCATAATTGGTGCTGATGGGTTTGCCACGGCGGGCAGTCGCTTTCCAATTGATGCTACGGTATGGGTCATCGGGCGTGTAGTCACGCAGGCTTTCAAAAGCCGTACCTTCACCGCGTAACCGTACATTTTTTAATCCCATTTCAGCCAACTGATCACGCTGTACTAACAGCTCATAACGCCTGATTTCATAGATATTGGGGTAGACTTTAACCGGTGCTGCAATTTTATATACAGCCTGCCGGACATATAAACCCAATGGTCCGCCCCATCGCAGGTTAAGATTCCCGAATTGATAATCACCACGTTTAACCGGACGCAGATGGTAAGTCAGGTTTTGTGTTTCGCGCGGTGCAATGAGTAATCGTCCCCCGGCTTCGTCTTTCAAGGCAAGAGGTTGATTAGTATTGCTGATTGTCATACCGACCGGCGGTTCATCGCGCAGTATCAGAGTCAGCGGTCGGCTAGCACGCGACTCTATCTCCAACGTTACTGGATTGGGAACACCTAATGAGAGCTTTTGATCGTTGCGACGCTCTAGCGTGAATTGTTCGGGTGAGCCTGCACTGCGCCGATCCAGCCATGTTATCAGGAGCAATCCCAACGCGTAGATGAGTGCTAATGGTGCGATGACTGGTGCAAACGCTGCCAGCAGCAGCAAAGCCGGAATGACCAGAGCTAGGGCGTACCAGCGCAAGGTCAGCATATGGCATATCCTTGAAGGATTTGTGCTTCAGACCTCATCGCGGCACTTCTACTTTGGCGAGAATTCGCCGGATGACTGTGTCCGTATCCAATCCCTCGACCTCGGCTTCAGGGCGCAAGTTAATGCGGTGGCGCAATACAGGTGGAACCAGAGCTTTGACATCATCTGGTGAGACATAATCACGACCCCGCAGGGCGGCAAATGTTTTGGATGACAAAAGTAGAGCCACACCAGCACGGGTGCTTGCTCCTAGCGCCAAGTCACTGCTACGGCGGGTAGCAGCAGTAATGGCGGCAATATAATTTAAGATGCCATCTTCAACAATTACGGATTGAATGATTTGCCGAATTTGGGCGAGTTGGTTGGGATTGACGACTGGTCTTAAGTGAGCAGCAGAGAGGTTGTGCGCGTCAAACCCATGATGATAGCGGCGCAGCACTTCGGTTTCTTCCGCGATTGGCAGGTAGTCGATCTTAATTTTGAAAAGGAAGCGGTCAAGCTGGGCTTCCGGCAGCGGATAAGTGCCGTCCATTTCAACCGGATTTTGAGTAGCGATGACCATAAAAGGTTCGGGTAACGGCATGGTCGAACCCTCGATCGTAACTTGCCTTTCTTCCATCGCTTCCAGCAGCGCTGCCTGAGTTTTGGCAGGCGCACGATTAATCTCATCAGCCAGTATTATTTGGGAGAAAATGGGGCCGCGCTTCAGGTTGAAGTTGCTGGTTTGCATATCATAGACAACCGTGCCAACCACATCAGACGGCATTAAGTCCGGTGTGAATTGGATGCGGCGATAATCGGCCTGAACAAGACTGGCTAAAGTTTTAGCCATTAGCGTTTTTGCTGTACCGGGTACACCTTCCAGCAAGACATGACCACGGGTAAATAAAGCGACAAGCAGTAACTCGATGGCGGCTTCCTGCCCAATGAGTACCCGTGAAGCTTGTTCGCGTAATTGCTGTGCCAGCGGTAATAGGACTTCACTTGGAACAGGCGTTTGAGGTTCGGATGAAAAGGTCAAGTTACGCTCCTTGATAGGTTACCAATCTTATGCATCGACAAGTTTGTTGAAGAGAGATGTCTTGCATTACTGTATTTGCTTCAAAAATAGATCAACATCGGTCACGGTTTTTACCAACTCGGCTTCACTTATGTTGGTATGTCGCAACCGCGCCATTAGATTACGAAATGCTGATTCTTCAATCGATGGATCATGGTAGATGACGGTTTTTACCAAGTCGTCGTTTCCGAGATTTGGATCCAGCGCGTAGCGTTCCGAAAGACGACGACGCAATTGGCTTTCATAGTGTTTTAACATTTCAGAACGCTGACCCGTACGGCGGAACAAGGTTGCCATTGCCTGAATATACTCGCCAGATTCACGGCGAAGGCGATCATCTGGCAGTGGAACGGGATGACCAAATCGCCTACCACGTAATGCCAAATAGAGCATAGTGATGGCTACACCAAGCAAGATTCCCCAACCGGGAGGTGTACTGAACAACCAATCATTAAAATCCAAATCGGTATCATCGCCGTAGCCATGCGCTGCTTCATCAAAGCCAATGGATACGTTTGGTGGCAGCTGCGCCAGAATATTAGCGATAATGCTGGCATTACCGCCATCATGGATACCGCGATTGGTGAAAGACTGTGGTGCGCCGGATAACCAGACCTGTCCGTTTTCTTCCTGCAAGGACATCAATACAGGAAGATTTGCAATAAAGAGTTGAGGAACAGCTTCAGCGCGTTCAGTCGTAATTGGATAGGCTGCTTCAAGAGCAGCGGAGTCAAAGACCGGATTGAGTAGGATGGGTGCGGCGGCAGCAAGCTTTTCGGTTTCTAGCATTCGATAATTCAGAGAAAGCGCGTAAGGTTCGAGGAGGTCGTTAACTATAAATGGTGAACCGCTGACAATTAGCGTATGACCTTCGCGCACCCAATCCCTAATCAACCTTATATCGCCCTCACTAAAACGGACAATCGGCTCAAGCACAAAAAGCACATCAAGATCGGGAAGTTGTTTGTTGAGAGACAGTATTTCTTGGACATGGTAGCCACTGCGTTGCAACCAGCGTTGCATCGCCATCGCCCCATCTGCTTTGTCGCTGCGGACGCTGAGGGCAGGGGCATCCGGCGCAGAAGCAGACAAAACGGTGAAGATGCTCAGTACCAAGATCAGTATCAGCGAAGTAAACAGGATTTTGGTGTCTGCGCTCAGACTGCGTAAGGTGGTTATCATGTCACCATCCGGTTTAGCTCATCAACCCGCTGGCGAAAACGCTGATAGTATGACTCATCAATGGGGCGATAGCCGTACCACACTTCTTCAAACGCATTGATGACCCATCGCAGAAGGTCATGCAACTGAGGTTGGTTATTGAGGTGACTCAGATGTTCGCGATTGGTCAGGCTTGAGTCATAGTGGATTTTCCCCCGTTCGTCCAACATAAGCAGACTAGCGAGGTACAGGTAGCGAATGGCAGAGCGGTAATCCTGAGACTCAGCGTGGTCGGTAGCTAAGGTATGAGCATCGTTCGCGGTAGTAGGGTCACTATTTGGATCGGTTTCGATAACGGCTTGCTGCACCTGTAAACTACGGGCAAAGTAGACAAATACCACGATTAAGGCTGTGATTCCCGCAATTAGCAGGATGAGTTGTGCTGCTGAAGAAATAACGGACGATTGTGGAACTCGCACTTGTGGTATGTCGAGTACAGGTGTGGGCGTTATGTCGTCGTATTGAAAACGTGGGTCGCGCAGAACATCCATGAGTGTTGTCATAGGTGAATCGCCGCCGGACTCGTTTAATTGATAGGTCTGATTGTCGTGATACGCTATCAGTGCCTTGATTTGACGGTGCAGCGCAACAAGCGAGTTTGGCTGACCATCGGTGAGGGCGGCACGAATCCAACCCAGATCAACGGTGACACGGGTTTCATCTGCTAAACGAATCTGGTCGATACCTTCCCAGAGCGAACGAACTTGGCTAATAGCAGCACTTGGGTCAACTTGCGAGTCAGTGCCACTCAATAATTCTTCTGTTTGAATCATGCGTTCCCAGAATTGAATTTCACTCAGGCTTGTGTCTTGTGCGACAACTGTTTGTCCCCAAGTCGGCAGCAGAACAAGAACAAACACAAATGCTGCCAGCCCATATCGTCTCATCGGAATGTGCTGGAATATTGGTCTACAAAGGCTTTGATGAGGCCGCTACCCAGTACGCCAGTTACCAACCCGATGACAGTGAGAATAGCGATGTTGCGCCAGTCATGACCGTCTATTCGAAAACGCGCTTCTGGCGTTGAAAAATCAGAAGGACGGGCGGCAGGATTTTCGCTAGAGTCCAGCATTATATCCAGACCTTCGCTTCGTGTACGGATGTCATAGTAGAGCAGGGTAAAGGCGATTGGCGAAATTGGCGTGATAAAAATGCTAATGAGGCTGCTTAGAAATGTGATCAACAAAAATTGCGTGTTGTAGTTCCTACCAGGTGTCGTTGAGGTGACCAGAACCGCGACAGAACCACCTAAGATTGAACCGACAATCAGGCTAATGATCCCCAGAACGATAGCCAACCCAACAACAGTCCAGAAGCGGCGTTTGCCCAATATAAATGAGCGAGTAACTGCTGCTGAAGCACCAATGTCTTCCAGCGTAAGTACCTGAAAGAACACCGAAAAGGCACCTGCAATGATATAAATTAGGATGCCGAATAACGCTAGAGCTGGCGGAATCGCAATCACCAGCACTGCCGCTAATAGAGCGACTATGCCGATAAAAATACCGAGCAGGATAATACCACAGCCCATTTTCAGGAAGCGATGGCGGGTACCTCGAAAGGCCTCACCGATTGAAACTTTATGATTGAACAGATATTCAGAAGCGATATAGGTGATAGGGGCATAAATTAACACGACTTGAACGATACCCAGAATGCTTGTGAGAATTTGTGTGCCGTTACTATTCGTTCTGCCGAGTACACTGGTCTGGTTCGTTAAGAGAGAATAGGAAACCGGATTCAAAAATAAGTTTATTAGCGTGATCGGGATCGATACTATTGCCACTAGGCCTACAATAGTTAAAAAATTTTCCCTGTACAGTCGAAAAGTGCGATCCAGTAATTCAAGAAATGTGAAGGTCATCGGGCGGCGTGATGGAGTTTCGATCATTTATATCCCCCAATTATTAGCGATCATAATAACCCATGGATTCCCAATTGCGAGGTCTTTATTCATTATACGAGGAAATATTAATTCGACTCATTTAGAGTCATTAATTCTGATAGAAGTGATTCAGACATTTAAAGCGAACAAGTGACGAAGGTTAATCAAAGCAAAAGCGAGATGATGACCCGCCAAGAAATGAATATCTTTGCGGTCAAAGCGAAGCAAAAGGGCACGAAACTTGTCAATCCAAGCGAAGGAACGCTCACTGACAAAACGGTCTTTGTAGACCTCTGGATTGAAAAGGCGCTTCCGTCCGCGTTTGACATATTTACGATTACGCTT
>JBBSBS010000026.1:0-33195 GCA_038251045.1 Aggregatilineales bacterium | reverse complement strand
TCGCTGCGAATGATATGTCGTGCTAGCAAGCGTGTCAGCGACATGCGTGGTGAATAATGCCCGCCTGATTTCAAGAAGCTCACCGAAAGTTGGGTAATATCCACCTCATCCCACATATTTGGTTTCGGACGTTGCAGCATAATTTCGATCGGGACAGGTGGATCTTGTATTTCAAATGTATGAATAAGTTCAGAGGCAATTTTTTCTAATTGATCAATATTTACCATTGCTTACTCCCCTATAGTTTCTTCGTCAGCTTGTTTTGGCTTACTCGCGAAGAACCATAGCAATGTCTTTCCATAACGCCTTTTATCTACTGCCTGCAAATGCTTCAAATTTACCGCAACTTCTTCAGAGGGATCAATTTGCACAATCACTTGGGTGTGATCTTGAATCCACGCAGGGTTCGCATCCAAATTTTGAAGTGCCAAGAGCCACAAGTTTTTATATTGTGGTGGCGCAATATAAATAAAGTCGAATACATCCGTTGGCGCTTGATTTAGAAATTTGAGTGCATCACCCTGTTTTACAATTGCTTTTTCACTAAGCTTGGCAAGTTTGAGGTTAACCTGAACGGTTTGTATAGCTTTCCGTTCAAGATCCATGAATACTGCCTTAGTTGCTCCCCGGCTGAGTGCCTCAATCCCCACACTACCTGTTCCAGCAAATAGATCAAGAAAAACTGCGCCGTAAATATTGCGCCCGATGATATTAAACAGCGCTTCTTTGACTCTATCCATAATGGGGCGGGTAGTATCACCCGGAACAAGATTTAGTTTCCGTCCCTTTGCACTACCCGCAATTACCCGAAGTGGCATATTAGTGCCCCGTTCCTAGCATGACATCCTGAACAGCACGAATATTTGACAGCGGCGTTGTGACCATCATTGTGCTACCGGTAGATAAAATAAACCGGCGATTATTTACCTGCGTCGTCGCGCTACGGATTTGCTCACGTATTGTGCCCGGTGTGCCCTGATGTAGATGGTGCATGTGCGAAAGCCCGCCACATACCGCGTTGTTGAACTGGAGCTTTGCCTGAGCCAAGTCAGGTTCGGTCTCTTGGTCACGCCAATTGATGGCTTGCACGGGTAATTGACTGCATAACTTAAACATAGGTGAGTCTCCATCCAGATGTAGAATGTTGAACCACCATTTTTCGGACAATGACTCCAGTATTTTTCGGTCATATGGAAGTCCAAAAACGCGGTATTCTTCCTCGGTCAATAGATCATGACTGGCTTCATTCAGGTTGTAGAATACCCCTGAAATCGGATATCTTTTGATGGCATCCAGAAACCGCAGCGTACTTTCTGTAATAGCATTCAACGCCGTCTGGATGCGATCCGGGTTAGTGCGGATGTGGCGGATCAGCAAGCTCCGCCCGCCGATCATTGAGGCCTGTGTTAATGGGCTGTAGATCGTTTGGATAATTGGCGACTCGTCGTGCCGCAGCCCATCCGTAACCAGTTGCAGCGTTTCTGTTTGGCGACCAAGAGCTCCCCGCAGTGGATCAAGCGGACGTAAATTTGTCCAATCCAACGAACGCGTCACCGCGCGTTTCGTAAACGTTCTTGTGCCTTCCAGATTTCCTTCCCATTCGTCTTGTAAACCATAATCGGCAACACAAAAACTCTCCGCCGGTGTGATTTTGACGAAGTCCCAATTATAAGTTTGCTGGAATTCGATAGTCGAACGGGCTAAATCGGCGGCACGCTGGTCATCACCCGGCCAATGTCGCCATAAACCTACCGGTATACGATCCGTCGCTTCCCCGGCGATAGACTTTTCGAGCCTTTCGCGTTTGTTCATGTGTTACAAAATTACTTTCCCGCACCAAGTTCTGCCAATCGTTGATGGAGCATACGACCCAGCATCATATAACGATCATCGTCTGGCGTATTCGCAATACGATGTTCTCCCTCATTGACTTGTCCAGCACGAAGTGAGACTGCCTTTGCCTCGACTAATTCAAGTGCGCGTTGGAATTGAGCGACCGCTAATTCTTTTTTACCGTCGTCGCGTAGTGCCAATCCTATTCCATACAATGCGTCAACATTATTTGCATCTTGCTTGAGAATTTTTTCAAACTCAGGAATCGCTGCACCCGGTTTATGTTCACGTTGATTGCGCCATGCCTGACTAATTGCTGCGATAGCGTTATTGCTGCTCATCTTAGAAAAACCTCCAATGGGATATATCCGTCTAATTCTACTTATCGTCGGCCCGAAACACAAAAACTGCTAGCGCGGAAAAGATACAATTTGTAATTTATCTAGGATGTAATTGTTATGAGTGTAGGTAGTGTGAGGTCCTCGCCCAGTGCTTGTCCGGTTATGTTATAGAATTCCAAGCGTTCATCGGTGGTGCATGTTTCAGCACAATCAAATGCCTCAACGTGAATCTGGTAATTGCCCGATGGTATATTTTTTTCCAGTCTAAGTCTGTACTCATCATTCACATATTGGCGGGTGTTCCAGCGCCGGGTTGGATAAAAATCGGGATACCGCAACGCAGTTTCATTCCAACGGCTGCCATCATTATTATTCACTAGAAATAGTTTCACTAGATAATTTTTCGGCAGGAACCGTTGTGCCTGCCAGAATAGGGTAATCTCAAGTGTTTCATCTTTTGTATAGACATTGTGCGATAACCGAAATGCGTTGAGTGTGAGGCCAGTACTGCTGCGTAGCTGTGTTGAATAGCTGTTTGCAAGACCAACATTTGGGGATGCAGAAACGTTGATGTAAGGGTTTGGTATCAGCACCAGAAATGCCACTATACCAAAGCAGCAGATGGGTAGGGCAATTAATCTTGCTTCTTCCTGTTTAAGCAGTATTAGATGGTCTATGAAATTTTTGCGGGAAGTTCGGAATTTGCCCCATGTCAAAATAGTAATGATGAGTAATGCAACACCCGAAATAAGCCAGCTTCCATATCGAACACTAGTCGTTCCGAATGTAATACTTAATTCGCCATTGTTGATGTTTAATATTGGCATTTCAATTTGGATAAGTCCGGTACTGGAGTTTGGCTGTATGTTGATTCGTTGATCGCCTACTGCTGCTCGCCAACCGGGAAAATATGCTGTAAGAAAATTGATGGTAACCGGCGATGATACCGATCCCAATTGAAATCGATCATTGTGAGTAGAATGCGATAACGGGCTGAGGCGAATATTCCCGCTAATTTGACCGGGGGCAAGTTTATTAATGCTTCCTGCTTGGTATCCATCGATCAAATATGGACTTGGCGCAAGCTTGCCAGACAAAGTTGATGGAATTTCAGCTCCTGACGGTAAAACAGCCACTCCGTACCCTTGCTGCTCATAATTCACCTGTGCTGTGCCATCCGTGGTTCCAAAAGGCTCTTTAGCTTCTGGCGGTGACCAAACCGTTGTTGACCCGATCCAAATAGTGACCATTAAAATCGGTAAAGCTAAACGCTGTCGACGGGCTGGTAACTTCGTAGCAAGTAGTAAAACGTGACTGCCCACGACCGAAGCACACAGTACGACAATGGCAAACAGATGCGTTTCTGTTGGCACTAAAATCAACGCCACCGCCGTCCCAATCAGCCCAATAACGAGAAAAAAGCCTCCTACATCAAATCGCCGCCGAACGATGATGCTTATCGAGCCGCCAACTACGAATAAAAATCCAACTATGCCCAGTGAAAATTGTGGGCGCGGAATCATGTCTGCCGGATCAAGTGCTCGGATGGGCGCGATTATGTCGTTCAATCTCATTAACAGCGGCGCAGGTTCTCCATTTGATTGCCAATGAATAGCGCCTTGCTCCAATAGTGCGGGCATCCAGAAAAACCCTGAGAGTAAAATCCCTAATCCCACCGCGCTAATAAAGCGAAAAATACCAATTGTCGATCGATTCCGTCGTGCATTCCACAACGCAAATATCATCGCTAACAGATATGCGATCACGGCTCCTTTAATATCCGTTAGCATTAGACTTGTAGCAAAAAGCGAGACCAGCAGCATGTTTTGAGGTTGGTTGTTCATAACAAGCCGGTCTGTCGCCCATAATAGTGCTGGAGTTAATCCCAGCAGAATCATGGTCACTAAATCACCTTGAATATGCGGGACGGTTAGGCTAATGTACGGACTGTAAACGTACAGCATTGCTGCCAAAATTCCGACTGCTGCGCCTGATCGTCTCATAACGAGCGCGTAGACAGACAACCCTGCGGCACATATGGCAAATATGTATAAAAGGCGAACTGCCGATACCGGACTATTGGTTAACAGTACCTGAAATATTGCAGCGGCGTAGGGTGCTGCGGGAGCATAAAAATTAGGTATTGGCGCACCATAACCACCTAATACATTGGGTGACCAGCGGGGATAAAGCCAACCTTCCCGGATGGCGTCAGCATAGTCGTTGGTACGATAAACATAATTTTCACTTGCATTAGTGTGCGGAAGTTCGCCGCGCATCAAAAATGGTGCCGAAACAATCAGGCATATACCCAAAACCAATAATAACCCCCAATCAACACCGCGTTGGGCGCGTCGCATCCAGTCTGGGAGTTCCGGTTGTGGGGGAAGATTGATGGTGCTGCTCATAAATTTGATTGTACATGATGTGCTTGATTTGCGTGTTGCACGGTGCTATTCTCAAATTCATCACATTGACGAGAATTTATGCAATCAATAACGGTTCGCCTTGCTACTTCAAATGATCTCAAAGACCTTGCTGATATCTGGTACGAAAGTCAGATACTTAATCAGCAAACCGCTGTGGGATCAACAGTGGTTTCTGGGGCAAGAGAACAGTGGATTGAAGAAGCATCTCATTGGCTTGATAATTCCCGCTGTGCGCTTTGGGCGGCTCTCCGTAATGACATGCGTTTGGGTTATCTGACCATTTGGCTTCAAGACATGCCACCCGGTGTAACGCCTCCGCAAATTGGTTGTGTCACAGATATGGCCCTTGATCTTCATACACCTTCCAGCGGGGTAGGGCAGTCATTATTGAATGCTGCTCGCGGTTGGCTGGCAAACCAAGGCATAAAAGATATGGTTGCCTATGTTCCCCATCGTCAGCCGGTGCAGCAGGCTTTCTGGCAGGGGCAGGGTGCTAAGAATTGGGTGGATTTAATGTGGCTGAAATTGTAATTCGACCGATCACCAAATCGGATGCCGATGCACTGGGTGAAATGTGGCTTGACCTTGTTGCCTATCATCAAAATCTGAGTAAGGATCTTCCTGCTGCGGCACGTGGTGGTCACCACCGTTATGTACGTCGAGTCCTCGACCGTTTGGATGACCCTTATACCTGTGCCTTAATCGCCGAATTGGATGGGCAGGTCGTTGGGTTTATCCTTGGCATGGTCGTCGACTTGGTGCCCGATATTTTTGAGCAGCCTCCTGCCGGTTTTTTGGCCGACATATATGTAGAGCCCATTGCACGCCGTCTGGGGGTTGGGCGACAACTGGTTGCCACCCTCACCGGATGGTTTCGCCAATGCGGTGTCAAATCTTATGATTGGCATGTATCATCGGATAACGCGCAGGGAATTGCTTTTTGGCGTTCAGTTGGCGGACGTGATGTAATGCTGCGAATGCGTGTGGATTTGGAGGCAAATGATGACTGAGTTGATTTACCAGACTGATAGCTATGTGAAGAAATTTCCGGCCCAGGTTGTTGGGCATGATGCCGAGCAAAACGGAATCATTTTGGATCGAACCGCTTTTTACCCCGGTGGTGGTGGGCAGCCGAATGATGTGGGGCAACTGATTACGGGCAGCTTAACGTACAATGTTTCCCGTGTAGCGCGCGGCAATGTCCATATTATCGAAGGTGAACTTCCCGCCATTGGCACATCCGTAACCGGAATCGTTGATTGGGATCGCCGTTATAAACTGATGCGTACCCATACTGCCATGCATATCCTGTGTGGTGTCGTATGGCGAGATTACAGCGCCAGCGTAACCGGTGGCAATATGGAACCTCTGAGTGGGCGCATGGATTTTGAATTCGAGCGTATGCAAAAAGAGCTGGTAGACGAAATTGAAGCCCGCATTAATGCCGAAGTACAAGCGGCGCATGATATTCGTGTTCAAATCCTCCCGCGGGACGAGGCCTTCAAAATTCCTGATCTTATCCGTACCAAAATTAACCTGCTGCCCGAAGGAATTCCAGAAGTGCGGACCGTAGAAATCGTTGGCCTTGACCTTCAGGCAGATGGTGGAACCCATGTTGCCAATACCCGCGAAGTCGGTCGCATTCGCATCACCGATTATAAGAGTAAGGGTGGCATCAATAAACGTATTTATATCGAGATGGATAATTAACGTAAAATGCGTTTGAATCATATGATTAGCCGTATTCAAATTTTTCTTGGCCCAACCTACTCCCGTCTCTTAGTGGCTTGGGTTGCCATCACCGGCCTCTTGAGCCTCATGCTCAACGTTATTGTCAATGAATATTCATGGGTGCGCCTCGTACAATCCCTGATTGTCGTGGTTTTTCTGCTGGTTGTTGTCGTCATATTCTTCATTCGCCTATCGTCAGAGGAACGCGGTCATTGGGCCGCAATTCTTATTCCTCCTATTTTCGCCGTGCTCATTGGGCTTATGCTCGCCCCACAGTTGGCATTACTGTTTATGGGGGCAGCGGTCGGTTGGCTAATTGCTATTCCGCTGATTACCCGTAACCGAATGCCGATAGAGTATCGTCAGGCCGTGAAGTACTTGCGCAAAAGTGAATATGCCGAAGCTGTCAAGGTAATGGATTCCGTCATCGCCGCCGAGCCTGATCATCCGTATCACTACAAATTTCGTGCGGAAATTTATCGTCTCTGGGGCAAGCTCAAACCAGCCGTGCGTGACTACCAGAAGATGACCCAGCTTTCTCCCGATTCTCCCGTTGGCTTTAACGGGCTTGCCGAAGTGCGATTCCAAAATCGTGAATATGACTTAGCATTGGTTGCTGCACGTACAGCCAATGAATTATCTCCTGAAGATTGGGTGACATTCTATAATTTGGGCATGATTGAAGATCGCCTCAAGGAATCGGAAGCGGTTGTCGATCATATGCAAAAGGCACTTGCGCTGAAGGTGCCAGATACCCGCCATCGTCTACTCATCTATTTCTACCTCTTGCGTGCATATGGTCGTCTTGGACAAGATTCAAAGGCTTCCGAAACATTATCCGAACTGAAAAAATACACTACCGGGCTTGAGGAATGGCAAGTCATCCTAAAGAGTGATCAGGCCGCTACCTTGCGCGAAGTTATAGGCGATGATCTTCAAACCGTCTTTGAGTTGTTAAATGGTGATTTGAAGCCCGCAGATTTGAGGTCGGCTTAATGCGACGGCGTTTACAGGTTATTTTCATTTACCTTTCGCCTCTATTAGCGATTCTAGGCGGTATCGTTTTCGTCGCCGGACTAATCAACGAACTCTCGTCCGAACGTAATCTGCCCGGAGGCATGTTATCGCCGTCAATACAGTTCGCTTTAGCCGGGCTTTGTGTTGCCGCGGTGATGTTCTTACTCTGGTTTACCCTTGTCGGTTGGTTGCTGATGCGGCAGTCTCGCAGTCAGGGGTCAGGTTACGGTGACGCTTATCGCTTGATCGAGGAATTTCGTTTTCGTGAAGCCATTCCCTTGCTTCAGCGCTCCATAAAAGAAGGCAAAGAAACGCCGGAAGTGCTTATGCTCCTGACAAGTGCTTATGCCTATGCCGGACAGCTTGGGAATGCTCAGGCTACAGCAGATCGCGCTGTAAATCTGTTTCCTAACGACCCCGGTTCATATATCACACTCGCAAATGGTTATCGCTTACAAGCCGCTTATGACGAGGCGGCTCGCGCACTGATAAAGGCTTCTGAACTGGAACCGGATCAACCTGTTATCTGGGCAGAGTTGGGTTTTGTCCAGCACTTCGCCGGTCAAACCAGCGCGGCGCTAAAATCATTTGAACATGCTGCTCGATACGCGATGCCAGCTATGTATGGAGTTCGTGTTTATTACCATCTCGCCCGTGCCTACACCTTAGCAGGTGAGGTGAAACAGGCGGTGGCTACAACTGCCAAGATGATGAGTGCTCGTGCCGGGCTTGCCACTTGGCTGTCAGGATTAAGTGCGCTCAACGGTACTGCATATGGTCAAGCCTTACAGTATGAAGTGTCAGCAATTCAGCAGGCTTTGTCGGATGCAGATGCTGGGATTTTGGGTTGAAGCCGCATGGGTAAGCTAACCGCCTATCTATTAACGAAGTTTCGCGCATGGGAACGCTCAACTCAAATCGCTTTTATATCAGCGTTTCTACTACTCTTGCTATCACTTGTTGTATTTTCCATCAGTGCAGGTGATTTGCGCCAGAGTGCCCTTATTGGTTTTATCGGTCTAATTTTTGCCCTTCAGATCATTTTCATGTGGGGCAATCGTACGATGGTTACTGCTTTCACATTGGCACAACGCCGTTATCTTGCCGAAGATTTCGTTGGCGCGCGTCAGATTCTTGAACAATTTCACATTACCGGTAAGCCGACTGTTTCCTCGCTAACCTTGCTTGCAAACATCTATCGTCAGCTTGGATTGTTGGACAACAGTGAAGAAATTGTAAAAAAAGCTTTAGCTTTAAGGCCTTTTGACCACTTTCCTCTCTACAGTTTTGGGCGTACACTGATAATTAAGGGTTTATATGCGCAGGCTGCTGAAACCATTCAAGATGCATTACGAGCCGGTGCGCCACCTATAGTCTACTTTGACTTGGGCGAAGCACTTTATCGGGCAGGTAATTTTGAAGATTCTGCTGCGGCGCTGGAGCAAATACAAAACCAGAATCATGAGCCTTTCCGCTCATTGATGACCGATTACTTACTTTATAGGATGCAACTGCACGATCCACCAACAGCTCAACTTGTGATCGCAGGAATTGGCTATTGGCAGGAGTTGGCAAGCCGTTATCAAAGTACATCTTATGGTCAAACGCTTGCGGGTGATATTGCAGCTATGCAAACGATTGTGGAGGAATAATGAATATTCTCGGACGTGACGGTAATATTTCGGTTATCAGAATTGCAACGCTAGCTGCCATACTTGGGGTTTTGATAATCCTCGGCGGTGTGGCAATCTTTTTTATCGACCGTGCTTCGCATCAACGTCCCTATGAGGTAGATCCTTATCCCGGTGCTACGTTCTGGTATAAGGCTGATCGCTCAACCAATGCCCGTCAGGTTCTGTATCGCGTGAGCGGTGCAACTGCTGATGATGTGGCAACCTACTATCAAAAGAAACTGACCGAATTAGCGGGCAGTAATGGCGATACTTGTATTCGTTTCCCATCAAGTGGCAATTACGAGGCCTATGATAAAGGCGATAAGACCATCCCGCCCTATCGCTATAGCTGCATGTTTGATCGCTCCGGTTTCCAGATCTCACAGTACACACGGGTCAACATTCAACAGGGCGTTGCTGCTAACGATTCCATAGGTATGATTATCATTGAAAATGAACAATATTGGCAGCGATAACCCTGATGGTTCAGAAGAATTGTCTGTAGAATTTTCACAACCAAGACGCGTTCCTATCCGCATAATTGTTATGGGTATTATTGCGATTGTGTTTGCTGTGGTAATTGGTAGTCAGGTAATCGGCATACTGTATGCCATTTTCTTCCCCCCTGCCGCACCAATCCCCGATGAAGTCACCCTTGTTTCTCATACCAGCAAAGATTATGGAGTAGACGATTGGCTCTACTCCTCCAGTAAACCGGCCTGCGACATAGTGCGTTTCTACGTTGAAAACGATGGCGAATGTCGAATAACACCCACTTGGTGTGGCGATGCAAACAGTTCTCCCCAGCCAGATACGACTAATCGAGGGCAGAATGTAGCCCGTTGCGAAGCCACACAAAACTTTTCGATCTTCGCACTACGTTGGGAAGTTGTGATTGCCACCGGTTCTAACGCCGATGAAGCCAGCCAATTTCGGCTCAACCGTGAAATCTTCTGGACGGGCGCGGTTCCGCCGAACATTCCGTTATCCCTCGACGGAGATTCGCTTCCAGTGGTTACACCCTCAAATTGAGAACTATTCGCATAGTTTTGGGTTCCAATTAAAACAGTCTCTATAGGCGACGTAATTTCTTGGTGCTTCCCTGCGTCAAATACTATAGGGCAACTGGAATTTTCCCTACCGCATTCTGTTTTTTTGCGTCATAATGAAACCGCGTTCCGTTACTGAACAGCAATATCCGCTTACATTACACATATGATTAAGGAGGTGTCCCCGTGAAGGAGACTCAAAAATTGCTCCTATCGCGGCTGATTCCTCGTTTGGGTTGAATAGCTTTTTCGAACTCATTAATCCTGTCTATATGCATCCCAGACGCTAACCCGATGGAGAATTCTATGTTCAAGGCAGTAAATGCCAAAGTTGATATCCAGAAACTAGAGCGCGAACAGCTCAACTTCTGGCGTGAAAAAAACATCTTTCAGCGCACCATGAAGGAGCGCGAAGGTAAACCGTCCTTTGTTTTCTATGAAGGCCCACCGACTGCCAACGGAAAACCCGGCAGTCATCATGTATTGGCTCGCGCCTTCAAAGATATGTTCCCTCGCTATAAAGTCATGCGTGGTTATCATTGCCTGCGCTATGGTGGTTGGGATACCCACGGTTTGCCTGTTGAAATCGAAGTTCAAAAAGAACTTGGCATCAAGTTCAAGCATGAAGTTGAAGAATATGGTGTTGCCGAATTCAACAAGAAGTGCCGTGATAGTGTGTTACGCTACCTGACCGATTGGGAAAAACTCACCGACCGCATTGGTTACTGGGTTGATCTCGATAATGCCTATGTCACCTTCAGTAACGATTATATCCAGAGTGTTTGGTGGATTCTCAAACAGTTCTGGGAAAAATCGTTGTTATATCAGGGCTACAAAGTTGTGCCGTATTGTCCTGAATGTGGTACACCCCTTAGCAGCCATGAAGTCGCGCAGGGATATGAAACGATTGAAGATCCCAGCGTCTTTGTGCGTTTTCCGCTGAAAGATAAACCCGGTGTCTACTTCCTTGTGTGGACGACTACGCCTTGGACGCTGCCAGCCAATGTGGCGCTCGCCGTAGGCGAGAATATCGACTATGTGCAGGTCGAGGGACCGGCTCAGGATGGCGAAGGCAAAGAAAATCTGATCTTAGCCGCTAACTTGGTCGAAAAAGTGCTGAAGAATCAAGATCAGTACAAAATCGTCAAACGCTACAAAGGTAAGGACTTGCTCAATCAGCACTATAATCCGCTGTACACCTTCCTTCCGGTGGAACAGGATTATGCCTATGTTGTTGCAGGTGATTTCGTCAGTACCGAGGAAGGTACGGGGATTGTCCATATCGCGCCCGCCTTCGGTGCGGATGACTTGGCTGTTGGCGAAAAATATAAGCTGCCTGTACTACGCACAGTTGCGCCCGATGGCAAGCTGATTGATCAAGTGACCAAATTTCGGGGTATGTGGTTTAAAGACGCTGACCCTGAAATCTCCAATGACTTGCGCGAACGTGGGTTAATGTACAAATCTGGCAAGCACGAGCACAGCTACCCATTCTGCTGGCGCAGCGGCACACCCCTCATGTATTATGCCCGCGAAACGTGGTTCATCCGCTCAACCGAGTATCGCGATAAGTTGGTAGATTTAAATCAGACCATCAACTGGGTTCCCGAACACATCAAAGACGGTCGCTTCGGAAATTGGCTGGATGATGTTAAAGATTGGGCACTCGGTCGTGAACGCTTTTGGGGTACGCCGCTGCCCATCTGGGTAGATGACACAACCCACGAGATGTTGTGCGTAGGCAGTGTCGATGAATTGTCGCAGTACGCCGGACATGACCTTACTGAACTGGATTTGCATCGTCCATATGTCGACGAAATCACATTCCCGAATCCCAACGGTAAAGGCGGCACGATGCGCCGTGTCCCTGAACTGATCGATGTGTGGTTTGACAGCGGTGCAATGCCTGTCGCACAGTGGGGCTATCCGCATAAAAATCAGGAACTGTTTAAGACGCAGTTTCCGGCGGATTATATCTGCGAAGCCGTTGACCAGACTCGCGGTTGGTTCTACAGTTTACACGCCATCAGTACCATGCTCTTTGGCGAAGTTGCCTACAAGAACGTCATCTGCCTCGGACACATCTTGGATGGTGAAGGCAAGAAAATGTCGAAGAGCAAGGGTAACATCGTTGATCCTTGGGATGTGTTGAACAAGCACGGTGCGGATGCCTTCCGCTGGTACCTCTATACCTCCAGCCCGCCCGGTGATCCACGTCGTTTCTCGGTTGACTTGGTAGGGGATGTAATCAATAAGTTCTGGAGCACACTCTGGAATACCTACAGCTTTTTCGTGACCTACGCCAACTTGGATAAATGGTCACCGTCTGATGCTCAGCCTGCGGTTGCTGATCGCGACCCGCTGGATCAGTGGGTACTGGCTGAACTGCATCTGTTGGTAAAGGAAGTGACCGAAGCCTATGAAACCTATAATGTCACCGATGCCACCCGTCCGGTGCAGATCTTCGTTGAACGTCTGAGTAACTGGTATGTGCGCCTCAGCCGCCGCCGTTTCTGGAAGAGTGAAAGTGATGCCGACAAGCAGGGCGCATATGCCACGCTCTATGAATGTCTGTCAACGCTCTCTAAGTTGATCGCGCCTGCTATGCCGTTCGTCAGTGATGCGCTGTATCGCAATTTGGTCGCCAGTGTCGACCCAACCGCGCCTGACAGTGTTCATCTTGCATCATGGCCTGAATATGATGTGTCGCTCATCGACATGGTTCGCATCAACGAGATGAATACGGTCGAGCGTTTGGTCAGTCTTGGTCGTTCTGCCCGTGAAAGTGCCAACCTCAAGGTGCGTCAGCCATTGGCAAGCGCTCAATTTGTGACCCGCGATGTCAAGGAAATCGCCGCTGTCAAACGTCTAACACCGCTTATCCAGAGCGAGTTGAACGTCAAGCAGATTGTCGTTCTGGAAGGTGCGGCGGATGTTGTAGCCTACGTCCTTAATCCCTTGCCCAGTGCGCTCGGCAAGAAATTCGGCAAGGATTTTCCCCTCGTACAAAAGACATTGCGCGAAGGCGCACCGGAAGATGTGACGCGTTGGGCCAAGGCTTTCATGAATAACGAGAACGTGATCGTTGAGGCTGACGGTCGCACTTTTGAGGTCACACCCCAAGAAGTCGAGGTCAAGCAAAAGTCTGCCGAAGGTTATGCCATAGCCGAAGAAGGCGGTTATATCGCCGCGCTGGATACGCGCTTAACCGAAGAGCTAATCCTCGAAGGATTGGCGCGTGAAGTCGTGCGTCGTGTACAAACCTTGCGCAAAGAAGCCGACTTCAACATTGATGATCGTATTGTCGTTCGTTATGTAGCCAGCGAGCGCGTTACAAAGGCGATTGACTCATTCGCTGAATATATCCGCAGCGAAACATTGAGCGATAAGCTTGAAGCCAAACAACCAACCGATGGTTTCTTCCATAAAGAAGACAATCTCGAAGGCGAAACCATTTCACTGGGTGTAAAACGCGCCAAAGCCTGATTTGTTCGACTTCACCAATCTTTGAAAGAGTACAGCATCGCTGTGCTCTTTTTATTGGTAATCTTATCCAATTGGGCAATGTGAATAAACCAATTGGTTTATATTGACGTTGTTCTTTCCTTGTACCGTGCTGTAATATTTTGGTTGTAATGACTAAATCCACTATAAAGTAATTGTCGAAACTGCTTATGTTAACGACAGTATCATCAATCAGCCAAACGAAAAAGGTTAGCGATATGACCGAAAACACCACAACCACGCTACAGGCTTTATTGCAGTTTGCACTACCGTTGGGCACTTCGTTGGCAGCGGGTTCACCGGACATTAGTATAAATTGGTCTGTCACAGTTCGTGCCCAACCACCTGCCTTTCCTGATGTCTACGGTGGCGAACTGGCACTTGTGTCAATGGATGTGCTTCGAAGCTACAACAGTCGCATCACTTTAGGTGAAGTTGTACAAAGTTTAGCGCAGGTTGGCGTAGGGGCAGTTGCCGCTATAGATGATGTGACTGATGATGCGATTGCCATTGCGAATGACTGTCAGGTCGGTTTACTCGCATTGCCTGATGACAGTAACCTGACCCGTATCGAACGCTCTGTGAATACCTTGATTGCCAACTACACCGCCCAATTGAATCAGCGTGCAATGGAAATTCAGCGCCAACTGAGTCGCCTTGCTGCCGAAAACCGCGACCTCAACAGCCTGTTGCAAATCGTTGCCCGTGCCACCGCTCGTCCGGTTGTAGTTCATGATGACGCTGGCGTGCTCATGGCACAGGTTTACCCGAACGTTTCTCGCCGTGCAGGTGGAACCGGACGCGCCATTTTGCAAAGCCTCCCTTACGGGGCATTTCAGAATTGGCTCGAACGAGAAGCGCCGAATTCCGAAGGCGCGATTGTATCAAGTCCCTTAGGCTTTACTACTGTCTTAAAGGTCGAGAAGCGTGTAGCGGGTTATCTCTCGCTCGTAGATAAACAAACCCCCCTAGACGAGTTTGATCGTTTGGTGATGACCTATGGCGCGGATGTCTGCGCCATAGAATTAGCCAAGAACCGTGCCATCGCTTTTGCTGTCGAGCAGGCACGCGGCGATTGGGTGCAGATGTGGCTCAGCGGTACACCTGCCGATGATGACTTGTTGACGACCCGTGCGCAGCAGTCCGGTTTCGACGTCAACTCCGCCTTTGTCGTAGCAGTATTTCGTGCTTCGACCAAGTCCGGTGCACCATTACCACTTGAGTCACTTATTTCGCTGGTGCGGGATGATATGATTCGTCGGCAAATTAACGGCGCGGTTGGTCAGTATGTTGACGTGATAGTTGCCCTATATCCACTTGAAAACGCTACACAGCCTCAGCGTGTGCGTCGTTTAGTGGATGAAGTTCGCGAACAATTGGCCTCGCGCACCCCGAGCGGCTTAGTAGGGGCGGGCATCAGTCGTCCAGCTTTACGCCTCGCTACTTTGCGTGAGTCGTACCGTGAGGCTAAAGACGCGGTCAGTATCGCCAATGAATTGGGGGATCGTGAACAGGCGACTTTTTACGGCGATCTGAAACTTTTTCAACTCTTGTTAGCCCTCAAAGAACGCAATCTCGATCAAATGCGCCGCTTCCATAAAGAGACACTTGGATTGTTAGTTGAGCATGATGAACGCAAGCAGGGAGACTTACTGCGGACGCTCAACGGCTTTTTTGAGGCCAATGGCAATTTGGCAAAAGCTGCTGGTGATCTTGATGTTCACCGTAACACGCTTGTATATCGTTTGGAGCGTATTGCCGAATTGACCGACATGAATCTCGATGATCCCGACAATCGCCTCATTCTGCATCTCGCGCTAAAAATTCAGCGTGTCTTAGCAACCTTATCCAGCGGCTAATCAGATAGTTTGACACACCATAGGGGTATGAAACCGTCCCTGCAGTAATTAAACATTATCATAGAGGTTTACTTTTGGTTTGCCGACAAACCCTTTCTTAACCCGTGGATAACCTTCCAGCCTGATTTCTCGCCTGTAAAGTTAGCGCCAATCGTGCTTAAGAGTTACCAAATGTTCTGCCAAATGGTCACCCTTCAATTCGTGGATTTTGCTATCCTATAGGTACATCCCAATCTTGAATCTCATCCACAGGTTGTCATTATGCCGCTGTACTTGTCCTGTTACCCCAATCATCCCTCTGCATCTTCCATTGTCCTAGAGTCCCTGCATTTCAATAGTGTTATTTTGCAACGTGTCGCTTTAATCTTGCAACTACATCGCGGTTCGCTCCTCTATGTCCGCTGCAACAGCACAACACTGACGACGCGGCAGACATACGGGAATAGGTCGCGGCGCTCAGCGGTAACAGCCGAACTTCCCGTGTCGCAGTTTTGTCGTTTCCGCGACATCAGCCGGGTTTCCCGCCCGCCATTTCAGCGGAATAATGGCATGGCAATGACTGCGCACGTAACCATGATCTGAGAAATAAAAAGAGCGCAGACACGCTGCGCTCAATTAAATTTGGATTGCTTAGTTCTTCCGCATCGGCGGAGCAATCTTCACAAAATGATCCTGTGGTCGCGCCACCAGACTATACAGGTGCTGTGCGGTTTCTGATTGATTATTGACCTCAAGCGTTTGAATGTAGGTGTTCAATAACTCGCGCACATCAGTCAATCCGCGTTCATCCAATGGGAAAATATCGACAGTCGCGCCCTCAGCGATACGCCGCCGAATAGCCTCAACCGTCAGGTTCATCTCCGGTTGAATGCGTTGGTAGATCACACCGCCGGACATCCCCGCGCACATCCACGGACCCGGATCACCCAGTATGATCACCCGCCCCGAAGTCATGTATTCGCAAGCATATCCCTTGATGTTGGCACGAGCCGCTAATCCACCCAACTCATCGCGTAATGGGCGTGTGACCTCGCCGCCGAAGATAACATCAGCACCGCTTAGTCGGATGCAGGCGCGCGTATCTGCATTACCTTGAACGATGAACCGTCCACCTTGCGCTCCGTAGGCAAAGCTCTTCCCTACCGAACCATCAAGCCGCTGCCCATTATGGTTCAAACCTTTCAGAATAGTGACCGTACCCCCGCGTGCGCACTTGGCTACACCGTCTTGAGCACCACCTTCAACCATTACGTCCAAGGGTGCGTCAAGGAACGCTGCCAGACCGTTTCCGGGGATCGCCGAATTACTGAAGTTGAGATGAACTGCGGTGATTAAATCCGCGTTGGGGAAATCACCGCGCTTAATCGCACCATTCAAATGAGTCCCCAGTGCCCGATCCATCGCCATCACTTGTTCGTCGTCATAAGTCAATTCGCGTTCGCCGTATCCAACCTGCTCGGCAATCGTCGCTGTGATTTGTTTGGTCAATGTGTTACGTGGACGAACCAGTCGTACTCCCACACCCGGTTGTAGTGCCTTCTTCTTATTCTGCGGAGCACGTCGTGTCAACGGACTCAGATCAATTCGGTCGTGCATGGCAATCTGTTCGAGTAGGTCAGCCCGTCCCACCACATCTTGTGTACGGCTAAAGCCCAGCTTGGCAGTCCACTTTCGGATATCATCCGCCAGCATGTAAAACACGTTGCAGATACCTTCTACATAATCTACAAAATCACGCGGGTCAAAGTGTTTGATGCCCTTTAGCAATGCTTCTTCTTTAGTTTTGATGTGTGTAGTGATGCCAACATGGCAGGTGCCTTCATGACACTTACGGCAGATCGTGCATCCCACCGCGACCATTGCCAGCGTACCAAACCCTACCCGATTCGCGCCCAAGCACATCATCTTGAGCACATCGCGCCCACTCTTCATACCACCGTCGCACCATAATTCGACATCATCACGCAGTCCGCTTTCGTTCAACGCCCGATGCGCTAACCAAACGCCAATCTCAGCAGGGAGTCCCACATGCCGTAACGAATGTGCCCGCGCTGCACCTGTGCCACCGTCATAACCGGTAATGTTAATGATGTCTGCACCGGCTTTTGCAACACCTACGGCAATCACACCCACCCCCGGCACAACCGGGATTTTGACCGATACTTTCGCATTCGGATTTGCAGTTTTGAGTTCGTCAATCAGTTGTGCCAGATCTTCAATCGAGTAAAGATCGTGGTTATTGCTGGGTGAAATCAGATCAACACCCGGGGTTGTATGGCGTGCTGCCGCCACCTGTTCTGTGACCTTGTAACCTGGTAATTGCCCACCTTCACCGGGCTTCGCACCCTGACCAATCTTGATTTCAAGATAGTTACATGAATTCAGAAACTCGATATTTACCCCAAATCGTGCCGATGCAATCTGGTTGCCCCGATTACGTGGGTACCGGCCCATTACATCAGGTAGTTCGCCACCTTCACCGTTCACACAAATGATGTTCAGGCGATATGCTGCCTCACCGTAAGCTTTATAGGCCAGTTCGCCTTGTGAGCCAAATGACATTGCGCCGATTACAACCGGCATCGTATGGTCTTTAAACGTAATGTCTACGCTGTCGGGATCAATGACTTCCTCAACATCTTCTGTCTTGAGCCCGAGTACATGCCGGAGGGCAACAGGGATGTCATTCTCAAGTGCGAACATTTCTTTGGTGTAATCTTCGAGCGAGAGTTCCCCAATCGCGATATCCTCGACCTTTTTCCACATCTTCGGATAAAGCCGATCTGCATTTGCTAACTTGCCTGTTTTCTCGCCGCGTAGTTCCGCTGCTCGTTCTTCTGCGTCAATTTTCATGTCGCTCCATGTCAGGCCGCGCGCTTCAGAACCAAAGTAATTGGGGGTTCCAAAATAAGGAGTGACATTAAGTGCCAGCCCAATCGAACTGAACGAATGTCCGTATCCCCGTAATTCATGGCAGCCGATTGTCGAGATGGCTTTTTCAATCCCACCATTGAGAACTTTCACCAATCCCATCAATTGCTTCACTCGCATCTCCGGGGTTAGCTGTTCTTTGGACGGCTTTGGAGCCAATCCTAACGCAACTGCGTACATTGCATACGGGACAATGCCATTTGCCCCTAACGCGATGCAGATTGCCAGATCATGTAGATCGCGCAGCGCACCCGACCGAACGACAAGTCCTACCTGCCGCCGTAGGTTAGGGGTATGTGGCGCGTTCCGTAATGCTTGGTCAAGTGCTGAAGTTAAAAGCAGCGGATCAATCCACAACTTCTTTCCTGCGTAAACTTCACTATCATCAATCAGGATGCAAACGGCTCCATTCAAAACCGCATCAATAGCCGCCTGTTGCAGACGGTCAACTGCTTCTTGAATGTTCTCATCCATCGCTGCTGCGCTTGAAAAGACAACCATTCTGTCACCAAATGTCTCGAAGAGATCTTCGATTAACATCGTGCCTGTCTTTTCGGCTGCCTCTCTAATTTCGTTGATGTCGCCTAATTCCGAATACCCCCCCAACAACAGTGGCGTCGCGAGTTGAATTAGGACATTATTAGGGTCAATCGGCGTGGCTACTGCCGGACGTGTCCCGATGAATGTCCTCACCGAAAATTGAGCTTTTTCGCGCTCGCGGTCGATGGCTGGGTTGGTAACAACCGCAACGGTTTCTTTGAAATAATCGGCGATATTAACGCGCGATTGGCTCAATGCCGCCAGCGGTCCATCCCAACCAAGTGAACCGACCTGCTCCTTATGAGACTCTGCAATCGTTTCCATAAAATTGACATGATAGCGTTCCCATCCAAGCGCAGCCATGGTATTAGCATTGACAGGAGTTTTGGTTTCTAACCACGGCATCGGCTGTAATGTCTTAAGTGGGGCAGGGGCGAACTGCGTGGCTTCAGCAACCGCTGTCGCTGCGACTGCCACTTGTAGGTTCCCGTTACCATTTGCATAACCGTGATCACCCGTTGGTAAGGGCAATCCGGCGATTGGCAAATCGTTCAAAGTCCACAATCCTGCACCACCATTTGGGTGGCGCATATTACGCTCTTTTTGGCGACTTAACACATGGCGTTGGATAGCCGGGTGATCATAAACTTCTAGCCCTTGGCCTGCGATCAGTTTGAGTGCGATTTTTTCACCCGGGGCCAGCGGCTTTGGTTCAGAAGACATCATGTCCAGTGAATATACGCCGCGTTCTGACGTGGCGAAGTATTCTTTCTCGGTTTCGCCAAACCACAAAGGACGTAAGCCAAGTGCGTCCACGCTGAACACACAAACATCTCCAAGTCGTCCAGCTACAGCTGCCGGCCCTTGGGCAAATGGCCCAAACGACTTGCGAATTTGGTCATAAAGATCATGTATCTCTGGCGTGCTTTGAATCAAGTCATGATGATGAGGTGGAAATACATATTCCATGGCCTCAATGAGATCCATGTCATATTCCACACAAAGTGCTTGTAAAACGCGGTCTATATCCTGCGAGTCGGAATTGTTTGGATCGAGAGGTACACCGATCATTCCCGCCTCAATACGGAACCGGCTGATCGTGTTAAATTCTCCGTTGTGCCCCATCAATCCGAATGGTTGAACACGTTCGAAATTGGAGTTTGTGTTGGTCGAATAACGGGCATGTCCCAGCGTTACACACGACGCATAATCCGGATCACGGAGTTCTGGATAGTAGCGGCGTAAAATTTCGACTGTTCCCTGCACCTTGTAGACGACACTGTGCGACGAAAATGAAGGAAAGTGTACGCCCAATTCCTTTTCGAGTTGCGTTTGTAAACGGAAAAGTGTGCCCTCAAGCTGTTCCAGAGGTACGCTGCCGCTCGTACCGGCAATTTGCCAGAAGTCCGGTTCATTTTTTGTTGCGTTGGGGCCAAGAATGTGACTATTGACCTCGCCCGGTTCTTCCAAAATGACATCCAGCCCGGCAGCCATAATATGCTTGCTGATGCGTTCAATCAAATTATGGGAGCGGCCACGCGCTGCCGCTGGAATCATCACATGCGCAACCCAGAAATTCCGACTGCTTGCAATCGAGGAGCGCAGCCCGGCGCGTGCCAGACGCTTAACCCAGAGTTGGCGTGGAATATCAGTTAGGATTCCAACGCCATCGCCTTCACCGTCCACTATTCCGGTGCGGTGTCCCATGCGAGTGAGCGCTTCAATGGTGCGTTTTACATTGCCGTGCGTGGGTTGTCCACCTTTGCGGACGGCGCAAATCAGCGCACACGCATCGTGTTCCTGTGTATCAATGCGATGGAGGGGAAAATCCATATTATCGGATGGGTTATCTTGCTGCATTGTAAATCGCTCCTTGTTGCCGCGTTCCTGACTGTCGCTATTTTGGTTAAATTACCTAAAAATAACGGTTTCTTTATTGGTGATAATTTATCCTGTTAGCAGCAATAAATATACGGATAATCTACTCTAAGCTAATCCCCCTCAAATCGTGCAAATTGCATAGATTCCCTTGACTTCTATGGTCATAGCGGCTACCAAACCCAAATATACATAAACTCGTTCTCATTTGTGATGCATGCAGCAGCAATGATAGAAGCAAAAATGACGCAAAGTGCGCCGTTTTTAGAGGATATGTTGTCGAAAAATAAACGATGGTCAATTCAAAGTCAACAATCGGCGTATTGTGAGTGCCAGATGTAACGCAAGTCGAATCTCTGGTCGATCCAGTTCGATTTGTGCAATATCGTTAATTCGGTTCATGCGATAGAGCAGGGTATTGCGATGCACAATCAGCATATCAGCCGTTTGGCTAAGATTGCCGTGACATGCAAAGAATGCCTCTAATGTCTTGATGAGGTCTGCATTCTGTCGGTGGTCATAGTCTTCCAATGAACCCAGCGTTTTTTGGCAAAAGGCTAATAACTTATCGCGGTCAGACAGAGTCAAAATAAGCTGATACACACCCAAATCACCAATATACAGTGGCGTATCGGTATGCAAACGTGATGCTAACTCCAGAGCCTGCACAGCATCGCGGTGGCTGTTTCGCCAGGCCGTAATGTCACGAGCAGCTTGACCCAACCCGACCGCTACTCGTGCTCCGGGATACTGTCGCTGCACTTCCTGTGTAAATGCCTTCGCAAGTTTGATGCTAGATTCTACAGTTTCTTTATTATCGGCAGCTGTCGCATGAAACACCAATAATTCATTTTCGCGTTCGCGCTGCCAGATGAGTGCACTCGCATGTTGGCTTGCTACCACGCCATTGACCAACGTTTCGAGTCTGCGATTGGACGGTTTTTTATCACCTTGCCATGCTAAGACGATCGCGAGGTGCGTTTGCGTCATGTCATGTTCGAAACGCTCACCTTGGCGAATGGCTTCCTGCAAGCTAACATCACCAATCAGCAGACGATCCAGAAATGTCCCACGTAGGCGTTTTTCAGTATCGCTAATGGCTTTAGCTTTCGCCATTTCCAGCGCACAGGCCGCTGCTCCGTGCTCTGCGACCAACAAATCGATGTCATCCAGTTCATTGTCACGCCCAATAATCGACAGATAACCACGACCAATATTCTTGGTGATGATAGGGGACACTAAACGTGCCAACCCCGGTGTCGGGATAGATTGCAACAACACCGGATTATCAATTTCAGCAACGCGCTGGCGATCTTGCATTTCAACGGGCAGGTTGTAAACATTCTTTAGAAACTGCTCGATGTCGTCCCAGTTCCCAATGAATTGCGGTTGAACGGTGCTTTCGAGAATACGCAGGCGTTTATCTTGTATAACAATTGCTTTGTTCGTCAAGCGTGCCATCGCACCGACTAGCTCAGTCATACCTTCATTTCGCGAAGAAATCTGTGTCAATTGGCGATAAATTTGAGTGGCGCGTCGTTCGATTTGCCCTTTGCGATCCACCAATAAACTGATGACTGCCTTTTCAACCATGCGAATTCGGTTGCCCGGTGGCAGAACCATTATCGTCATCCCAATGGCATTTGATTCAGCTACCAAGGCAGGCGCAGCATTATCACTCAATACGATCGCCGCCGCTTGCATATCCGATGCCCAGCGTAATATCTCTACATCGGTTACAACACTGGATTCCGCTGACTCCGGCGCTGCTACGAGGACAATTTCGCCCTTCTGAAGCGTTTTCGAACCAATTGGAGTCTCTGGGTAGAATACCGTTGCCCAGCTAACCGGACGATTTAAAAGTCCATCACCCGCGACAACCTTAGTTCCCAATGGCAACCCGAGTTTGCGAACGTCTTCAACCGTTGTGATATGTGCGCTTTCTGCCATCTTTAGTCCGTCATTATCGTCTGAAAACAAAATACAACCACTCTGTTGAATAAATTCTATGTTTCGCCAGTCAGTAATCCAATAAGGATTACACCGGCAAATACGACCAGCGAAATGCCGAGGAAACTGGTGTTGGGACTGACGTACAAATTAATGAGCGTTAATCCAGCTAACAATGCGCCTGCTAACCATGTGGCAGGGCTGACACGCCACCGGCGTGAATACTGATATAATCCTGACCCAAGTAATACAACACAGCCCACGAAAGGAACTGTCCAGTTTGGAAGTGTCATTCCACCTTGCTGCACAACTTGAACACCAGCTATTGCGAGTACGAGAAAAAACCATGTGAGTCGTTCGATCCGTTCTTCGGCATAACTTTTTCGCCGGGTTGAACTGCGCGAACTTCCACTGTCACGGTAATTATTGCTTCGTCCCCGCGAATTACTTGATCTGCGTCTCGCCATAAAGACCCTCTAAATCTGATAGCAATATGCCTACAAGCATACACCCGCCGCCTCGTTTAAGCCAATTGCGTTATAGACGTTTGACGCATACAATCGGGTGATAAATTGGCGAAGTAATTGAGGGTTCAAGAATGGGCAAACGCCCGTTGGTCGCGTTAGTTCTATTGATTGCGCTGACGGTCGCATGCAGTCCGGAGCGTAGCGCCTTAAACAATGGCCCGCTGTTGGTGCAGGAAGTAACCCTTGCGCCAACCACGCCAGCGCCGACTCGCGCGTTGAGTGCTACCCCTTCGCCCATTGTAATTGAAATTTCCACGTCAGAACTTTCAACCGGGATCATAACATCGACCCCGCGTTCTAATTTTATACTTGTCACCCCTACCTTGCCGCCCAGCAAAACGCCGACGTTGACCGCAACCATTACCCCGACATGGACATCCACCTCAACCCCTCGTCCAACGCTGCCGCCCACCGCAAATAACGGTGTTATTTATGTAACTGCTTTTCCCGGCTCTGCACCGGCTGGATTGGTACCCATTCCAACCGCACTTGTTGTTAATCCAAATGCTCAATCCTGCCCGACATCATGGTTCTTTAGTATGTTACAGCCTGCAAGTTGTGCCATGAATCCACCCTTAATTAGTCCCGGTTCATTGTTGCAGTTCCAAAACGGAATAATGCTATGGGTTGAAAAACAGGATGCCATTTACGTGCTTTATGACAGCACCAACCCGCCTCGCTGGCAGGTGTTTAATGACACATTTGTTGATGGCATGAACGATACAGATCCGGCTTTTGATAACGCACCCCCCTCCACATGGCAACCGCGTCGTGGATTTGGCTTATTGTGGCGTAACCAACCATCGCTGCGAGATCGATTAGGATGGGCAGTCGCCGAAGCTGAAATCCCGTTTACGCCGCAGGTGCAGCTTGGTTCAGACGGGATGATTTTTATTGGTGACATGCGCGGTGGTGTTTATAGCCTCTCACCGGATAGTACCGACTGGAAACGTTACTCATCATGAAAATATCCGTTTAATAAGCGAGCTCCGGCTCGTAACATATTTGTAAGCCATTTTGACCCTTACATAGCGAGGCAAATGTGTCTAAACGCATTGGTATTTTGACAGGTGGTGGTGATGCACCGGGCTTAAACGCCGTTATCCGGTCAGCGGTACTTACCGCAAATAATCATTATGGTTGGCAAGTGGTGGGCATTTTGCGTGGCTTTGATGGTCTTTATGAGGGTACGCCGATTGTCCCTTTGGGGGAGAAAGATGTGCGAGAACTGTTAGCGCGTGGGGGTACAATATTGGGTGCGGCAAATCGTGGCAGCCCTTTTGTACATCCGGTAACACGAGCAAACGGCAAGATCGAATACGAAGATGTATCTCACGTCGCAATTTCTCGCATGAAGGAAATGGGATTGGATGCCCTGATTGTGGCAGGTGGCGATGGTACAATGGCGATAGCCCATCGTTTGGTAAACTTAGGAGCGCCCATCATTGGTGTTCCTAAAACGATAGACAATGATATAGCGAGTACGGATACCACCTTTGGATTTGACACCGCCATCAACACTGCGACCGAAGCGTTGGATAAGTTGCAGACTACCGCTGAAAGCCACCACCGTGTAATGGTTTTAGAAGTTATGGGACGCGATGCCGGGTGGATTGCTTTACATGCCGGTGTCGCTGGCGGCGCGGATGCTATCCTCATTCCTGAAATCCCTTACAACATTGAGGTTGTTTGTGAGAAAATCCGGCAGATACAATTGTCGGGTCGTCACCATAGTTTGATCGTTGTTGCGGAAGGTGCTGTTTCGTCCAAAGGGAAACCACAATACCGCGTTAATAGTGGGCCGAGAAAAGGAATGCGCTTAGGTGGGGTAGGGCACACAATCGGCAATATCTTGGCGGATTGTGTCGAAGCAGAAGTGCGCGTTACCGTGTTGGGTCATGTGCAACGTGGTGGACAGCCCACCCCCTATGATCGATGGTTAGCAACCCGTTTTGGATCAGCCGCCGTTCATCTTGTGGCACAGGAAAAGTGGGGTTATATGGTGGGATTACAAGGAACGGGCACAGTTGCCGTGAAGATAGAAGATGCAATCAAAATGAAATTTGTTGATCCCAATGGCGAAACCATTTTGATGGCACGGGATTTGGGCATAGTTTTGGGATGATGAATTCTGCGCCGACCCCGCCATCACCTACTACCCGCGTTTTATTAGCACGTAAATCAAGAAGGTGGACACGTCGCTGGATCTTATTTGCACTGCTGGTAGTACCACTGTTTTGCTGCGGTTCAACGCTGCTGCTTTATCTCATATTCCCGCCGTCGTCGCTGAACATTCTCGTATTAGGAACGGATGCCCGCCCCGGCGAAGGATTTCTTGCTCGCACCGATAGCATCATACTTGTTGGTGTGAAACCCGCGCAGCTACGCTTGTCGATGCTCTCGATTCCTCGCGACATTTTCATAGATGTACCCGGCTATGGTTCCCAGCGCATTAACACCATTAATTTTTTAGGTGAGCAAGAGAAAGCCGGTAATGGCCCATTTTTAGTTGGCGCTGCCATCAATCAGGATTTTGGCGTTCGGGTTGATCGCTATGTTCGGCTTGATTTTAATGGCTTCATCGAATTGGTTGACGCGGTGGGTGGAATCACAATCGATGTGGAGCATACGCTAATTGACGACTCGTATCCAACAGATGATGGTGGCGTAGAGTCCATAAAGTTCGATGCTGGAATTCAGCAGATGGATGGGAAACGCGCCCTGATCTACGCCCGCACGCGCCACAGTGATGACGACTACCGTCGTGCTGCCCGTCAGCAGCAAGTCATGTCCGCATTGTTTTCTCGCTTGGTAAACCCGCTGCGATGGTCTTCGGCTGTTGCGGTGTTCCAATCTTCAGTGGATACAAACCTGACCTTGTGGGATATGTTTACGGTTGCGGTACCTGCGGTACTAAATCGTGGTCGTTATGATCAGTTGGTTATTGATCGGGATTATATTCAAGGATCAGCCGCCGGAAATGCCATACCCAACTACGATTTGTTATCTCCGTGGTTACGGGAACATTTCGGCTAAAGCCCCATTCTTGTATGGCAATCGGTAGTCGGTCAAAGCGATGGCAGTCAGCCCACATGTCTCTCGCAAAATACTTTGTGAACTCGCACTGCTTTCCATTGACAAAATATGAATTTATGTTCTGTAATGAGTATCTTGACCACATCTGTTTGAGGGAAATGTCGTGCCCCTTATTGATCAATACCTCCTTAAACCATCTGCAAATACCGCAACGGCAGTCACTTATGGCAAAGCGGTGGTATCGAGCGAGCTTACCGCGGCATTTGTGTCATTTCTGTGGCATTGACCGAACATCCCACGGGGTTAAAATATCATTGTGGCGGTTCGCGCGAGCCTCTCGCCTGCCAATTCAGCGGGGAATATGCAATTTTTGCAACATTTGCTGCAATTTTTCCAATTTTAGACACAATTACAGCAATCTCTGTCCTCATCCCGGTTGACGTTAACCTAATTGGATGAGTTGGGTTTTTCGCCCATCAGTCTGTCGTAAACGCCTTCCCATAACGACTCGTTACGAGTCATTTTGGTGATTTTAATATCGGCCACGCGGGGAAGGAGTTTAAGCATAATCGGGGGCAATAACGTCCACTGTTCTGAGTAAATCATTGCACGAAGCTGATCTGCCATATCACCAACCCACATCCAGCGTTGGCGTAGTTCTTCAGACTTCACCCAATAATCTCTCTTTTCCCATGCTGTCGCGGATTGGTCAATACCTGCTTCGATTTCGCGAAATAAATAAACCAGCATTGCCGTCATATTGCGAACATCATCGTCAACAACCTGCTTTTGGCTCAAACGGCGCAGGATTTCGGCGACCGTGCGCATGATCTGGGAACGTTGTTTTCCGGTGCTATCTGTATTAATGACACGACCCATAAGGATGATTTCCCTTCATCAATCCATGAATTAAAGCATCGCACGAATGCCCTTGTAAATTTGCCCGCCACTGAGGGTTTTCAAAATCGTGTTAGCCGAACGTCCTGTCCGTTCTGCCAACTCTGTTGGAGTCATTGGTAAGTTGCCGTTCGCCAGAAATACCCTGAAAATACTGTCCACCAACGAGGTCTGTTGATTTATGAAGTCGGGGTTTTCAGCCGCCGTTTGGATAGCAAGGCCCAATTCGTCAAGTTCCAGCACTTCACCCGTATCTGGATCTATGTAGTCAACCGTCCGCGCTTCATCCGTTTGGCTGAGGCGCTCTCGCTGTTCCTGCAAAAGATGACTCAATAGATAAGTGCGTAAATCTTCGGAACTTTTCTCCCACCAACTATAGTCAACGCGGAATTTTGTATCCAGCGTAGGCTTTATGAGGAAGCCAGGTTTACCCGTTGTTGTGGTCATGACCAGCTCTCCTTAATCACTGCTTAGTTTCCAATAATCTCCACCTACATTTTGGAAATCAGGGTTAGCAACCAATACCGCGAAAATTGGACCTGGAGGGCAACGCCGCAGTACGTTTACCGCACTATAAATTGTTTTGGCGTGTACCGTACCCTGTGGTGTAAGTGCGCCGAGTGGGGGAATGATACTACGCAAAATAGCAACCAGACTTTTCTTTTGCTGCTGTGCATTAGTGAACAATGCATCAACGCCAGCCAAATCTTCAGCTCCCAAAATCATGAGGTCATCATATTCGGCACCAATGGCTCGCTTATGATTTTCAAAGGTAATTTGTTCGCCCTTAGGCACAATCAGCCGAATCCATTCAGTTCGTGGTTTGTGCCCCTTAAAGTTGACAACGACTTTATCGCTGTCTTCACCTTTAGTGACCGTAACATATGCGCCAATCGGGAGTTTATGTTTGCGGTAAAATTTGGCTAAACCGTACACATAACGATCTTTGCGTACAACCCATGCTGGATACTCTTCGCCATCTTGTCCGTCAATCAATGAGAATGCAACTCGCGGTGTTTGTCTCGCCGTCGGGAAAATTACAGCAGTACGGTCACTTAACGGAAGTGTTCCTAATCGCCGGTGCGGATAAGTTAATGTTATTTGTGTTTCGTTGATTTCTTCCGGCACATCCGTGAGTGTGTGTTCATCGTCAAGCTCCGCTTCGATAGATAGAAGCTCTGGCGACAATAAGTTCGTATCATATTCGATGGGCGTATACCGGAGCATCAGAGGAGTGCGCTGCACTTCATCAGGTTCAAGCCGCGTTAAATGCCACAAAACTTCACCCGTTGGCCCGACCTCATCAAAACGGTCATCTTGATTTAAGGCGAAGTTAAGCGAGAATACCTGTAACGCAATTGGAGCTTTCCCTAAACCGCCGATCTCATTCAAAATAGATTCGGTTTTCATTGGCCCACCGCCAGAAATATCCAGCACGGCTTCAGCCAAATTCAAATGACCAACGTTGACATCCATTAGCAAATCGCGAGGAAACCACTTTCGCGCCATATAAATGAGGTCAGGGGAAGCATGAAGCTTTTCGTCTAGTTTTTTTGTGATTTCTCTGCCGGACGCAGACATGATGTCATCAACATTCAGATCACTGATTGATCCAAAGTTTTCATCACCGTCATTGTCTAGGTTGAGATCATGCTCCGCTTTTAGTTCAGATGCGAACTCACGAAGATCATCACCCGCATTCAAATCGTCATCATCGAATTTCACAGCCATGACGCTGAAATCCCCGTAATCGGGGTTGTTACCGGTTCGCACGCCAACGACAACAGCCGTTTCGTAATCAAACTCGGTGAACACTAACTTTTGTCCAATTGGGTAGGAACGCGCAGGGTCATAAATGCGAGCATCTTCGTATTGTTGACGTAGCGTAGCCACTTCTTTGTTGATGCGTGTTTCAACCAGTGCATGGGCTAAAGTTTCTGTTTCAAGAGGGGTTTCCCGCTCGAGCAGTAAGTTCGTCAGATACTCAATGTCGTCCTTGTCAACCGCAAAATTACGCGCCCAGTGATGGCTTGGCATCATCAAGGTTTAGGCTCTCCAGATGGTTATGCAGGGGGAATTGTAGAAAAGCAAATTTAGATTGAATTTTGATTATACTTTACATGACTAACCCCTTGCAAGCGTCGGGTTGACCGCCGCATACCCGTAGTATATACTTGTCGACCGAAGTGATATTACAAATAACAATGAGGTACATACGGCATGTCAACCAAGCGGACATACCAACCAAAGATTCGTCGTCGCAAACGTGTACATGGCTTCCGCCAGCGTATGCAGACCGGTAAAGGTCGTCTCGTGCTTTCCGCACGCCGCCGTGTCGGTCGTCATGTATTGAGTGTCAAGCCTAACCATGTTAAAAAGGTTAATTGGAAAGCATAGCTTTCGTGACTTATGGAACGGCGCTTTCGACTTCGCCGCACAGAAGACTTTGCACGTCTCCGCCAATCTGGATCAACGGTCCAAAATCGATATATGTTGATAAGTCATATGCCTAATGGGTTGACACATAATCGTTATGGACTCGTTACTTCAGGGCGCGTTGGTGGAGCAGTAGCGCGAAATCGGATGCGCCGTTTGCTGCGTGAGGTTATTCGTGGGTTACATCCACAGCTTCACAATGGAGTCGATATTGTAATAGTCGTACGCTCACCACTCATTCAGCAACCGATTGACACGGTATTGCGTATACTAAATGAATTGTTTCACCGAGCAGATTTAATGTAGTGGAAAGCAGTGAAGGGTGAAAATTGTCGCATTAGCGTTGATTCGTTTTTACAAGCGCTTCATATCCCCGCTTTTGCCGCCGTCCTGTATCTATCAGCCGACTTGTTCCATGTATATGTACGAAGCCATTGATCGTTTCGGTGTAATACGTGGTGGCTGGATGGGTGTGAAGCGCATTGGGCGTTGTCATCCATTTCATGCTGGAGGCTTTGACCCTGTACCTGACCTTGAGGAGTAACGTGTTGAATATCCGCCAGTTATTTGCGCGCCCTGCTGTATGGGGCGCTCTTGTATTGTTTAGCCTGACATTGGCTGCCTGTGGCCCTGCGCCACTTGGCACGAGTTGGCCTGCTATTAGCTTGCTCAACAGCGTATGCGGTGGCACAACCACCGAATCTATTTTGGTTACTTTTAATGATCGGATTGTGCAGGTTAACCCTGCTGACGGCAAGCCTGTTATTCTCAAGAATACAGAATGCCAACCACGTGATCCCGATTCGGAAGGTAAGCCACGAGCATGGGATTTTCGTGCGGCTGGTGGGAAGCAATTTTACTCGGTTCCTATACGTTTAGATGATCAGCATTTGCTGGCAATTGCCTATGATCAGCATCTTTTCACGATTGATACCACATTAGCGCAAGCTTCCGATACTGCTGGTCGCCCGATTGATGGTCGAACCGGACATGCGGTCGCAGATTTGGTTGCTTCCGATAAATTTATCTATGTGGCGCTGAATGCCAAAGACCTTGTTGCCCTTGACCGAGTTACACTCGATGTCAAGTGGACTACTCAAACGGAGCACGGGGTTTGGGGTAAACCGCTCCTTGTCGAAGATGCACTTTACTTTTCTTCTCTTGATCATCATCTGTATGCAATAGATGCCAATACTGGTGATCAAAAGTGGGAAGTAGATCTGGGCGGGGCAGCAATTGGTGCGCCTCTCTTTTTTGATGGTAAACTCTACGTGGGTAGTTTTGCCCGTGCGCTCTTTGAGATTTCTACTGACGGCAAGGTACTTAACCAACAACCAACAGAAGATTGGGTTTGGGGAACACCTGCGATTGACGGTACTGCGCTTTATGTAGCGGATTTGGCCGGCAATGTTTATGCCTTTGACACAACGAAAAACTTGGCACTTATCTGGAAGAAGAAAGTTGCAGTAGGTGCTATCCGTGCTACACCCGTCATTTCAGGGGATGTGATGCTTGTTGCAGGTCATGACCAGAAACTATATTGGTTGAACCGTGCAGACGGCACTCCGGTTCTTGGATCGGACGGATTGCCTTTGGTGCGAACACTTCAAGCACCAATTCTATCCGATATTTTGCTCATCCAGCCGGGCGACGGCGTGGATATTCCCAAACCGTATATCGTTGTCAGCACGACTTCGACGAGTCAACTTCTAGCGGCTTACACCCTAGATAATGGCGAGTCCAAGTGGTCTTACAATTTCCAGTAAAGCTGAGGGAGTCTCTTATCCATGGATTTTTGGGCGTTAATCCTTAACCCGTTTATCACTGCGTTAACACTGTTGTACCAATTGTTCAACAGCTCAGTGATTGCCATTATCCTGTTTACTGTACTGATTCGGCTGGTGACTTACCCTCTAACGGCACAGCAGACTCGTGCTTCTAAAGCGATGGCTGAACTTCAGCCTGAACTTAAGAAGCTACAGGATAAACACAAGAATGATCGAGAGAAGCTTTCGCAAGAACAAATGCGTTTGTATCGTGAATACGGTGTCAACCCTGTCGGTGGTTGTTTACCACTAATCATTCAATTACCAATCTGGATTGGTCTTTATCAAGCCATTAATCATGCGCTTGCCGCAACACCGCTACAACTCTTGGATTTGTCTGGGCGCTTCTTGCTCCCCGGTCTTGATAAGCTTGTTCCACTGAACAACATATTTTTGGGTATGGATTTGACGCAATCTCCGACTGCAAACCCAACTTATGCCCTCATATTTCCGGCACTTGTTTTAGTCACATCCTACTTGCAATCAAAGATGATGACCCCTCCACCTGCGCCATCTCAAGGCGATGCCAAGCCCAATCAGGCTGCCGCCATGACCCAGTCGATGACGACCATTATGCCTTTAATGATGGGCATGTTCTCGCTTTCGTTCTCAGTCGGATTGTCTGTTTACTTTATTGTATCGAATATCATGGGTATAGTTCAGTATGCTCGTAGCGGAAAGACCAAGTTTGTTTGGAGCAGCCTTTTGCCCTTTAAGATTAACTCGGGAGGGGCAAAACCCGTACCGATGCCAGTCGGTCCGGGGGGGAAGTCGACTCTCAAAGCAAAGCTTGAGGCCGAACGTGCAGTAGGGCTAATGTCTGGTACTACCGTGATTGACGATACCGATTCAGTCACAGAATCTAAAGCTGACCCTAAATCGAATGGCAAGCAGACCGAAACAAGGGTAAAGTCAGCGAAAGCGAAACCAGCGAAATAAATTGCTATACGGCTGCATGGTAGCCGTAATCTTGTCTGCAACAAGGATTGAATTCATGAGTTCTGAACGCTCCATCGAAACGACGGGCGAAAGTGTCGAGGAAGCCATCAGCAAGGGATTGGCAGAATTAGGTGGTGTTGCGCCAACCGATGTAATTGTTGAAGTTCTCGAAGAAGCTAGTCGTGGCATGTTTGGTTTAGGTGCGCATCCAGCGAGAGTGCGTTTGCAACTATTCCGTTCACCCGCTCCTTCTTCCGCTCCTGCGTCGCCCTTGATTACTTCTCCGGCTGATGAAGACGAAGAGCCTCCTATTAACCGTTCCAAAACAAACACCCAAGAATCATTTTCGGCTGAAGTTGATGAAGACGAAGGCGTTTCACTGCTCGAAGAAATGCGGGAAATCGTCGATGAGTCGCAGATGGATGAAGATGTGCGTGTGGCGAAAGTGGTATTGGGCGAATTGCTGGATAAGATGCAAATTCTACGCCCTGAAATTGTCGTACGACGTGCCATCAAGCCTCAAGAAGGCGATGGTGACCCATGGTTACTGGATATTACCGGTCCTAACTTAAATTCGCTAATTGGTCGACGTGGAGAAACACTCAACGCTTTGCAATATATTACGCGACTGATTTCGAGTCGTGAACTCCAACATCGAGCCAACATTGTCGTGGATGCTGCCGGCTACAAAGCCAAGCGTTCGCGTATGTTGCATGATTTAGCTCTACGCATGGCGGATCAGGCTACGCGAACCAATCGTACCGTCGCTTTAGAACCTATGCCCCCTTACGAACGACGG
>JBBSBS010000025.1:0-33302 GCA_038251045.1 Aggregatilineales bacterium | reverse complement strand
TAAAGCAAAATGCGACATCTCTTGATTAGGTGAATGTTGCCAGCAACATAGACGCTTGCAGAACCATTTCACAATCTGAACGCAGGCAATAAAAATAGGGACTCGCACTTTACAGCACGAGTCCCTGTCTAATTTTGGCAGTGAGTTATAACTGGACGTGTACGGGCGTTCCTACCTCGACGAAATTGGTGTAGAACCACTCCGCTTCCGAAGTTGGCATATTGACACAGCCGTGACTCATCGGATGTCCAAAATTGTTGTGCCAGTATGTGCCATGAAGGGCATATCCTTGATAAAAGTACATGACATAAGGCACACCGGGTAAATCATAGCCGGGGCCGGTCATACGTTGTGATTCAAGCATGTGATACACTTTGTAATCGCCCAAAACAGTCTCAGTACCGGGCAGACCGGTGGAAACTCGCAGTGACCGTAGCAGAACCCCATCTTGATAGGCATATACCATCTGGTCACTTAAATCCACCACTACCTGCCGTCCAACAAATAATGTCGGAAGGGCTGGTGCAAAGGCTGGTACACTCTGCGCTGCAGCCACACCGCCGCCTGCATCAGCGGCGCTTCCGCTTACGCCCGGAATGGTTAATGTTTGGCCTGCATAAATTTGGTTGGCATTCGAGATCCCGTTTGCGCTGGCAATATCGACCCAACTGACCCCGAAACGATTGGCGATTTGAGAAAGATGTTCACCGGACTTCACAACGTAAGTAGTGCTCGGTGGAGGCTCAACTACTGAAGCGATGGCCTCGACTGGTGCTGGTGCATTAGCCTCCACTGCGGGAACGTCTGCAAGGCTAATCTGGGGAGCGTCGGTTAAAGATACTTCTTCCGGAGTTGTTGCCCAAACAAGCAGTTCTTGACCCCGTAAGATACGGTTTGGATTCGTGAGTTGATTGATTTGAATCAACTGGTCAACAGTCATGCCATACTTGTTGGCAATTCCGGCTAAAGTATCCCCATATGTCACTGTATATTTGGTCGGTGTGCCCGCTAAGGTCGGGTTTTCGACTGTATCCGGAGTCGGATTGTAATTCGGAATAATCAGGGTTTGACCTGCGAAAATACGGCTCGTGTTGGTAATGTCATTTGCTTCAGCAAGCGCACTGATGCTGATGCCATAATGTAATGCAATACGATACAGGTTTTCGCCACGTTGCACGACGTGTGTTGTTTGGTTGTCTTGTGCAATGGTTGGGACAATCGCAAACGTAAAAAGTAACGCGACCAAAAGAATAAGTTGTGCTACATCAACTACACGGCGGCGCGACATAGTAAATTTCTCCTAAAACGGCTTGTTGACTTAACAGTACATCATATGGTGATTTAGGTCAATTTCGTAGAAGCTTATTGATAAACTATAGGACAATTGCCGGACTCTGTTTTTGCCAGTACAATGAAAACCTTGATTAGTTTTGCAGCAAGTTGTTGAGATAAAAACGAATGCTGGTACGTGCTTATCGTTTGAGCGATAAACTGGGAATCGTCATCCTGAAGCTGAGTGTGGGTTTCGGATATGTTTCTGAATCCGGAGTCACACGCATTTCAGGATTATTTCGACGTATTATTGGCGGTTTACTCGGTATAATTCTTGGCGTACTCGGTATTATATTTGCAGGTTTTCGGCGTATTTTCGGTACGATTTTCGCGTTGATTGGCGGCGGCGCACGACGGGCTTCTCAGCAAGCAGTTGGGGCAGTTGGCACATCAACCAGCAATATGATGGCGCGGCGTACGGCGCGTGCCGAAATGACCGCTGCTGTGACAGAAGATCCACTGCGCGTCCAGAACCGGACATTAAGCGGATTGTTTGTAGTCGTTCTGGCTGCACTAATCATTGTTGTCCTATGGGCAACCAATCCCGCGCGCCAGCCGAGCAATTTGAACACCGTTGTTGATAATACTAACGGTTTATCTTTAGCTGTTACCAATGCCTCTTTAGATGCAACCCCTTTACCAGTTTTAGGAAGCACTGCGGTACCTACAGCGACTCTACTCCCACCTGTTCTGGAAGCACGCGGTAGTATTGCATATGTGGCGCGGGAGAAAGGGCAGTCTGATATTTGGGCGCTGAGTATTGGTAGTCGCGCACCAATTCGTCTTACGAATAGTGCGGCAGATGAGCGCGATCCAGCTTGGTCACCCGACGGCACTAAATTAGCCTATGCCTCTCGGCAAGATGGTAACTGGGAAATATACATTAATGATTTGGCAACTGGTATCCCGAAACGAATGACTTACGATCTCTCGTTTCAAGGATCACCACATTGGAGCCCCGACGGTAAGTTCCTAACCTACGAAAGTTATCAAGGCAACAATCTTGATATTTATGTCGTACCTGTTGATGGATCACAACCCGCTTTGCGTGTTACCGATAGCTCCGCGCCGGATTTTTCTCCATCTTGGTCACCGGTTAACAATGGGCGGCGTATTGCCTTTGTCTCTTGGCGAAATGGCAATCAGGATATATACATTTTCTCGCTTGATAATCCGACTGATGCAGCATCGATCAATTTGACCAATACGCCTGACCGTCAAGAAAATTACCCAACATGGAGTCCTGACGGTAAATATATTGCCTATAGTGCCCTTGACGAAGGCATTGAAAAAGTATTCGTCAAAGACGTAGAAAACCTGCAAACACCTGCACAGGTTATCGCACGCGGTCGAACCCCGGCTTGGTCGCCGGATGGTTCAAGCTTGATATCAGCAGTCGATTCGCAAGAAGGTACACAGTTTGTTGCTATTCCGTTCACTGTTGTTGGCAATACTACCTTAGTTGTTGGAACGGCAGAGCGCGCCAATAGCCCAACATGGACAGGTCGCCCGCTGCCGGCTGCATTACTGAGTTCTGGTGGTTTGCCGTCCGGGGTTCCACAATCGCTTTATGTCGAGCAGGTTGGCAGTCCGGACAAGAACGGACACTATGGCTTAGGTACACTTTCTAATGTAGTTGTGTCTCGCTCAGAGCTTTACTTAAGTGACACTGTAAATGACTCGTATAACGCGCTTCGCCAGCGAACCTTGCAGTCCACTGGTTGGGACTTTTTGGGAAAACTTGACGATGCTTTCTGGTCATTTTTGCCCACTCCACGTCTGCCGGATGCCGGGGAAGAAAAACGCAACTGGTATTACACAGGTCGTGCGTTCGGCATAACGCGCAACTTGATTGCGGGTTTTCCCCAACAACTGGAGTTAGTCCGTGAAGATATAGGCGTAAATACCTATTGGCGCGTATATGTTCGTGTTAGCGAGGATGCGGCTCCCGGCGAATTAGGTGAGCCGCTGCGACAGATGCCGTGGGACATGCTTAGCCGGAACAGTGGCGATGTTCAGGCTTATGATGATGGTGGTCGCCTCAAAACTGAAATCTCTTCCGGTTACTATATTGACTTTACGCAATTGGCGGCAGATTATGGTTGGATGCGTGTGCCCGCTGGCAGCGATTGGCGCGCCAACGTCAACGCAATTAATTACTGGTTGTTTGAAAAGACAGATGGCTTAAGTTGGTACGATGCTATGTTGCAACTGTACAATAATTCTGAATTAGGCGGGTTTGCTGCGACAGCGGTTCCCGTTTCGCCTACTCAGACGCAGCCATAGGATACCTATGCGACGTGATGGATTTCCAACGATTTTTCTGGTGGTAATAGCGCTCGCGGGCTTTGGCCTGCTTGTCTGGGTGAATGCCCGACCTGATCAACCAGCGAGTGTTATCGTCATACCAACTGTGCAGCAACCAACAGAAGATGCGAACTCTTGGCAAACGGTGCTTCGTGTCGGTTTTGGTAGTAATTCTACTCCCTTGCCAACCGTCGCCATTCCAACTGCCTCGTTTATGCCGCCTACGCTTGCTGGCAGCAGTGATACTAACCTCACACCAATTGCGCCTCTGCAACTAACTGTTGCAGCACAATCGCAGCCTAATGTTGCAGTCACACCCACACTTCCGGCCGCAAATGCTGCTCAGGCCACCGGTGTATCCGTAACCGCTCAGGTGGTTACCCGCCCGCCCTCACAATGGGAACCGCCGCCCCTAATTCCGCCAATCTCACGAGACCCGTTTGGGCGCGACCATTACGTATTTGCTCGTCCCGTCGATTCAAATGCCACCAACGCCGCCTTGCTGTCCTACACTTTTGGCTCTGATGGCCCGCAGCAAGAAAGTCCTTGGCGGGTTCATCACGGTATCGACATGCCCAACACAATCGGTCAAACGGTACGCGCCGCTGGGGTTGGAACCGTAATTTGGGCGGGACCGGGGTTTCAAGATTCGCCCAGCTACGGCAACGTCGTCCAGATTCAGCATGACTTTGGCTATAATGGTGAAGCCCTTTACACCCTGTATGCCCATCTTTCTGCCGTATTGGTTACGCAAGGGCAGCGCGTTAATTTAGGCGATCCCATTGGGCTTGTGGGTAATACAGGACGTGTCAGCGGGCCGCATGTACACTTTGAGGTGCGGGTTGGTGAAAATCGATACCGTTCCACCTTCAACCCCCTGCTATGGATGGTTCCCTACGTCGGGCATGGTGTAATCGCGGGTCGGGTCATTGGACCAAACGGCAGCGGTTTGCAAGATCAAACCGTTACAGTTATGGATTTCAACACCGGCCTCGTCATCAAGTCTACGACGACTTATATCTACCTCGACAATGGTTCAGATGTGAAGGCCGATCCTCGATGGAATGAAAACTTTGTTTTGGGTGATATTCCGGTGGGGCGTTATCAGGTGATCACGAACATAGATGGTCAGCGGGTTACAAGGCGCGTGGATGTCTCTGAAGGGATGACTACTTTTGCCGATCTTGAATTAAAAGAATCTTCAGATACCATCGCACCTACTCCCACATCGTAGCGTGGGGTAGGCGTAGTCTTGAAGCATGGCATGTCAGCCGCGAGTGGGCTACACTCAATCGGCAATTATCGGAAAATAATGATGAAGGAGAGACACACAATGTCCTCTCGATTGAAACAACTTTCTTGCTTACTCAGTTTGGCCTTGGTGCTATTTTCTAGCGTATTGGTCAATGCTCAGGATTCAGCGTCGCGTGCTTTGACATCCGGCATTACCACGAGCGGCAACCTCGGCGCTGCTAACATTACCGAAGTGTTTACGTTCGCGGGAGCCTCTGGTCAAATAATCTCCTTAACGCTGACGACCGACTCCGGCGCAGCGTTAGCGCTAGTCTTGACCGATGCAGTTGGCGCTTCATTGGGGCAGAAATCAGCGAGTTCGGCAAATTCGGAGGTTGAGCTAGGGAATATTACCATTCCGACAAGTGGTACATATTATGTAACGGTGCTGGATTCATCAGGAATACCAACCAAGGATACCAATTTTGACCTAACCCTCACTGTTGGTTCTGGGACGACCACCGTAGCGCTTCCTGTGGTTGGTCAACTTTTGACCGCTACTGGACTCCAATTTAATCTCTCATGGGATACGGTCGCAAACCTCGATCTCGAAGTACGTGATCCTGTGGGTGGCAGCTTATTTTGGGAAACTCCAACCGTCACCAGCGGGGGTAGGTTTAGTGCAAATGCCAATGGTTCTTGTAGCGCGGCTTCTCAAACCCCTCAAGAGGAAGCATCATGGCCCGCGGGTGTGGTTCCCGCCGGTAGCTATGAGATGATTGTGTATTTTCAGCAGCAAAATGATTGCCCCAATAGTAACCCTGCCAATATCACGCTGACCGTCACACTGGACAGTAAGCAGGTTGGTCAGGTAATCGCTACCATTCAACCCGATCAAATATATCTGGCGAGTATTATGATAAACCCCGATGGTACAGTTACCGCAGGGGCGAATGGGGTCAAGGTTGATCCACCAACCATCACCGGACTCGATCTCAAATCTCCTACTGTGCTTACGCAGAATATTCCCGCAGCTGGTGTCATCACCACCAAACAGCCTTATCAAGTGTTTAGTTTTTCGGCTCAAGCCGGTGATGTCGTTTCTGCTACCATGAACGCGGATTCCGGTAGTTTAGATACGGTTCTCTTACTGGTTGATCCAAATGGGAATATTGTCGCCAGCAACGATGATCGTGAGCAGGGAGTAACCAATTCTGCGGTTCAAAACTTTGCCGTAATCGTTGCCGGAAACTATACATTAGTAGCAACCCGTTACGGACAGGCATTAGGGGGCACGGAAGGTGCTTATACGCTGAACTTGACAGGGGCAGTATCTGCCTCCGGCGTGGGTACGGATGCTTCGCAAATTCAAGTACCTGTTTTTGCGAATGTTGCGCGCGGCTCTGTAGAAGTTAGCCTGCAGTGGAGCACTAATGCCGATATTCAACTCTTGGTGCGCGATCCTCAAGGTGAGCCGATTTATGACGATAAACCGACCAGTCCCAGCGGCGGCACACTGGCAGCCAACGGCAATAATAATTGCCAGATTTCCGCAGACACTTCTCCATTATCATATATCTATTGGCCTGAAGGGCGCTTGCCCACAGCCGGCCCTTATGAGATTGAAGTGTTATATCAAAGCAATTGCACCGATACGAGTCCAGTACAGTTTGTATTAACGGTTGTTGCCAACGGTCAGGTTGTTTTGCAAAAGAATGAACCCTTGTCACCAGACCAGCGTTATGTCATCAGTTATAACATTGGTTTGGACGGTCAAATCACTGCCGGTGAAGGTGGTATTTTTGGAACAAAACAAAAATCAGATGCTGCCAGCCTTTTGACGGACGTTGTCGCTGAACTGCAATCTGCGCCAATTCTCGTGAATGCCCAACCATCTACAGGTAGCATTCGCCTCAATAACAAATTCGATGTGTATGTCTTTGATGGTAAAGCAGGGCAGGTCGCCACATTAGGAATGGAACGCCTCAATGGAACACTTGATGCCGTTCTTTTTCTTATCGGCCCCGGCGGGGATCAACTAACCCAGAATGATGATGCCTCTAACGATACAACCAACTCTCTCATTAATAACTTCATCCTGCCTGTTGATGGGAAATACACCGTGATCGCGACGCATTTCGGTGGTCAGTACGGGGTGACTTCGGGGGATTATCGCTTGACTTTGCGGTTGAATTAACAATAAAAGCCTGTACAATACGGGGGCAGTCACTGAACTGCCCCTATTTATTTGATTGCACATTGGTAGCCTGTACTTGAAAGCGCGTTTAATATGAAGTTTCGCATCCTTTTGCCAGGTATCTTGCTCCTGGTCGTTATAGTTGCTGCATGTTCCCCTGCGCCTAATCTACGTAATCCCAAATTTCTCAAGGATACAAGTCTCATAACAAAGAATGAAGACTGTGATGCGCCTTGCTGGCGTGGTATCACGCCGGGTGAAACAACTTGGACTGATGCTCAGGTAATACTTCAAGATCAAAAGGATTTTGAAAACGTTCAAACGCAAGCAATCCCTGATTCAGCGGCAGCGGTTGGCGCGAGTTGGCAACCTGTCGGTGGCGAATCCTGTTGCCAGACAATATCTGAAGATGGCAAAACGGTCAGCTCGATTTTCCTGCAGATTGCCCCGGATGTCACACTTAGACAATTGATTGATGTCCGTGGAGAACCCGAATATGTTCTCGGGACACCCGGAACTGATGATCAGGCAATTGTTAATTTGTTTTACCCCGAGCAAAATATGATTGTTTTTGCCTTTGTCGAAGGAGCTGCCAAAGGCGCTCTAAGCGAAACCAGCGAAATTATTGGTGTCTATTACACCACACCGGATCGTATGGACTTAGGCGTGAAGTTGAGCAGTCTTTACGGATGGAAGGGTTATCAGCCTTTCACTGCATATGCGCCGGATAATCCAACCCCTGACTTTAAAATCACTCAAAGCGTCACGCTCACACCGACCGGAGAAGCGGGTGCCGCACCTACAGCGGATGCAACACAGACAGCAGAAGCAACGCCTTAAAAGCAATGCAGCAGGTTTATAACGGCATGGTGCCGATACAGGTTAAAACGGAGTAGCAAGGAACGATTATGAGTGAAGAAGTAACAAAAGCTGTGCCTACTACATTGGGTGAACTGCAACCCAAGATGGAACTCAAAGGTACAGTAAAGCGGCTCGAACTTTATGGTGCATTTGTAGATATTGGTATTGGCCAAGATGCCTTGCTACATATCTCACAGTTGGGCAAACCAAATGTTCGGAATGTTGGTGATGTCGTCAAAGTAGACGAAGAAATTACTGTCTTTGTTCTAAAAATTCATGCTGATACCGGACGCGTCGCTGTGTCTTTGGTAAAGCCCCCGGACTTTACATGGGAAGATCTCACCGAGGGCCAGACCGTCAGTGGTAAAGTTGTTCGTATGGAGAACTTTGGCCTGTTTGTTGATATTGGTGCAGAACGTCCCGCTATGATTCATGTGTCGGAACTTTCGGATAACTTCGTGAATTCACCCTCGGACATTGCCAAAGTTGGCGACACTGTTCAGGCACGTGTTCTTCGTGTGAATTCTAAGAAACGCCAGATTGATCTGACGATGAAGACTGAAGTCGAACCCGCTCCGGTTATCGAAGATGTCATTGAGGAAGCCATCCCTACGGCGATGGAACTTGCGCTGCGTGGTGCAATGGATGACAAGAAATCAGCGCGTGATCGTCACGAAAACAAAGAACGTGAACGGCGCGAAAAGATGACTCGTGAACGTGACGATATTATCGCCCGTACACTGCGCAGTCATTCACAGTAAAAGGGTTTGGAGGCTGCATCATATTGCGAGTCTGATAATAAACGGGGTTATCTGTCACATTGACAGGCAACCCCGTTTGCTTTGGTACTAATAATCTACGACAGGCTGCGTTTCAGCCGAATGATGGTTACCCCAAATAGAATTGTGATAACTGCCTCGTGTGAAATACACCATATGCAAAGCGCCTGCAACCGGAAAAATTGCACATAAACCAGCCATACTGAAAACAGAAACGCGAATAGGATAATCCCGAACTCAATCATCGCACCATTGTCCTGCAAAAAGGGAATACGATTCTCTAGGAGGAGCAGCGCCATAATAACTAGATTTGTTGCAAATCCCATCCAGGCGATTGGGGTATTGAATATTCGGGAATAGATGCTGTTTTGCACGACTTCGCAATTGAATACACTTCCTTGGACACATACCGTCGGTACGTTGACCAGCTTGACATAGCTTAAATAACCACTAATGCCAAGCGCAATCACAACTAACACTATAGAAATAATGCGGAGCCAATCTCGGCTTCCACCAATTGCACTCGATTCGGTCGTAGTCAATTTCTCAACACTTGTCATGATAACCTCAATTTATTTCTTCGATCGCCCGTAGCAATCGGATGGGAAGTGAGCTGCCTGCGGGTAAAAATTTAACATCTTCTGGGACGATCATTAAACCATCTGCCAACATCATTGAACTGAGAGCACCGGAACTTTGGGTACCCGTCGTTCGGGCTATCCAGTTTTCTGCTTCGCGTTTCAATTTTACGCGTACATAACTGCGCCGTCCATCAGAATGTATATCTTCTGAGATAACAGCCTGAATGGTTGCTGCGGAATCGTGGTGGTGAGCAAGTTGGAGTAGTGTAGGGCGTACAAACACATCAAAGGTGACCATAGCCGATACCGGATTTCCCGGCAGGCCGAAGAATGGCACCCCGCCAACCTGACCAAATGCCAGTGGTTTGCCCGGTCGCAAATTGATTTTCCAAAAGTCAACATGCCCCAGTTCATCAATCACTGTTCGCACTACGTCAAACGCGCCAACCGAAACGCCTGCCGAACTTAGGATCAAATCCGGTTTATGGTCGAGCGCTTCACGGAAACGTTGACGCACATCGTCGATAGTATCTCGTGCCGTAGGAACACGAATAGGAATGCCGCCGTTGGTGGTCACCAGTGCTGCCAACGTATAGCTGTTACTGTCGCGGATTTTGCCGGGTGTCAAATCCGAATCAATATCAACAAGTTCATCACCTGTCGAAAGAATAGCGACACGCGGTTTGCGAAAAACACGAATGCGGCTGGTTCCAATCGCCGCTAGTAGTCCGATTTCAGCAGCACGTATCAATGTTCCCTGCTTTACCACTGTTTCGCCTGATTTTAGGTCTTCACCTGCTAAACGCACGTAGTCACCAATTTTTAGGCTTCGAAAAATGGCAACTTTTGCTTGCAAAGGTGCGTCGCTCCCTGCCACCCATGTTGCATCGGTGCTCTCGACAGGGATTACAGCATTGGCTCCTTCTGGCATCGGTGCCCCGGTCATTATGCGTGCTGCCTCTCCTGCGCCGATTGTATATGTTGGTGCTGTACCTGCCGGAATATCTGCGACTACCCGTAACTCAGACTCGTGAGTAGGGCTTGCATTAATCGTGTCTTCGGCTCGCAGCGCAAACCCATCCATGCTGGAATTTGGGAAAGGTGGTAAATCAACATTCGCGCGAACATCCTGTGCGATGACTCGTCCCAATCCATCCAAAAGCGCTACGGTCTCGTCAGGTAACGGTACGATGGTGGCTAAAATTTGCTCAAGAGCTCGATCAACGCTTAACAAATTCGTCATGGTTGCCTCATACGCGTTTTCTACATCAACTGTTGTATTATATCAGTTACATCAGGGTGATTTTGTCACGAGACATTACTTTTTGCCCGCGACGAATGTCACTCATTAAATACTAATTTGGGTCTATGTCTCTTTCAATGAAAAGTCGCAAACTTACTGATAGAGCATATAATAAAAGTCAGCTTTTACCATTAACCTCATATTATTGTTGAGCTAAAGAGAACGGGCAAAGCGCTCATATGCAACAAATCGCGGGCTTAAACCTCGAGTCAATTCTGGATCATCTTCATGATCTGTCGGTCAACGACCGTCTGATAATTGAAAAAGCGTATCGTAAAGCCGAAATTGCTCATGCTGGCCAGTCGCGGAAGTCGGGCGAACCGTATTTTACACATTGTGTCGCGGTCGCCTATATCCTTGCCGAAATGAAGCTCGATGCCGAAGCTATTGCAGCAGCTCTCATGCATGATCTCGTTGAGGACACCAATATCTCGGTTGATGAGCTGCGTAACGAGTTTGGCAAGAATGTCGCTCATATTGTGGACGGCGTGTCCAAACTCAAGAATTTGCCAATAAAGGTTGACGCATCCAAAAAAGGCAAAGCTGCCGACAAAGAATTAGAGTATGTTCGTAAAATGCTGCTTGCTATGAATGATGATGTGCGCGTCGTTCTGGTGAAATTAGCGGATCGTCTTCACAACATGCGAACTTTGCACTATATGTCTCCGGACAAGCAGCAGCAAAAAGCACAGGAAACACTGGATATATTTGCTCCCTTAGCCAACCGTCTTGGTATCTGGCAAATCAAATGGGAGTTGGAAGACCTGAGTTTTCGCTATTTGATGCCTGAACGCTTTAAGGCAATTGCCGCCGCTGTCGACGACCGCCGCGTTGACCGTGAAGCCTATATAAACACGGTCACAAGAAAATTGCGCGAGAAGTTAGCGGCTCAAGGGTTAACCAAAGTCGTTATCACAGGTCGTCCCAAGCACATTTATAGCATCTACAAGAAGATGGATCGTAAAGATGTGCCTATTGACCAGATTTATGATGTGCGTGCCGTCCGCGTCATTGTAGATGATGTGAATCAATGCTATCAGGTTTTAGGCATAGTCCACAGCCTATGGCGACCGATTCAAGGTGAGTTTGATGATTATATCGCGGCTCCAAAGGATAATTTTTACCGCAGTTTACATACTGCTGTTCGCGATAATCAGGGGAAGACCCTCGAAGTACAAATTCGCACATGGGAAATGAATGAAGATGCAGAGTATGGTATTGCTGCTCATTGGCGTTACAAAGAAGGCAATAAGAAGTCGCGCGATGAGGCATTTGAAAATCGCTTAAGTTACCTGCGCCGACTCATGGAATTTGGCCCGGACGCGAAAGATGCAGCCGATTTTGTCGATACGATGAAGAATGAACTATTTCAGGATCGTGTCTACATTTTTACGCCAAAAGGAGATATTGTCGATCTTCCGCTTGGCGCGACCCCCATTGACTTTGCCTACTATATCCACACTGATGTGGGTCATCGCTGCCGTGGTGCGAAGGTTCAGGGTCGTTTGGTGAACTTGAATTATGCCCTCCGTACAGGTGAACAAATCGAAATTCTCACTTCCAAACGCGGCGGGCCAAGTTTGGACTGGTTGAACACTGATCTTGGCTATGTTCAAACGGCTCGTGCTAGAGACAAAATTCGGGCGTGGTTCCGTCGCCAAGATCGTGAAAAACATATTTTAAGTGGTCGTGAAATGCTCGAACACGAAATAAAGCGCTTGGGTGTCGAGCACATGTCGTTTGAAAATGTAGCGCTCATGTTTGGCTATGACAAGCTTGAAGAATTCTTGGTTGCAGTTGGGGCGGGCGATATTAACGGCCCGCAAATCTCCACACGTATCCTTGAAACCGAACGTCGAGAGCAGCAAAAGTCGCTTGTTGAAGAGCTTCTTGAAACGCAGCAACCCGTTCCCTCTCAAATTAAGGTTGAAACGAACGGAATTAATATCAACGGGTTGGGTGGGATGTTGGTCACGCTTGGTCAATGTTGCAATCCCATGCCTGGAGATTCTATCGTTGGTTACATTACTCGCGGGCGTGGCGTGACTGTGCATCGCGCCGATTGCCGTAATATGCAATCACACAACGAACCAGAGCGCTTGGTGGATGTGTCATGGGGATTGATGCCAACTGAAGAACGCTACGCTGTACCGGTGGAGATTGTGGCCTATGATCGCGATGGTCTTTTGCGCGACATCAGTACTATTGTTGCTGACGAAAAAGTAAACATGAGCAAAGTAGCGGTCTCGACCCGTCAAAATGTAGCCGTTGTTCAACTGACAATGGAAATAGCGAATTTTCATCAATTAACTCGCATACTCAACAAAATGGAACATATCCAGAATGTAATTGAAGCACGTCGTCGCAAGATGACTTAACAAAGTTGTGATTTGCATCAACTTATAATTCGGTTATAATTTCCGTTTTATAACTGAAAATAGACCCTTCCCAAACCTATTTGCAACCATTCACTGACTGGAACGAATGAATATGCTCGATTTTCTGCATGAGCTAATCCGTCAGCAAATCGAAGCCTTTACTGAAGGTATTCGCTTTGTGTTTGTACAACCAGCATATGTGCCTCAACATGAATTGCTGTTGATGTTCCTAAAGGAACCTAACTGTCTCTATGTTCGGCTAGAAGGTCATAATATTGATGACGTAATTTTAGACCAGACCGTTCAACAATCGTTGGGTGAACAGTTCCCCAACGGGAAATGGGAAAATGTCCGAATACTCATATTGGATGAATGTGATCGCGCACAGGATCAAGCTCTGGAAACGTTATTGTCGTCACTAATGCCAATTGAGTCGCTGCGGATTCTATTGCTCAGTAGAAATATTCCAGACTTTGTACTAAATAACACCAGACTTCATCCATATATTGCCGTTGTTCCGAATGACGCAACGCTCATGTTTCCTGACTATACAGTAAAGCAAAGTCGCAGCAATTTACTGGAGGTACGGGCACTTGGCAGGGGGCATGTTTTATTAAATGGCAAACCGGTTACCGATTGGGATGGCGAGTTGCCTCACGATCTATTTTTCTTTCTGGTAGATAAAGGCATGACGACCCGTGCCCAGATCTTTGAAACCTTTTGGCCAGATTTACCACTCCATGAAGCAACCAATGTGTTTCATGTCACCAAGCGCAAAATTAATGAAGTGCTAGGCATAGACTTAACCCAATATGCGGGCGGCTTCTACCGTATCAGATCAGATATTGACCTCAGCTACGATGTTTCACTGTTTGGCGAAATGATCCAACGTAGTGCTGTTGAACAGACCCAAACCTCACAGTGGTTGTTAATGAGGGCAATTTGGCTTTACAAAGGCGATTTTTTGAGCAGTATTCAGGCACAAGGTCAGTTATGGGTGAGTCAACGTCGTCATGAGTTAAATCAGCAGTACAGCGATGCATTATTCGCGCAAGCGAAGTTGCTTGAAAAATCTGGTGATATTTCTGCCGCGCTGGGCTTATACATCCGTGCTAGCACAATTAACCGTCAGCGCGAAGATCTTGCCGGAACGATAATGCGGTTATATCGCGACCTTGGTATGTATCAGGATGCGCTTGATACCTACACCCGCATAGAAACGGACATACTGGAATCAGTTGGTATTTCCCCCGCGCGATGGTTGCAAGACTTAGCTGCGAATATCGCCACTCAGGCAAAAACTGCGCCATCTCACATTACGAAAGAATCCTAGACTCATCCTGCCGGTTCAGGCATTTCAACCCTCTGCTGATAAGTTATTACTGTGATGACTTGTTCCTTTTCGCGCATGGAAATGATGAAATCACCACCTGTTCGACCCCGGATGACTTGAGGAGCCCGACCTAAACGCATATAAAATGGTTTCTTGCGGTTAGTAAGGGCAATAATGTTATCGTCCTGCCGACCAATAGTTGCTGCGGCGAGTGCTTTACTACTTTGTGGCAGTCGCATACCGATTACGCCGCTGCCCGCTCGTCCCTGTGAGGGATAATTATCTATGGACGAGATCTGTGCAACCCCGTCGTCCGTCATACTCCACACATATTGATCCGGTATCACAACAAACGCACCAATTACATGATCGTTATCGCCCTGTAGCTTGATTCCACGCATACCACCTGCCGGCAAACCCGTTGGGCGTACATCATTTTCACTAAAGCGAATCGCTTGACCCTGTGCAGTAGCCAGCACAACTTCATTATTGCCATTTGTCACCATTACCCAACCGAGTTTGTCACCTTCTCCCACATTCATGACGGTGAATGCGTTCGAAGTCATACCCGGCAAATCTTCTATTCTCAGTCGCTTCACTTCACCGTTGGTAGTGGCAAACATAAGATACCCTTGTTCCATCGAGTCGGGTAAGCTAACGGCTGCTGCAATCTCGGTTGTGCTTGCCAGTGGCACGAGACTGCTAAATGCTGCACCGTCCGCTGCCTCGTGTACTTCAGGCAATTGATGTACCGGAATGGTTGAGCATTGTCCATCTGACGTAAAAAGATAAGTTATCTCTGCGGTGTTCGTCGCCATAATGAAACGCGGCGGGTCTTTTAAATCAGCCGTCACTTTAGGCTGCGTATTTTCGAGACTGCGACCCATTTTGCCGTCAACTGTCACGGTTACCCATGTTTCTTCTGATGGAACGAGTAAATCACTGGTTTGAATAGTGGTCGCTGTACTGTCCATGATCACTGTACGCCGCCGGTCACCATAGGCATCCTTAATTACACCCAATTCCTCGGCAATCAACTTGCGCTGCTGCAACGGGCTGGATAATAGCCCTTCCAGATATTTGATGAGTTTGACCTTTTCTGCGTGCTCATCTTCGATCTTTTTACGTTCCAATGCGGCTAATCGTCGCAGCTGCATATCCAAAATCGATTGCGCTTGAACCTCATCAATTTTAAGGAGCGACATGAGGTTGGTGCGTGCGGTATCAACGGTTTGTGATTTGCGGATGGTCGCAATCACCTTATCCATTGCATCGAGTGCCTTTAGCAAACCTTCTAAGATATGTGCGCGGTCGCGTGCGCGCTTTAGATCATATTCGCTGCGCCGTTTGACGACTTCAAGCCGGTGATCGAGGTAGACCTTCAAACATTGTTTCAAACTAAGTGTGCGCGGTTCGTTATCAACCAGCGCGAGTGTGTTGATGCTGAACGTTTCTTGTAAAGGCGTTAGCTTGAATAGGCTGGCGAGAACCGGCGTTGGTTCTGCGCCACGTTGGAGCTCGATAACCAACCGCAGACCCTGACGGTCGGACTCATCGCGCAAATCTGAGATGCCTTCTAGCTTCCCATCACGCACCAGACTGGCGATGCGTTCAATCAAGGAGGACTTGTTGGTTTGGTAGGGCAGTTCACTGACGATGATGCGCGATTTCCCGCGTCCCATATCTTCCATGTGAACTTTTGCCCGCATGGTAATTTTCCCGCGTCCGGTCGCATAAGCCGAAACCAGCGTATCTTCTTCGTCTGTGTTCAAACCGTCAATATGCCGGTATACCAGCCCGCCGGTCGGGAAGTCAGGTCCTTTTACGAACCGCATCAAATCTTGAACGGCGATGTCCTCCAGCCGTTCCCATTCGTCCAGCATATACGCAAGGGCATCACAAATTTCATTCAAATTGTGCGGTGGAATGTTGGTCGACATACCCACTGCGATGCCTGATGATCCGTTCACGAGCAAATTTGGGAAGCTGCATGGCAGTACAGTCGGTTCTGTCAAACTGCCATCATAATTTTCAACGAAGTCGATGGTTTCTTTATCAATATCGACGAGGAGTTCTTCCCCGATTTGTTCCATACGGGCTTCGGTATAGCGCATGGCAGCCGCGCCATCACCATCAATACTACCGAAGTTTCCTTGACCATCAATCAATTCATAGCGCATCGAAAAGTCTTGCGCTAACCGTACCATCGCTTCGTACACTGCTGTATCGCCATGAGGATGATACTTACCGAGTACATCACCAACAATGCGTGCGCTTTTTTTATAGGCAGTGTCAGACCGTATGCCCATTTCATACATGGCGAAAAGAATGCGGCGATGTACCGGCTTCAACCCATCGCGTGCATCTGGTAGTGCCCGTGCCACAATTACACTCATCGCGTAATCAAGATAGGCCGCACGCATTTCTTGGCCGATATTGACCTGCCGAATGATTCCGTTTGTCATAAGTGTTTCCTGAGGTGTCGTTTTCTAATGAGAATAGTTATTCTAGGTACATACGCGAGCGATGTCAATCACTCAATTGTGAACAGAGGTTCTATAATACCACATATTTTCTCCCGCCGCCTCCCCTACTCTCAGCGAATTCTTATAGCTACTCGGTATGCTGTGTGATACTATGCTCTTTATGAAAATACCAAAACAACCACACTTCTTTGCGCTTGCCGTGTTCTTATCACTCGTGATTGTGGGGTGTTCATCACAAGCCCCCATCATCATTTATGTTACGCCGACTCATGAGGCAGACATCGCCGCCGCTTCGACGGTTGTGCCAACGTTACCTCTCGCTTCGGAAACGCCAATTCCACCAAGCGAAACCCCAACCTCAACCGAGACAGAAACACCGCTGCCCGTGGGGACCCTTTTACCAACCAACACGCCTTTGGGTGCGGTCATTGGTAATGACTATACCTTACCACCAACTTCGACCCCCCAGCCAACAGAAACACAGCCGCCTACGTCTCCGCCATCTGTAGAGGCTTCGGCAGTTCCAGCCACCTCACCGCCAACCGCGCCACCAACGACCGGCCCGCAGCCGAGCATTCCCAATCTTGATCCGGCACGTATGGGTATCCAGTTGGATCCCAACTTGGATCAGAATGATTGGAATAAAGCATTGGACTCGATCTCAAATTTGGGTGTCAAATGGCTCAAGGTTCAGATTTCATGGAAACAATTACAGCCGAATGGCCCGACTGATTTGACCGAAGATTTTCGCCGGTTAGAAATATACTTGGAAACCGCCTATAACAAAGGTCTGGATATCCTTATCAGTGTCGCCAAAGCGCCTGCTTGGGCGCGCTCTAACCAGAATGAGGATGGCCCACCGGATGATCCTAATGCATTGGCTCAGTTTATTGATACCATGATGCAGGAATTCGGCACCTCGCTTGATGCAATAGAAGTTTGGAATGAACCCAATCTCTCACGAGAATGGCAGGGGCAGCCTTTGAATGGGGCGGCCTATATGAAGTTGTTAATGCCCTCTTATAACCTCATCAATGCCTATTCCGAACGCATGAAATCCGACCCTAAGACACCTCGTGCTGTACCTATGATGATTATTACCGCTGGCCTTGCTCCAACCAGTGATAATGCGGATATTGGCGCACGTGACGACCGCTCCTATCTTCAGGAAATGTATAATGCCGGACTAGCGCAATTAGGCGATGTATTTGTAGGCATACATCCCTATGGTTGGGGTAATCCCCCCGATTCGACTTGCTGTCAGATGAGCTTGGATCGTGGCTGGGATGATAATCCTCATTTCTTTTTCTTGGATAACGTCAATGCCTTCCACGACATTATGACCAGAAATAACCATACTAGCGGAAAGCTTTTTGCAACTGAGTTCGGCTATGCCACATGGGATAATCTACCGGGAGATCCGCCTCAACCGTGGATGGCGTATAACGACCGTATTACACAGGGCACCTATCTTGTTCGTGCATTCCAGATAGCACAATCGCTGGATTTTATGGGACCCATGATCCTGTGGAATCTCAACGTCGCCAATAAGGTCACGATCAGCAACCATGATGAAATGGCGGCCTATAGCCTCACATTCCCCGGTGACCAGTGCGTTCTCAATCTGGACAGTGGCAATCGCACCGAGCGTCCCGCTTACTGGATGATCTACGATGCTGTCCGCCCTGATGTTCAATTGCAAAGTTACTGCAACTAATTCTCGGTGGGGTAGGGCTTATTAACTGCCCCGATATGTTGTGAATCAAAAGCGCGGGGCATATGCTCCGCGCTTTTTAATTACATTTAGAACGAACCTAGTTGTTCATTCCCATTTCTTCCATACCTTCATTATCGTCGAAGCTGTCTTCAGCCGACGAGTCATATGCGCCCTGCGCTTCCAACGTGATGTTGGGTGCAACCAGTTCGCGATCTTGATAGGTGTGGAAGCCCGTCCCTGCTGGGATCAGCTTACCGATGATAACATTTTCCTTCAACCCGTACAGATTGTCCATCTTACCTTCGATAGCCGCGCCTGCCAGCACCTTAATAGTATGTTGGAAGCTTGCCGCCGAAAGGAAGCTATCTGTGCTCAAAGCTGCCTTGGTGATACCGAGCAATATTGGAGCACCCGCTGCCGGTTCTTTGCCTTCAGCGATTAACCCTTCATTGTGGTTCAGCAGTTTCAGCCGGTCGATCAGTTCACCCGGTAGCAGCGTACTGTCACCACTGCGGGTAATCTGTACCTTGGACAACATCTTGCGGATGATGACTTCAAAATGCTTGTCTGCAATGTTCACACCCTGATTACGATACACATCCTGTACTTCAGTCAGCAGATAAATCTGCGCCGATTCCGAGCCGAGGATACGTAGGATACGGTGTGGGTTCTTAGCACCTTCAGTCAATTGCTGACCTGCAGTTACCATCGCACCATCAAATGCTTCCGGGATCAAACGCGCGTTCGAAGGAATATCATATTCGACTTCGTCGCGGCGTTCGTAGCGGATATACAGCGTATGGCCTTCAAGATGGACGACACCGTGCATCTTGCCGACAATCTTGTTGCCTTCGCCACCGGCCTCTTGCGCGATGATTTCGCCCTGATTAACTTCTGCTTCATCCTCGACCAGAATATCCCAGCCTACTGGAATATCATGCTGTTCGCTGAAAGCCTCGCTGTCAATCACGGTAGCAATACGCACGCCATCACGCTTGCTCAAGCGCAGCACGCCGCTGATGTCAGTGACGACCGCTTCACCCTTTGGCTTCTTCCGCGCTTCGAACAGTTCTTCAACACGGGGCAAACCGCTTGTGATGTCACCGCTTGCCTGTGCCGTACCACCACTGTGGAACGTACGGAGGGTAAGCTGTGTACCCGGTTCACCAATCGACTGGGCGGCAACGATACCAACTGCCGAACCAATTTCAACCATTTCACCACGACCAAGATCACGTCCATAGCACAGGGCGCAGATGCCGTGGATCAAGGCGCATGTCATAGGGCTGCGGACATGCACAATATCCAGTTTACTATTCTGAATGACTTCAGCGAGTTCATCGCTAATCATCTCATTACGAGCCACGATGAGCTCGCCTGTCTCTGGATCATAGGTGTCGCTTGCTGCACATCGTCCGAAAATACGCTCGGCTACCGTTTGTCCCGCAATATCATCGGCGCGGCGGATCCACATACCGGCATCCGTTCCGCAATCCATACGATTCACGATCACATCTTGTGCCACATCGACCAAACGACGGGTCAAGTAACCTGCGTCGGCAGTACGGAGCGCCGTATCGGCTAGACCTTTACGCGCACCATGTGTCGAGATGAAGTATTCCAGCGCGTTCAAACCTTCACGGAAGTGGCTGCGGATCGGCAAGTCAATAATGCGTCCCGAAGGATCAGCCATTAACCCGCGCATACCTGCCAACTGAGTGATGGGGCCGAAACCGCCCTTTGTCGAACCTGAAATCGCCATAATCGCGATAGGACCGTACGGGTCAAGCGCCTGCCGAATCATATCTTGCAGACGGTCTTTTGCCCGCGTCCATTCGTCAATTGTGATCTGGTAGCGTTCTTCCTCGGTCAGCAGACCACGGCGGAAGTCGCGTTCTGCGCGGTCAACCACGCCTTCTGCTTGTGCGAGGACATCCTTGCGTTCTTCTGGGATTGTCAGGTCAGAAACAGCGATTGTCGTGCCAGAAATCGTAGCGTAATGGAAGCCTAGATTCTTGATGGCATCAACGATATCAGTCGTGCGTTCGGCACCAACTTGCTGGTACGACTGCGCAACCAAATCCTGAAGTTGCTTCTTACCCATTGTATCTTGGACATAACGCATCTCATCCGGCAAAATCCGATTAAAGATACAGCGCCCAACCGTAGTTGGTTCTGGATCAATCTGCGGTGACCGATCATCATAGATATTGCCCAGCAAGATTGGTGTATGCAGTTCTACCAGTCCAAGGTTGTACAGATACTCAACCTCGTCCATATCGACGACTTTCCGTCGTTCGCTCAGGTTCGTTACCACCATCTTTTCGGTTGCTGTCTTGTTTTTCTTGATCCGTTTGCGGAAGTCATGGATGTTGTCGACCATACAATCGACTTCACCTTCCAGCACCGCACGGATAACACGGTCAGCCGCTTTTTCAGTGACCTTCACGCGACCATTGTCGTCTGTTTCTGTCACATCGTTAAACACCTGCACACCGGGTGTCAGATGATTTTGAGTGTGATAGTAACCGGGTGAACGGTAAGCCACACCAACCGACTTGGAACCATCCAGCGTACTCATCGACGTGAGCTTGCCGGAGGTCTTCTTCAGACTGAAGATTTCAACGGTCGGATCCATTGTAAGATAGTAGTTTCCCAACACCATGTCCTTCGAAGGACCGACGATAGGTTGACCGTCTGCTGGCTTGAGCAGATTCTTGATACTCAACATCAGCTCACGGGCTTCTTGCACCGCTTTGTCGCTCAACGGCACATGGACTGCCATCTGATCGCCGTCAAAGTCTGCGTTGAACGCCGAGCATACCAGCGGGTGAATCTGGATCGCTTTACCTTCGACCAATTGTGGCTCGAAAGCTTGGATACCCAGACGATGCAGGGTAGGGGCACGGTTCAACAATACTGGACGTTCCTTGATGACTTCTTCCAGTACTTCCCATACTTCGGGCTTCTCGCGCTCAATAATGCGCTTGGCACCTTTTACATTGCTGGCGTAGTTGTAGCGAACCAAACGGCTGATGACGAATGGACGGTACAATTCCAGCGCCATCGTCTTTGGCAAACCGCACTGGTGCAGCTTGAGTTTCGGCCCGATAACAATAACCGAACGACCCGAATAATCTACGCGCTTACCGAGCAGGTTGCGGCGGAAACGACCCTTCTTGCCCTTCAGCATATCGCTCAGGGATTTCAGTTCGCGCCGACCACGACGGCTGAGTGCCTTACCACGCTGGCTGTTGTCGACCAGACTGTCAACTGCTTCCTGCAACATACGCTTTTCGTTGCGTACGATAACATCCGGTGCGCCGAGTTCTAGGAGATGCTTCAAGCGGTTGTTGCGGTTGATAACACGGCGATAAAGATCATTCAAATCGCTTGTAGCGAAACGTCCACCATCCAACTGCACCATCGGGCGCAGATCAGGTGGGATGACCGGTAGCACGGTCAAAATCATCCATTCAGGACGGTTGTCGCTCTTGCGGAGGCTTTCTACCACGCGCAGACGCTTAGTAGCTTTCTTCTTCCGCTGCTTGGATCGGGTGGTACGTACTTCGTGCCACAGCTCGACCGCCAGCTTATCCATGTTCATGCCTTGCAGAATTTCATAGAACGCTTCCGCGCCCATGTCAGCATGGAAAACCTGTCCGTAACGGCTCTTCAGTTCACGGTAACGGGTTTCCGGAAGAAATTGCAGGACGCGCAAATCTTGAAGTTCATGACGCGCTTTTTCCGCTGCTTGGCGGATTTGCGTCATCCGGCTTTCTAACTCGGTGCGTTGTTCGTCCATCGAGGTGGCGGCGTTACCGGAAATTGAGTCAGCCTCAACATCCAGCTTGCCTAATTCAGCCTGTCGCATATCTTCAATTTCGGCCTGAATATCGCTGAGGTAAGCGTTCGTTGCCGACTGAATGCGCGAGATGTGATCATTGTTGATCTGTTCGCCTTTGGCGGCGATTACCGTGTTTGCAGTCGCAAAGTTAACGTCTGATGACGCAGTTTGACCAACAAGTGACTCAATGCGGTTTTGCACCGTTTGAGCTTCCTGCATCACCTTATCGCTCAAGCGACTCAATTCATTGTCGAAGTGATCGTGAATACCCTTCACACGGTCTTCAAATTCGCCAAGAGCGCTGTCACGCTGGGTACGGACGCTTTCCATCTGCTCTTCGATGTCGCCGCCCAGCAGAACTTCCTTCTGTGCCAGTTCCTTTTCAATCCGTCCCAATGCCTTTTGACGGGCTTCTTCATCGACACGGGTAATGACATACTGTGCGAAGTACAGTACGCGGTCGAGGTTGCTGCTGGACATCAGCAACCCTAAATAACTCGGCACACGGCGGGTGTACCATACATGGGCGACTGGGGCCGCCAGTTCGATGTGTCCCATGCGCTCGCGACGTACAGATGCACGGGTAACTTCAACCCCACACTTATCGCAAACAATACCGCGATACCGTACATTCTTGTACTTACCGCAATAACACTGCCAATCCTTCGTGGGGCCAAAAATGGCTTCACAGAAGAGGCCGTCTTTTTCCGGGCGTAGCCGACGATAATTGATCGTTTCGGGCTTTGTGACTTCTCCATATGACCATGAGCGAATCTGATCGGGTGAAGCGAGGCTAATCCGTAAGGCGCTGAAATCCTTTGCTTCCAAGGGGGTCTACTCCTCTGCGCTAAACCAAATGGTTATGGGTGCGTTTGTACTAACTATTGATACGAGGAATTGCATAACTAACCGACAACGAAACAGCGAATTGAATAACTTCCTTTCGCTGTTGAATATGGCTATGTGTTTCCGAGACTCACAGTAAATGACAATTATACGAATACTGACATTAAAAGTCAAGCATTCTGCCAAGTTTGTTTTAGGGGTAATCTACAGCTAATGCTTAGCAGTTATCAGACGCGCTCTATGGCACAAATCAAACCTTATTCTCATCGTATTCCAATTGACGGCGTAGAATTCTTGTGCTATCGTGTTACTTATGTTGACCTCTGTTCCTCTCCCAACCTTTTTCAACCTCACGCGATCATCCTCATTAGTTGCATTTGCGGCGGCATGTTCCCTTACTTTCGCTGCAACGACAAGACACTGACGACGCGGCGGACATACGCGAGCCAACCGCGGCGCTCGGCGGCACTAGCTGAATGATCTGCCATTAAAAAACGTCAATTCAGCGGTATGCGCCGGGCTTCCCGCCTGCTATTTCAGCGGTAAATTGTCACAATATGCAAAATGCGCAACCCAAAAAGCTAACAGCCTTGCTCATGCCAATAAACTTCGACTGAAAACCAAGATGATCCAATTTCGATCACAGTTTGCCCAATCAGACTTTTTCACCCTGAGTCCGTTCTACCCGTAGTCTCAAGTATGCGTCCATGAACTCGTTCAAACGCCCGTCCAGTACCGCGCTTGTATTGCCCGTTTCGTACTCTGTCCGGTGATCCTTCACCATTTGGTAGGGATGAAGCACGTAAGAACGAATCTGGTTACCCCAGCCTGCCTCTATGTTTTCGCCCTTTAATGATGCCAATTGTGCTTCTTGTTTCTGACGTTCAATCTCGAATAACCGGACTTTGAGGATTTGCATCGCTCGTTCGCGGTTTTGTTTTTGGCTGCGCTCATTTTGGCACTGCACGACGATTCCACTAGGCATGTGAGTGATACGTACTGCGGTATCATTTTTCTGGACGTTCTGACCGCCCGCGCCACCCGCCTTGTAGGTTTCAATTTTCAGATCTTTTTCATTGATTTGTACATCAATTTCGCCCTGAATATCAGGCCACAGTTCAACCTTCGCAAACGAGGTATGTCTGCGGTTCGCTGCATCGAATGGACTAAGGCGTACTAACCGGTGTACACCTTGCTCACTCAGCAAATAACCATAAGCGTATTCCCCGCGTACGCTCATCATCATGCTCTTAATACCCGCTTCTTCGCCATCACTTCGATCAAGGATTTCAATCCTGTATCCGTTTTGTTCCGCCCAGCGTAAATACATACGCTCCATCATTTTCGCCCAATCCTGTGCTTCCGTGCCGCCTGCACCCGCATGGATGGCAAAAATCGCATTCTCACTGTCGTATGGCTCAGACAAGAGTGCTTGGAACTCCATTTTCTCGACCAGTGTAGTAAGAGCATTAACTTCTGTAGTCAAATCATCGAGAAGGGCAGGGTCGTCGAGTTGTGCCAGTTCAATCGCGTCATTAATCCGGTTGGCTACATTTTGCCAGCGGTCTATTTGCATCTTCAAACGTGCAAGATCCTGCATAACCTTTTGGGCAGCATCGGGATTACTCCAAAAGTCTGGTGCTCCCGACATGGCCTCCAACTCATCGGCTTGTTGGGTCTTACTGGCGAGGTCAAGTCGCTCCATTAGCCCGGCAATACGTTCCTTCATGCGCTTCAACAAGCTGATTAAATGATCCATCTACTCTTTATCAAATCCTCCTCAAGCGGGCAACTGATCCCGTATTGATTAGTTCTCGTCAAACAGGCTGTTAATGAAATTATCTGGATCGAAAAACACCAAATTGGACACACCTTCGCCCAATCCAATATAGTGTACAGGTAGCTTCAGGTCGTTGAAAATCGAGAACACAATCCCACCCTTAGCCGTTCCATCAAGTTTGGTGACGATAATACCTGTCACATTCACCATTTCTTGGAACTTTTTCGCCTGTTCAAGCGCGTTTTGTCCCGTTGTACCATCCAGCACCAACCACACCTCATGTGGCGCATCCGGTACCACTTTAGAAGATGTGAGTTTGATTTTTGCCAATTCTTCCATTAGGTTGAAATTGTTGTGCAATCGTCCTGCCGTATCTACGATCAAAATGTCGCAGCCGCGTGCCTTCGCAGCTGATGTCGCATCAAAGACAACAGCTGCCGGGTCAGAACCGGGCTTGTTTGCGATCACCGGTACACCGATTCGCTCACCCCATGTCTGCAATTGTTCAATGGCTGCCGCCCGGAACGTATCACCTGCCGCCAACATCACTTTACGCCCATTATTATTCAAACGGCTGGCAATTTTGGCTATCGAAGTTGTCTTTCCCGAACCATTTACTCCGACAATTAAAATAATTGACAGCGGTCGTCCACTAATATTAGGCGCAGGTGGCTGAACCAAAAGCGTGCGCAAAACCTCTTTCAGCGCAGCTTTGATTTGATCGTTGCGTGTGATTCCTTCTTTTTTGACTTTTGCTTGCAATTCACTTAAGACGCGTCGCGTCGTCGGCACGCCCATGTCAGCTTGAATGAGTAATGCTTCGACATCATCCCACGTCTCATCATTGATCTCGGAATTTCCGAGCATCTGGGTAATGCGTCCGAAGAAAGATTGTCGTGTTTTTGCGAGTCCGTTACGGAAGATGCCCACAGAGATGGATTCTCCTGTACAATCGGCTAAAGGTACGTTCGATGGTTGTTAACTACAACCCAAAAGTATACATCACGGTGTGTGATAAATGAAGTCTAGGGGACTGATATGAGTGATAATACTCGCCTAACTCATCTTGACGAAAAGGGCGCTGCCCGCATGGTGGATGTGGGTGTCAAAGCGGATACAGACAGAGTTGCTGTTGCAGCTGGCACGGTTTATATGAAGCCTGCCACGCTTGCACTCATTCAAAATGGGGCGCTCAAAAAAGGTGATGTGCTGACCGTTGCACGAATTGCAGGAATCATGGCAGCCAAAAAGACATCCGACTTAATACCTTTGTGTCATCTTATCGCACTCACTCATCTGGACGTGGAACTCACGCTTGATATGATCGCTAACGCCGTGCGAATTATCGCTACTGCCCGCACTACCGGTAAGACTGGGGTAGAGATGGAAGCACTAACAGCCGTGACCGTTTCGGCTCTTACCGTTTATGATATGGCAAAAGCTGTTGATCGGGAGATGCGCCTGAGCGATATACGCTTGCTTGAAAAGCATGGCGGGCAGCACGGTGACTATATTGCAGGAGAGGAATAATGCAGGTTCGTATACTACTCTTTGCGACACTAAAAGACTTGGCCGGTAGTAATCGTCTTACCTTAACATTACCTTTGGAGAGCGCCACCGTTACCGATGTGCGCCATGAACTCATATCTCGTCATCCTATAATGAAGGCGCATGTTGAAGCGGCTATTGCTGCCGTCAACGAAGAATATGCCTTTCCTCAAGATGCAGTGCGCGAAGGCGATGAAGTAGCTTTTTTCCCCCCTGTTAGTGGTGGAAGCAGCGATTTTCCGGAAGTGTTTCAACTTGCTCCTGAACCTGTCAGTACCGATGAACTTGTCGCCTCTATCACCATTCCTGCAACCGGAGCAGTCTGTGTGTTTAGTGGTATGGTGCGTGGTGAAACTACAAAACAGGGTGATGTTCAGCAGACACAAAATCTCGAATATGAGGCCTATGAACCGATGGCGCTTGCCAAAATGCGTCAGGTCGCTGCCGAAATTAGAGATCAATGGCCTCTGGTACAAGGTATTGCGATTGTACAGCGCGTAGGGAAATTGGAAGTAGGGCAGAATACTATTTTGATTGCCTGTTCCTCCGGTCATCGTGATCAAGGTTGCTTTGAGGCGGCGCGATATGGCATCGACCGTCTCAAAGAAATCGTCCCCGTGTGGAAAAAGGAAGTGCGTCCTGACGGACAATCATGGGTTGAAGGTCACTATATGCCAACTCCTGATGATCGCTCTTTACAGGATTGAACAGGCAATTCCGTTACCAATAGATTAAAATGCCGTTCTATTTGTCATACTGAATTTTTTGGTGAGGAGTTCATAATGTCACGTCGGGTCGTGGTAACTGGAATAGGAATGGTCACGCCACTTGGGCTGAATGTAGAGGACAGTTGGGCAGGCATTACTGCTGGAAAAAGCGGTGTCGGGCCTATTACGTTATTTGATACCACTGATTATCTGGTGAAAATTGCTGCTGAGGTCAAAAACTTTGATGCTGCACAATATATGCCTGCCAAGGAAGTTCGCCGACGCGATCGTTACCAACATTTCGTTGTCGCGGCTGGCAAAGAGGCCGTTAATAGTTCCGGTATTCAAGTAACGGATTCCAATCGTCATCGTGTTGGTACAATTGTCGGTTCATCTGTGGGTGGGGTAGGGGCGTACTGGGAACAGGCACAGATCCTGATCGAATCTGGGGATCCGCGTCGTATATCGCCATTTGGTATTCCGATGTTGATGGTGAACGGGGGAAGTGATCTTATTAGTATTGAATATGGCACGACTGGGACATCAGCGACACCCATTTCTGCATGTGCGACCGGAGCTGACTGCATCGGCATGGCATTCGACCTTATCCGTGCGGGGCGCTTGGATGCAGCTTTTGCCGGTTGTGGCGATGCACCGATCATTCCAATCGGTATTGCAGCCTTCGACCGCGTTGGGGCGTGCTCCCGCGAAAATGATGATCCTGAACATGCCATTCGCCCCTTTGATAAGACTCGACCGGGTCTGGTTTTCAGCGAAGGTGCAGGTGTGATAGTGCTGGAAGAATTGGAATTTGCAAAAGCCCGCGGCGCAAATATTCTAGCCGAGCTTGTTGGCTTTGGATCCACCTCAGATGCATTTCATATTACCGCTCCCCAACCCGACGGAATCGGTGCAAGTGCGGCAGTTCAACAAGCATTAGCTGATGCCAATCTTAATCCAAGTGACATACACTACATTAACGCGCACGGTACGGGCACATCATTGAATGACTTGATGGAAACCAAAGCCGTGAAACGTGTGTTTGGTGAACACGCCTATAAAGTGCCTATGAGTTCCACAAAAAGTATGACTGGGCATGGAATGGGTGCGACTGCTGCTTTGGAAGCAATATTCTCGGTTCTCGCCATTCGGGATGGGATTGCACCGCCTACAATCAACTTGAATGTGCCCGACCCTGAATGTGATCTTGATTACGTTCCGAATGTTGCCCGTCGCATGCCGATTTCTTGTGTGATGAGCAACTCCTTCGGTTTTGGGGGGCATAACGTATCCCTCATTTTTAAAGCATTTAATTAAGTGTCCACGCGACGCTCTGGAGGAAGTTTCCGTACAATGGGTAATGCATCGTTACTAATAAAAGGCGTTGACCTAGAATTCAGCAACGTCCTGCTGCTTAAGCAGGCGCTCACGCATCGATCTTATATCAATGAGCATGGCGCTTCCGATACGGGTGATAACGAGCGATTGGAATTTCTCGGTGATGCCGTGTTGGATTTTCTCGTAGGGGATATGCTTTACCAACGATATTCCGAAATGCCCGAAGGTGATCTCACGCGCCTTCGCGCTGCGATGGTTCGTACTGAATCACTCGCAAGTGTTGCCCAGCAAATGGGGCTCGGTGAGGCACTTCGTATGGGCAAGGGTGAGGAAAATACAGGCGGGCGTTTGCGCTTGACCAACTTGTGTGCCGTTTTCGAAGCGTTAGTTGGCGCACTTTATCTCGATCAAGGCTTGCCGGCGGTCACGGATTTTGTGACACCACTTTTTGACCCCATGTTGGAACAGATTCTGAGCGCTGCCTTAGATCGTGATGCTCGCAGTTCCCTTCAGGAATGGAGTCAGGCTAAACTCAACGTTACCCCGGTGTACCGCACAGTTTCGGCATCCGGCCCTGACCATCAGAAAGAATTTTTGGTCGAAGTAGTTATTGGTGATGTAGTAGCAGGCCAGGGCTCTGGTCGCAGCAAACAGGCAGGGGCGCAGGCTGCCGCTCGTATTGCGCTTGATAATATTGAGAGCAATAACTTCCCCATGAAAATCGAGTAGGTTGCCGCTTATTGCGCCCCTTTTATGAAGGTTTCGATCACGGCCATCCGGTGATCAGACGCATTTGTACTAACAGTATTCGCACCCACTGGCACAAGTGACCGTCGCCATAACCATAAATAGTCAAATTGGACTTTAGGATACCCGGTCCGCCACAAAGTAGCCGAAAGCTCCGATGGCAGTCCGGTTCCTGCGAATGGGTCAATAAAGCCTGCATTACGCATTTGATCGCCAATGGGCGAATCAGGAATGTTATTAAATGTCCCGCCAATGAGAAGACGACCTAACTTATCGTTGGCATAAGTTGAATTGAGTAGGCCGAATATTTCATTGAGCTGTCGCTGTTGGTCTTGTTGTTGCTCTTCAACGCTTCGGTCTTCACTGGCTTCCAGCAAATATTCCAGCCGAGTGTTGTACAGCGTAATCACCCCGTCATCCGGACGTATCTGAATTCGTTGCAAACCTGTTTGGCTGCCACTGCTGGTGAGTAACAAGCCCTCATCATTCACGATTTCAACTCTGGAAAGCACCGCTAATCCCTGTAATCCTTCATTGGTTGGGAAGAATCGTGCCCCCATACCCAATCGTCGCGCCAGCCATAAAACCTCATCCACACCGAAACTCGTCAGCCGCCCGATTTCTGCTTGCTGAATCAGTACAACATCGGCACCACTTTGTTGAATAGTTCGCGCGACTGCATCTAGATCAAAATAGAAGAACTCGTTGAAACCAGCATGTATGTTATAGGTGCCAATGCGAATGCTGTTCAGTGGATTTTGTGGGGTATCACGCACACCTTGAATAATTGGTGGACGAACGGCTGCGGCTACACCGATGCTCACACCTGCGGCAACCAAAAGTCCAAAGAACGACTGTAAGCGGCTTCCGCTTGTCCATGGTATTCGCCGCCGGGTTTGTACCATTGGCAGTGCTGCCAAAAACACACTTAACAGCAGCACCCCCAACCCGAAGCCACGGAACGCGCGCAGGAAAGGTGGCACAAAACTATTGAGAAACGCGAGGTCTGGCGGCATATTCTGTACATAGCCGTAATCATAAGTAAAGTTATCCGCAGTTGTCAGCATGATGAAAACCAGTACTGCCACGACTAACCATAAGCCAGTAAACTGACGTTCTTTTTCGCCACGTGGGCGGATCAGCCACCACCATAACAAACTGGCGGAAAACTGTGCTAAAACTAGCGCTATTCCAGCAATAACACCCTCAAAACGTGTACCAAATACAATCATGAGTGCCATCAGAAGCATCCACAACCATCCACGCGCATTTTGATCGAACAAACCGACGAAATTGCTCGCCTGCCGCCTCACCCACGGAATCAACGGGAGTAATGTAGCCAACGAAACGAATGGAGCAATCGTGGTGTAATCAAATCGTGCTCGTCCTGCAATCGTGTTAGGCAAGGTCAGCAAAGAGAGTTCAATGAATAAGAGTCCTCCCAACCCGATACCACCCCAGAACGGCATCAAACCATTATTCGGCAAGACCTCACTTTGTTCTGTTTTTTGCTGGCGGCCCTGACCAATAGTGGTAACAACGCTAAGAATAACTAAGATGGTCGACAGACCAAGCTGAATATTCAAATAGTCAGGCGACCACGTAGGATCAAGCGTATTTCCGACCGCCCGAAAAACTTGATCTGCGCCAATTCCCATCACGAATAAGTAGGGAAGGGCTTGAGCGCGAAACCGCACCAGCATTGAAAGATATACCAATCCACCACCGAACACCATTCCCGCTGAAACAATCGGGCTGATACCCGTGTTTGCTATCATCAATACACGACCAACTGCAATCATCACAATGGCAGCAATCGTCAACCACCGAATGCGGCCCAAAATCAGGGTTAATAGTGGCAGCGCCAGCATATAGATCAGAAATACGATCTCATTTGTCACTGTACCCGCATCAACAGCTCCGGGTATTCCTGCTGGAATAGTCGCCGGGTCGAGGCTGAGTACAATAGAAGCACCGCCCGCCCTGCTGTAAATCATGCTAATCAAAAAGCGTGTGGCACTTATGAAAAGCAAACCGACGAGTGCAGCCTCAATCATGTAAACATGCTGCAATCGTAAGCGCAGGCGATTACGCATAATTGCTCCTAGCGTGGTATGGTTCTGTGTAAATATATAACCGTCATTAAACGTTGTACACAAAAGTTAATCGTTCCAAGCCTAGACAAAGTGTACAACAGCGATATAATCCCGCAAATTTTGCATCAGGAGGATCATTGTCATGGAACGAGTTGATACCATATTATCCGGCGGCATCGTCGTCACCATGAATCACCAATTTGATATTATACACGATGGTGCGCTTGCCATACGTGACGATAAAATACTTGCTCTGGGTTCGACAGAAGAAATTGCCGTGCAATATGAATCGGACAATGTGGTTTCTTGTGCAGGTCAGTATATTCTTCCTGGCCTCGTTAATGCCCATACCCATGTTCCTATGACTCTATTGCGTGGTCTAGCCGATGATTTACGCCTTGATGTGTGGCTTATGGGCTATTGTATGCCGACCGAGCGCGAATTCGTCACACCGGAATTTTGTCGCTTGGGGACGGGTTTGGCTTGTGCCGAGATGATTCGCAGCGGCATCACCAGCTTTGCCGATATGTATTACTTTGAAAAAGATGTGGCAAAGGCTACTGCTGATGCCGGAATGCGCGGTGTCTTAGGGCAAACCATCTTGAAGTTTCCGGCTCCTGATGCCGAAAGCTACGAGCATAGTCTGGATTATGCCGCCCAATTCATTGAAGAGTGGAAAGGTCACCCGCTGATTACGCCTGCGATTGCACCTCATGCTCCGTATTCCACTACCCAAGAATTACTGCACGACTGCGCCCAACTTGCGATCGCCTACGATGTCCCTATCCTAATCCATATTGCTGAAACTAAACTCGAGCAGGATGACAGCTTCAACCTTTACGGAAAATCTGTTGTTCCTTGGGTTGAAGAAGCCGGGTTGTTGGGTGCTAAGGTGCTTGCCGCACATTGTGTGCACATCGCAAAAGGGGACATGCGAATTTTGAGAGAATATCAAGCGACCGTCGCTCATTGCCCGACTAGCAACCTAAAACTTGCCGCAGGCATCGCTCCCGTTGCCCAGATGCTTGACGAAAAGCTGATTGTTGGCATCGGCACAGATGGACCTGCCAGCAATAACGATTTGGATATGTTTGAGGAAGTGCGCCTCGCGGCAATTCTCGCCAAAACGGCAGCCAATGATCCGACGGCTGTTCCTGCCCGCCAAGCGTTGCTAATGGCAACTCGTCATGGTGCGGAAGCTCTATTTATAGGTGATAAAACAGGCAGTCTTGAAGCGGGTAAGCTTGCTGATATTATTACTATTGACGCTAATCCGGTTCATAATATGCCACGTTTTGAGCGCGACCCAAACGCAATTTACTCGCGTATAGTATATGCCAGTAAGAGTACTGACGTGCAGCATGTCCTTTGTAATGGCAAATGGCTTATGCGCGACCGTGAACTCCTAACTCTTGATGAAGCTGCATTGCTGCGCGAAGCCAGCGATTATGCTGTCAAGGTCGATGCCTTTCTTGCAGCGCGTGAGAAAGATACCTTGCGCAAATTACTGGCAATTGGTGGTTTGGAGCAGGGTGAAAGTTTCGAAGTACAGGTGAAAGCCGTTATCTCTGACACAACCTTGATTGATAAGTTGTTAACCCACAAAGATGTAGATGTCCTTAAATCCATTCATTATCGCCAATACGACACATACTTCCTATTTGATGATCCTGAGGCTGGACGTGTTCGCTACCGTGAAGACGATATGCTGGACGAAAAGGACGAAGTTATATCGGTACGCAGTCGTGTAACTTTTAAGACAACAACTAAAGAGCGAGATTTACAATCGGCGGTATTGCTCACTCGGTCACGTTTCTTATAGAAGGCAGATAGTCCACATAGATTTTATAGACAATATTTACAAACACAAGAAGAAAGCGAGCTGC
>JBBSBS010000024.1:0-33320 GCA_038251045.1 Aggregatilineales bacterium | reverse complement strand
GTTTGTACGACCTGATACAGACGCAGTATGCGGAACGTATTCCGGTTATCATCTGGTTTGCCTGGTCGGATCGATTGCGTAATGCCGGAATTGTGGATAACAACAATGTCCCCAAGAAAGATGTGTACCAGAAATTCTTCAGTCTGGTGAAGGCCGCCAACCACGCGACACAGATCAATAACACGACTCAGGTCGCACCTCGGAAAACCCCCTATGATGGGACAATCGCCTGGTGGCACTGGCAAGGCGGCGTCATCGGCGAAAAATCGATTGAAGAATTGTTAGACAGCATCAAACACAAGACGCCTAACGCCAAAGCAATTTTCGTCAAAACGAACAGTGGCGACAAATGGATGGGCGCGGAAGATACTACTCTTTACGATGACCTGAAAGTCAGCTCGGTGGATGATGTGCGTCGTTGGGTACGGAAATGCAACGATGCCGGGTTTGATTTTCATGCCTGGTGTGTGGTGAAAGGCACGTCGCCGGATACCGAGATCGCGCTGATGGCCGACGTTTGCAACGTCCCCGGTGTCAAATCGTTGATTCTGGATGTTGAAGAAGGGCCACATTATTTTCAGGGTGGGCCAGCTGTAGCGCAGAAAATTGGCGAGGAACTTCGACGGCGTATTCCGGATGGCTTTCACCTCGGCCTATGCCTTGATGCCCGAAGCGGTCGACATTATGATCACCCGCAGGCGATATATATCGACAAATGGCTACCTTCAATCGATAGCTTGCATCCCATGTGCTATCACGTAACTTTCCAGCTTGATCCTGATCATACGGTTCAGATTGCCCTCGACGCTTTGGAAAAATACGGGTTGCCTGTAATTCCGGCACTGCAAGGCTTTCGCACTGGCGATAGCAGCGAGATTGCTACTGCTGCCAACACTGCCCTGAAAAATGTCTCCCGTGTGCGTCCGCTCGGCATTTCCTACTGGCGCTATGGTACAGAAGGGTGGGGCAAAAAAAGACGTCCGCTTGCCCGCGACGACGAATATGATGCCATCAGCGCCATTCAAATGCCCCATGTGGGTGGACGGAACTCCAACAACCAATCCATCGCGCGTCACACCCATCAAGACGTGATCAACGCCTTCGCGGCGGCGGCCAAGGCATTTAACGACTCCAACTATTGGCAGTGGATCATCAGCGCCGATCTCGAATATCTGGCGACGGATCGAACTCGCGCCTACAGCGGGCTACCCATCTCCGCTCTGGCTGGCTTAAGTGCCGAACAGAAATCGTTGATTCAGCGCGCCCTGGACGGTCTCCCGCTCGACACCCATTCGCTGGTCAGCATCAGTGTTGTTGGTAAGTACACCAATCAGCAGGTCATTAATGCTTTCGCAGAAACAGCCCGTCAGACTGATGAGAAAGATGCTTACCTTCAGTGGTTGATCGACAATAAGCTGACGAAGATTATCCTGAATGCAGCCGCTATCTTTGAGGGGCCAGAAATTTCGGCGCTGCCCAAATTGACCGATGATCAGAAACGCAGCATCATGACTATCTTGCAAGGCATGACACTGCTGCCAGCGGTTATGGGTGAGATCAAGCTGGACGTACCGTGGATCAGTCAGATGGATGCCAAAGGGCGCGGCAACCACGACTGTGGGCAGGCTTGTGTCTTGATGCTGCTGCGCTACAACAATCTGGTACCGGAAACCAAGAAACTGAGCGACATTGCCACTATGGTCGATATAGAAGAAGATGGCACGACACCTGGCGATTTGCGCTGGTTGGCGGCAGAGTTTGGTCTGGCACTGACGGTGAATTCAGACCTTACCGACGCGAATGACTGTGTTAAGCACCTGTCCGACAAGCGCGCGGTGATACTGCTGGTGGACTATAAAAAAATGCAGCTTCCGGTTCATTTAGCGAGTGGGGTTGATCAGGGGCTTCACTGGCTGTTGGTGGTTGGTCATGATGACGATGGCAACTTCCTGATTCACGACCCGCTCTGGTCGACCAAGGCAAACAACGGTAACGGTGGCGCATTTCTTTCCATCGACGATGCGATACTGACCGACGCGATGGCGAAATCAGGACAGCACTATCAGTCAATTTACTGATTGAAGTTTCAAGCGACCACCCTGCTATCCTCATGGAGATAAGGGTGACCGTAAATATAACTAAGGGAACTGGAATCAAAAACGAAATTTTTCGGAGATGAGTTGCTGTCGGATTGGGGCTTATTTTGCCATCGTATAAGGGGTTTTCCACATATTGGAGACTAAACCAAAGCGGGGGCTAAGGGGCTAAATCGTCGTTCCTGACATCAGAGAGCAATTGTTGTAAGCTGGCATCCTGTTCCTGTGATAACGGGTAACTTTATGCCCGAATTTTGCCTTCAAATCGCCTGTTTTGCTACATTATTGCTGTGATAAATGTTGTTCTCACAGCAATAGCCCCTGTTTTGGTCTGGTCTCCTAGTTGGGCAATCGTGAGCCGTGTGCAATTTTCAACCGTCCATTTAGACCGATGCCCACGCGCTGGTGCGCCAACATCTGTGGTCTGCCTATCCGACTTTTCGAACATCCAAGGATGAACCCGATATGCTTAAAATTCCCAAATCCTTATTCGACACGCTCATCGCGACCTTGTGTTATGCTGCTTGAATGTGCAAAGTCGAACTAAGAACAAGACAGTGTAAGTTATCAATCAATCAGGATGCAAGATACTCCTATCGTCTTTAACGATCTGCGCCATATTCTTCATGAATCGCTCAACTCGTAGAAGGTTGAATGTTTTCGACGCCAACCGAGGGGCTAGTGCCCACAACGCTAGAACCGGTAGTACAGGGATGGGGTTCACGACGCGCTCCACCCAGTCATGTTTGATAGCTCGGATCATCAGCTTAGCCGCAAGCTCAGGTGAAGTGGTTCCAAATGCGATGTGAACCGGACGATGGAAGCGCGCCCACATGCCAGTTTCCGAGAGGAATCCCCAACACATAGCGGTAGACCGAACACCCGTGCCGCGTAATTCGGCTTGAAGTGCGTTGTTAAATCCAACGATCCCATATTTGGTTGCGCTATAGACTGCCATATAGGGCATCCCAACTTTCCCGGCCAGCGATGCGCTGTGCATGATATGACCAGTCCCGCGTTCGAGCATTTTAGGCAGCACTGCTCTAGTCAACAGGATTGATGCAATCAAGTTGGTCTGGATGATTTGGGTGATTTCGTCCGGGGTACGGTCTGTGAGATGTCCGGCGAGGTGAATGCTGGCGTTGTTAACGAGAATATCAACCGAACCGAGTTCGGCTTCCGTTCGTGCGATCAGTTCTTGCCGACCTTCTGCCTGGATCACATCGGCGGGTATGGCAATGATCTTGACACCCAGACCGGACAGACTCTGCACAACTTCATTCAGCTTGTCGCCAGAACGTGCGGTAAGCGCGACGTTCACACCTTCCTGAGCCAACGCTTTGGCCAGATGGATTCCTAGTCCGTATGAGCCTCCCGTCACGATAGCGTTGCGTCCCTGTAGATTTTTCATTTCAGCAGACCTCCATCTTCGTATTTCTGGGATTAGCGAAATTATGTATGCTAACACGTAATTATATCTCATCGAATATTAATTCAGAAATCTTGCACTTGCAGTCCAATTACAAGCTACTGTTCACGTTGTTCCTCGGTTGACTACAAATCCTAGTGATCTTGTAAGGTTTTATCTTTCTCAAACAGGTTTCCGCCAGCCAACAATGTCAGATAAACGTGGTTATGGGCAAGCAGGTTGACGTTTTCCCTTCGTAAAGCGCGCCTGCACTCTTACTGGGGGGATTACACTAATTCGATCCAGCAAAGCGTACCGAATTTCTCGAATGCCGGCTCCACGCCGTTTTCAGCGATAATGTACTGTAAGGTGAGCGCTCCTTCAGTGATGTGGCGCGTCAGGATGCTATCGACCGTTTGCCGTTAGCGGTGTGTGAGGTGCTACCGGATACCGTTGAAGCGCTGCACCTGCTGGGCAAAGATCCGTTAGAGGTGTTTCAGCGGAAGTTTGGGACGGTCGAAAGGTCGTCCTTTTTCAGAGAGAAATAGGTCATGTAAAGCGCACTTTTCGTGACCTATTTTCGGTTTAATGGAAGGGTGTTTAATTTAGGTTTTTGCTATTACAGCAGTACCCAATCCTTAGTGGCGATGTGCTTTGCCATTGAGGGTAGCTAAACTTGAGTCCAATAGAGAGTGTGTCAGAAGGATCAAGTACACAAAAGTCTTTGAAACTATATCTGTTCGGGATTCTAAGTCAAGTGAAATAAGCCCACCCCATAAATAATCAACATCTGGCCAGGGCCATAGGTCAGCCATATCCAGTCATCAATCATACGGAAATAAGCCTTATTGAACAATCGTGCCGCCAAGATGAAGTCACTTATAAAGAACAGCAGCGCCCCAAGGGCAGGCACAGTTGCTCGCACAAGATTCAAAAATGCGGTGCTGTTCTCCGTACCAACAAGGCTAGATGCCCCACTCGACAGCAGCATATCGGCGCGCAGCGCTTGGGTCGCGTTTGAAATGCTGTATAAATCCCATGCGTACAGCGTCAGGTTCAGTGCCGTGCCTAACGTCGTCGCCAACAGCAGCGCATAGGGCAGTGCTGCAAAGTGGAGTGTCGTGTGTTCTTTGGCAGCGCGATAGATGACCTGATACCAAACAATTATGGCGAACAGCCAGCACCCGATGAGTACGAGTCCGTTTATCGTCGGTTGAGGCAACCCAATACTTAGTTCATTCACAGAATAGTTCATACGCCAATCGAGCAACAATTGGCTTTGCGAGAGCATCCTCAAAAAAGCTGCAATATAAGCAATATGTCCCAGCCCGAACGCACCAATTCCGCCCAGAATATGCCTGTCATCTCGCAGAATCAGCTGTGCCATGAACAGGTCACCGATGAAGCAGAATGTCATGCCCGCAGCAATCAGCGCTACTTCGTCAGCATATACCCGTTCACGGTAAAGCAGCGCATAGACCCATGCCGCAATCACCAATAAAAGGGATGAAGCCATACGCGTCCAGCGTGGCATCCGGCGGGTACGCTCAGCGTCCGGTTTGCCGATTAATCCACCCCCGAAAAGAAATACAGCCCAAGTGATCCATAGGCAAAATAGGACTAGGCTTACGCTGGTATTAGACATGGCAATGAAATCCTCAGCTTGCATTCAAAATCGACTATTATTTATAGTGACGAAGCTCTGAATTATACCGCGGTATAATTCCACAACATCATGACTATCACACCCAATTAATCGCTAAGCCTGACCAACGCGCCATCGCCCACTTCCTCGACTCACTGGATGACAAAATCGAACTCACTCGCCGCATGAACACCACCCTCGAAGCACCGCTGCCCTCTTCCCTGCCCTTCGCCGAAACTGAACCCGGTCTCACTTCTGATGGTGGGGACGTTAGGCCACTAGAATCAGGAATTAGGCTTATGGGTGGAGGCACACCAAAAACCTGTGTTTCGACATATTGGGATGGTGATATACCGTGGTTTTCAGTTAAAGATGTACCGAGCGAGAATGATATTTTTGTTATCTATTCATGCTATACAAGTGGAGTCTTTCAAGACTATTGGGAACTACTTGTCAGCGGGTGGGCTGCTGTTGATGATCTTGCGCAATATCCCAGCACGAGCCTCGGCATTTGGTTCGATAAGAGTCTCGCCCATATTCTGCTGTTGACGGGTGAACATGGTGCTAGCAGAAGTTAAGCGTTCATCCAACATGGAAGGCTTGGCAACGTTGAGATCCCCCGACGCATCATATTCAATTGCCCCTAAAGCACGCAGAGTCCCTTTCTGTGCTTCAGTCAAGCCTTTGATTCCTGCGATGTTGAGCCATTCATAGGGACGGTCACGGCGCAGTGCTTGGAGATGTTCACCACTTTGCAAATCCCAGAGCATGATAGCCCCGTCATCGCCACAACTTGCCAAGCGGGTTCCATCTGGACTACGCCGGAGCGACTGAATGGTTCCATGGTGGACATCACTTCTATGTATACAGTCGCCGTTTTGCACATCCCACCAACGCTGATTAGGATATTTGCATCCAACGTCCACGTGACATCATAAATGAAAGAGAGGCTCCCCGTAAAACAAGCCGGACAAGACCATATTCGATACATAAACTTCACTTTCTTCCTCATTCAGCACGAGTACATACAGTTGTTTTCGCCATCTTGACGTGAGAGCATCATCACATTGCCAAGCGACCTAAAAGCTCATAACTCATGCACAGGCCAACGTGACGGATCGGCGTATCCCGAACTGACCAAATGCATCCGGTTGTCCATCATTGGCAGGCGCATTTTACTCTATATGTGCTGACCGATTGGCACTTTGCCGTTACTTTGTATGACAGGCAGTATTCCGTCCTGCGCCTACAAAACATGAGCACTCGGAAACCACGCGTGATTATGTCAACCACACATCTTTCACCGAATATTTGACATCCCTGAACCTAATTGGTAATATTGGGATCGATCCCAATTAATAGCGTCCTATATGATAAATCGCACTGTGTTGGGAATATCGGTTATCTGGCAATTGAACTAGTTTGCTGACAGCCGCACACATTGTCCACTGATCCAGATCAAGGAGGTTCAATATTTATTATACATTAAGTATAATAAAATCGTATATTATATACAAAGGATAACAGTAATGTTCAAAACTAAACGCTTAGTTCTTATTCTTATGGCATCGATGTTGCTGGTTGGGGGAATCGTTTCTGCCCAAAGCACAGCGACGACGCTCACAATGTGGTATCACGGAGCAGGTAATGAAACCGAGAAAGCCATTTTAACTGGTGTCATTGACGATTTTAATACATCGCAAACAAATTGGACGATCAGCCTGGAACAGTTCCCACAGGCTGCTTACAACGACTCAGTAGTTGCAGCGGCACTATCCAATACCCTGCCCGATATCCTCGACACTGATGGCCCCAATATGCCGAACTGGGCCTGGTCAGGGTATATGGCTCCGCTCACGTTACCCGACGATGCACTCGATAACTTTTTGCCGGGTGCTGTTGGCAAATGGAACGACAAAGTCTACTCAGTTGGACTTTGGGATGCCGCTATTGCTGTGTACGCACGGCGTTCGGTACTGGAAGAAAACAATATTCGTATTCCCACGCTTGATAAGCCATGGACACTTGAAGAATTTGACGCGACACTGATGACCCTTCAGGCGACCGGTAAGTACGACTATGCTTTTGACCCCGGTCTGGCATGGACGGGCGAATGGTATCCATATGCCTTCTCTCCATTGCTGCAGAGCTTTGGTGGCGATTTGGTTGACCGCTCCACCTATCTGACGGCTGAAAATGTGCTTAATGGCCCCGAAGCAGTCGCGTGGGGCGATTGGTGGCAAAGCCTGTTCACCCGCAAGCTAGCTCCGGGAACATCACAGGACTCAGGTGATCGTGATACGGGCTTCATTGACGGCAAATACGCGCTCCAATGGAATGGCAATTGGGCAGCACTGCCTGCTATTGACGCATTTGGCGATGATATGCTGTTCCTGCCCGCACCCGACTTCGGTCATGGCTCTAAAATTGGCGCTGCCTCGTGGCAGTTCGGTGTCTCTGCCAAGAGCGAACATCAAGACGGTGCAAACGCCTTCATCGCCTTCGCAATTCAGGACAAATATCTAGCAGCATTCTCCGACGGGATCGGCTTGATTCCGGCGACTGCAAGCGCAGCAGCGATGACCACGAACTACGGCGAAGGTGGTAAGTTGGCCGTATTCTTTGATTTGAGTGCGAAGCAGGCGTTGATTCGCCCTCCGACTCCGGGCTACCCCGTTGTGGCAAAAGTCTTTGAGAAAGCAGTAGCTGACATCACCAATGGTGCGGATGTCCAAAAAACACTTGATGCGGCAACAGATGAAATCAATGCCGACATCGAAACAAATAGCGGATACGGCTTCAAATAGTTCTTCACGCACCTAATTGGGTTGAGGGCGGTGGCATTATCAGCCACGCCCTCAACCAATCATGATTATGAAATGGGGGTTGTACTTGACAACTGCTTCCAAAATGAAACCTAATGGCCTGTCCGGCATCATGAAATATGGGCAATCTGAATCCCTTGCTGGTTGGCTTATGGCTGCGCCTGCAATCGTCCTAATTGTTGTGTTTCTGATTATCCCTTTTGCGTTGGCTTTCGCGATGTCCTTTACCAATCAACGCCTCGTCTCACCTAACCCAACCGAGTTCGTCGGAACACGTAATTTCGCACGACTGCTGACCCTGCGTACACTGACCATTGATCCCATTGTTGATGCGGATGGAAATCCAGTGTTGGACGAGAGTGGCAAACTCACCTACCCCGCAGTACGCACTTTTACACGCAATAATCCCGACCATCCTGAATTGAATGGATTAGGGGAATGGCTTTCTTGGAGTTCGGGCAACAGTCAGGTGTACTTATTGGCCGGTGATGCTGTTTTTATGCGAGCGCTCCTCAACACCATCCTCTTTGTCATTGTGATTGCTCCTACACAGGGTGCTTTAGCGCTACTGTTAGCCCTGCTCATCAACCAAAAATTATTTGGTATAAATGTTTTTCGTACTATTTATTTTATGCCCGTAGTCGTATCGATGGTGGTGGTTTCGCTGTTGTGGCGATTCATCTATGACGGCCAAAATGGTCTTCTTAATACGATGCTAGGCTTTTTAACATTGGGCAATTTTAAAGCAGTCGATTGGCTCGGTAATCCGTCGACAGCCTTGCCTTCAATCATGGCAATGTCGATTTGGCAAGGCGTGGGTTTCCATATGGTCATTTGGCTTGCTGGTTTACAAAATATTCCATCAACCTTATATGAAGCAGCCGCGATTGACGGGGCGACTCGACTGCAAAAGTTCCTGTATGTGACCTGGCCCGGTCTGCGAAATACAGCGATTTTCGTATTGGTCATAATAACGATGCAAGCTTTCGGCCTCTTTACACAAATTGATGTCATGACCCGCGGCGGCCCGTTGGACTCAACCCAATCGATCGTGTATCAGGCTGTTCAGCGAGGATATGGGAAGCAAGACATCGCAGGTGGTTCAGCGATTTCGGTCATTTTCTTTGTCATGGTATTGATAGTGTCACTGATTCAACGTTACCTAACTCGGGAGAAAAATGCATGACTACCATGAAATTGAACCGTTCAAGGTACGATTGGGCAAAGATTGGTCAATATGCATTATTAGTAATTTTAGCATTCGTGTTCGTTTTTCCTATTGTGTTCATGATCGTTTCTTCTCTCAAACCAGACCTTCAATTGCTGCGGGACACATCGTCGCTTAATGCCTTCTTGCCTATAGGCGACATATCACTGAATAATTACACTGCGGCCTTTAGCCGGGTTCCCATGCCACAGTTCATTTTCAACTCGGTCTTTGTTACGACGACCACTGTGCTGCTGGGTCTGGTTGTTAATTCAATGGCAGCTTTTTCATTTGCTTTGCTGCGTTGGAAGGCTAAGAACAGCATTCTTGCGGTGATTATCGCCACATTCATTGTTCCCTTCGAGACAATTGCGATCCCGCTGTTGCTAGTGGTTAATGTTCTACCGTGGTTCGGGCCACAAGGCCTGACTCAAGGATGGCTCAACAGTTTGCACGTCCAAATTATTCCTTTCATCGCCAGTTCCTTTCAAATCTTCCTTTTCTATCAGTTCTTCAAAGATTTGCCGCAGGAATTGATGGAAGCTGCACGCATTGACGGAGCCAATTCGTTTCAGATCTATTGGCGAGTTATCGTCCCTGTGGCTGGCCCGGTGTTTGCAACCGCTGCAATTCTGCGGTTCCTTGACATGTGGAATCAGTATTTGTGGCCGTTGATGGTGGTGCAGTCAGAACAGTATCGACCCGTAATGGTTGGTCTCCAATATTTCTTCCAGTTGAATATCGCATGGGGTGAGGTCATGGCTTATCTTTCGACTATTACCATCCCTGTACTGGTCCTGTATCTACTCCTACAACGGGCATTCATCGAAAGCATTGCATCGACCGGGGTAAAAGGCTAGTTTGGCTGTTCAAAACGATTCTGGAATTGAAGCGACCCTGTCCGCATATCGTATAAGAAGTGAATATAAATCTGGTCGATATACAATACAATAGGGCAACTATGTACAGTGTCATCATAAGAATTGCCAAAACAATTTCACAGGATCGTCATGCCCAACAAAGCAACAATAGAGGATATCGCCCTTCGTGCTAAGGTCGGAAGAGGTACTGTTTCTAGAGTATTAAATAATCATCCCAACGTCAGTGAAACGACTCGGGAAAAAGTGTTGAAAGCGATTGCTGAACTTGACTATCGTCCAAGTTTCGCTGCTCGACATATGCGCACTCAACGTTCTCATCTGATTGGTTTTCTTACCGACGAAGTTGCCTCAACCCCTTATGCTGGCGCAATTATTCAAGGAGCACAGGATGCAGCGTGGGAAGAAAACCGCATTCTCTTGGTCGTCAATGTCGGCAGAAATATCGCGATCACCGAAGCAGCCGTTGAGGCATTACTGGAAAGGGATGTAGAGGGCATCATTTATGCAGCTATGTATCACCGGGCGATAGTTGTCCCTGAAAACATCCGGGAAGTTCCGGTTGTTTTGGCTAACTGTTTTGTTACTGACCGCTCACTCCCCTCGGTCGTACCTGACGAATTCAATGGGGGGCGATTGGCCACTGAAGCCCTGTTAGCCAAAGGACATCAGCGCATTGGTTTCATAAATGTGAATACACTCACACCCGGCATTCCAGCAGCAGTTGGTCGGCTAGAAGGTTACAAAGCCGCCCTACAATCGTACGGCATATCATTTGATGCCGATTTGGTTCGTTTTGGTAAAGGCGATCCTGAATCGGGATACCGCTATTGTTATGAGCTGATGAGCCAGAAGCATCCTCCCACTGCAATTTTTTGTGGGAATGATCGAACCGCAATGGGAACCTACAATGCATTGCGAGAACTTGGACAAACTATCCCTGAAGATATTGCCATTATCAGTTTCGATAATCAAGAACTTATCGCGACCGCCCTCAAGCCGGATCTTACCACGATGCAGCTGCCCCATTATGAGATGGGAGCGTGGGCAGCTAATTATCTGTTCCAGCAAAATTTAGATGAATCGCTCCCCTCCCCTATTCAGAAGATTCTCGATTGTCCCTTAGTCGAACGAAGTTCAATATAACTATTTTTTCTTATTACCCCATTCGTAATTCTATACCAGAGAACATCAAAATCTATGACGTTACAATCAACAATAACCACATTAAATGAACAATATCGCCCTCAATATCATTTTTCACCCGCCACAGGTTGGATGAATGATCCTAACGGATTGATTTATTACAAAGGAGAGTATCACCTCTTTTATCAATATCACCCGTTTTCTACCGTCTGGGGTCCAATGCACTGGGGACACGCTGTAAGTCCTGATCTAGTTCACTGGACACCGCTACCGATTGCGCTTTACCCGGAAGGAAATCGCACGATTTTTTCTGGCAGTGCAGTTAATGATATTGATAATACGAGCGGTCTGGTTCCGGGCGGAGGATTGGTTGCCATCTTCAGCTACGATGATCAGAGTCAAGGTATTGCTTATAGCCTCGATAACGGTCGCAACTGGACAATGTATTCCAGTAATCCAGTTATCCCTACCCCCGGTACTGATTTCCGTGATCCAAAAGTTTTTTGGCATGCACCTTCCAAACATTGGGTCATGATTATTTCAGCTCATGATCGGGTAAAATTTTATACATCACCCAACCTGATTACTTGGACGCTGGTCAGTGAATTTGGCGATAAGTGTGGAGCGCATGAAGGCATTTGGGAATGTCCCGATTTGTTCTCACTCATGATTGACGATCAAACGAAGTGGGTTCTAATAGTCAGTGTAAGCACCGGTGCTCCTGCTGGTGGATCAGGGACACAATACTTTATTGGCGATTTTGATGGCACATCCTTCACCAATGACAATGCACCCGGCACAATCCTCTGGTTAGACTACGGTAAAGACAATTATGCTGCTCTGACATGGAATAGGATGCCGGATAACAGTCGGGTCTTAATGGGTTGGATGAACAACTGGCAGTATGCCGAAAAAATCCCAACATCATCATGGCGTGGAGCTTGCACACTACCACACACAATGGAACTTCAAAATGTCGCTGGGACGGGGATTCGTGTGATTCAAAAGCCAATCCAACAGCTCGAAAATTTACGGGTCTTGCAGGGAAATTGGCGAGAACAAGTGATTTCAGAATCCACTGCCAACCTGCTGGCGGGAATCGACGGGAAAAACGGCGAAATCGTCGCAGAATTCGAGATTGGAACGGCGCAGGAGTTTGGCTTCCAAATTCACAGCGATGACACCCAATTTACGACCGTTGGTTATAAAGTCGGCACCAGCAACCTTTTTGTGGATCGAACACAATCCGGCATAGTTAATTTTCAGGCATCATTCCCCGGCGTTTTTCAAGCCCCTATGCTACCGATGGATACGCGAATTAAATTACATGTTTTTGTGGATTGGTCGTCGGTAGAAATTTTTGGAAATGATGGGCTAGTAGTGATGACCAACCAGATATTCCCGGTTGAAGGGCGCAGCGAATTAGAGCTGTATGCATCAGGAGGTGAGGTTAAATTGGTTTCACTTGATGTTTATACCTTAAACCATATTTGACCTCAGAATTGTAGTCAAACATCATTTCGGGTTGATCGATATTTATCGATACTGAACCCGATTTAAAGCTGTTCGAAGTCGATCTTCAGGTTGCATCATCGTATTGCGGCGAATATTGGCTAAGCTAATCGTTGTCTCGCCTATTTATTTAACATCGTGTCAGTTATCGATACTTCGATCTGAATCGGAACAATTGTTTGAAAACACGAACCTTATGGCCTTGACAGATTACGAACTCTTGTTCTAAAATAAGGACTTAAAATCAAACTGATTTTCAGGGATCTAGAATGCTCACGACTATCATTCAACCACTGCTTAAAACAATCGCAAATACAGCAGCGACATGCACAAATTGCACAGCGGTGGCATCACGGGAGCAATCCGCTGCACTTGTGTCATTTCAGTGGCATTGAGTGAGTTTCCCGCCGTTACAAAATGTCAATTCAGCGGCATTAGCCGAACGAACCGCCTGTCATTTCAGCGATAAATCTGCAAATTCTGCACGACTTGCGAATCATTTGAATCATTTATCGCAAGTCGTCAATTTTATCCATGATCTCGTTATTAAAAAGCATTGGATACTTTGAAACTATCCAAGGTAAGCAGAAATAATTCTGGAGTCGTTCTGGAGTTCAGATGCCTTACCACTATGGGCGACAATACCTCGATCCAGCACATAAGCATAATCGGAAATTTGCAGGGCTTTACGTGCATTTTGCTCCACCAATAGTATTGGAATACCCTGTGTTTTAATATCTGTGATGATCTTGAAAACTTGGTTGATAAGCATCGGAGCCAACCCCATACTTGGTTCATCGAGCATCAAAAGTCGTGGACGCGACATCAAAGCACGCCCAACAGCCAGCATCTGCTGTTCACCGCCACTTAGCGAGCCAGCTTTTTGCTTATGTCGTTCTCGCAAAAAGGAAAATCGCTCAAAGATAGTCTCGATATCCTTCGTGACATTTGCGCTATCTCTACGATGATAAGCGCCAAGCATCAGATTTTCGAACACAGTCATAGGGGCGATAATCTGTCGCCCCTCAGGTACTTGTATAAGACGAAGACGAGTGACACGATCCGAACGCCATCCGGTTATGTCTTGTCCATCAAAGATGATACGCCCTTGAGAAGGTTTCAGTAGACCACTTATACTGTTAAGCGTAGTTGTTTTCCCTGCACCATTCGCTCCAATCAGGCTCACCACCTGCCCTGCTTCCACTTTGAAGGACACACCGCGTAATGCCTTGATAGAACCATAGCTGGTTTGCAGATCGTGGATTTCAAGCAGCGCCATGGTCTTCTTGCCCTAAATAAGCTTCAATCACATCAGGATTCTGTTTAATTTCCTCAGGTGTACCGTGTGCAATAATCTGGCCGAAATTGAGAACATAGATAGAATCGCATACGTGATGTATAAGTGACATATCATGTTCAATCACGAGGACTGTTATGCCTTCAGCTTTTAGCTCAAGGATTTTGTCCCCCAATAAACGTGTTTCCACAGGGTTCATTCCCGCAGCAGGCTCATCCAGCAGAATCAGCATAGGTTGGGTAGCCAATGCACGCGCCATTTCCAACCGCCGCTGATCACCATAAGGCAAACTACCCGCCCGATTATTAGTCACAGCCTCCAGTTGAAAGCGTTTGAGTAGGCGTTCAGCTTTCTCCCGAAAATCGCGCTCTTCATTTTTGTATCGTGTTGAAAATATCAGCGAATCCCAGATCAACGCACGCCCACGATAGTGTTGACCGATGAGCAGATTCTCAAAAGCGGTCATCTCGCCAAATAAGCGGATATTCTGATAAGTACGGGCAATACCACGTCGCGCGATCTCATGCGGAGCTAAATTCTGAATATCCCTTCCATTGAAACGAATAGTGCCGCTCGATGGATGATCTAGCCCACTGATATTGTTAATTAATGTTGTTTTGCCAGCGCCATTTGGCCCAATTAAACCAACAATTTGATTGGTAGGCACAGATAGGGTCACATCGTTGAGTGCTTGTAACCCGCCAAAAGAACGTGAAATTTGATTGAGTTCAAGCATAACGAGATTCTGATAAGATAAGGACGCCCATCAATGCTGATCCGTTTCAGCAGGTTTTACTCGGCGCGTAATTCGGTTTACCCAATTCGTCCACATCGCAGGATTTACTAACCCTCCCGGCAGGTAAATGATGATGGCGAGTAATATTACCCCATTCACAATGGTTCGGTAGTCTTTCAAAACACGAAGTGTTTCTGGCAGTGCTGTAAGCACAAAAGCGCCAACAATAGGGCCTGTTAGGCTTGTTGTCCCCCCTAAGACAGCAAAAGTCAGTATATCGACAGCTTGGTTAAAGCCGTAATCACCGGGGTCAATAGTACGCGTCAAATGTGCCTTGAGTACACCCGCAGCAGCAGCCAAAACTGCACTCAGAATGAACATAACATTTTTGATGTAAACTACATTAATGCCCAGATTCGCAGCGGCTTGTTCATCTTGACGAACAGCCGCCATCGCTCGTCCTAAGCGAGAGCGATGGAGTCGCGCAATAACATAAGTAGCAAGCACAAGAACGAGAATGAGATGCCATGTCTGGGTAATTTTCGGGATCCCGCTGATGCCTAATGCACCTTGTGTAAGTGTCACCTTTTGGCCCGTTAATGAACTTGCCAGCGTATCAAAATTCAGGATGACAATACGAACCACTTCCCCAAAACCAATCGTGGCAATAGCTAGGTAAATATCGCGCAATCTGAGAACAGGAAGACCAATAGGAATAGCAATCAACCCTGCCATCAACATCCCTGCGATCAACCCTGCCCATAATGGCAGTTGCAAGTTTTGTGTAACAATCACCCCCACATAAGCGCCAATAGCCATAAATCCGGCATTTGCGAGGGAAAACATGCCAGTGTAAAGTGTCAAATAAATACTGAGACCAAGAATGGCGTTGACCAACATAAATTGCAGTACGGGTTCGCTGATGCCAATACTCTGCAGTAAATCCACGTCAGGCTCGATTCTGTTCGACTTGCCCGACAAGCCCTTGGGGCCGAAAAAGCAAAATAAGAAACAACAGTCCGAAAACAATCGCATCACGATAATTGCTTCCTCCTGCTGCAATACTGAATGTTTCCAGTATCGCTACGAGGAATCCGCCCACCACTGCACCTTTGATGTTACCCAGCCCCCCCAATACGATTACGGTTAGCCCTTTTAATGAAATGGCATCTCCCATAAAGGGTGTCATGGAATTATAGGCCAGCCCATAGAGTACGCCGGATGCGCCTGCTAATGCACCTGCCAGAAAAAAAGTGATCTGAAATATTTGGGATGTGTGAATTCCTAGCAAGCCTGCGACACGTTCGTTAAAGGCAATCACACGCATGGCCTGCCCCACCCGGGTATTCATGACCATGTATTGAAGGAGTGCCATCAAAATAACCGAAATGAACAGAATAATAATTTGAACCGGTGTCACTCGAAAAGACAATCCATTGATAGCTTCTGTTGGTATGCTGCCTTGGGGAAAGCGTTGGGGAGAAGTACCGAAAACAATCTGCGCGATATTGACCAATAGAATGGAAGCGCCGATGCTGCTAATGAGCTGGGAAATACGGGGTGCATTTCGCCGTCTTAAAGGTGCAAAAGCAATGGCTTCTAAAAGAACGCCTATAGCACCTGCTCCCAACATCGCCACCGGAACGGCAAGCCAAACCGATAATCCCAGTTGCGTAACTGCTGCCAGCCCAATGAATGCGCCCCACATAAAAACAGCACTATGTGCCAGATTAAGTACACCCAACACACTAAACACAAGCGCATAGCCGAGGGCAAACAGACTGTAGACCCCGCCAAGTAAAATTGCATTGACAATTTGTTGGGTAAAATTCATGTGATAAAAACTTATATTAACTGAACAACGGGGCGATTATAACAATCGCCCCTGTTGAATACATGTAATGATTAGGAGCTAGCGGTAGGCGTTGCTTCCGGCATCATCATAGCCCCTGCTAGGGGTACAAATTTGCCATCAACCACGATTTGAGCGATGGGATCATGTACCGGATCGCGATTTTCATCAAACTTGAAAACGCCTAGCGGACTGTTGAAGTCTTCAATAGCCGCGAGCGCATCCCGCACTGTTTTGTGGTCAACCGAATCGGCACAACGCACAGCGGTTGCGAGCAGCCATGCACCTGTATATGCTTGGGCAGCGAATTGGTCAGGTGAACTATTGTACTTGGCCTCATAGTTCTTAACAAATGCTATGCTGCTGTCCGAGGGATTTGGATTGCCATAGTTCCATGCACCACCAACGACTAGCCCTTCTGCATCCGTACCACTATTTTTGAGCACAGCTGGAGAATTGAACCCATTACCGCCAATAATATGACCGGTATAACCCAGAGCGCGTGCCTGAACAATGATTTGCGTCGCTTCTGCGGCTAAAGCCGAGACAACAATCGCATCCGGTTGGATATTAATCGCATTGGTCAATTGAGCGTTGAAATCCACATCACCTTTAGCAAAAGTTTCTTCATCCGCAATTGCTACGCCATTATCATCCAGAGATTGTTTGAATATTTCATAACCGCTCTGTGTAAAAGCATCATCATTTCCGTACAAAATAGCGACTGTTTTCAGGCCAAGTAGTTCAGTGGCCTGCTTAATCGTGCCGGGAATAACAGCTGATTCAGGCAAACTATCTCGGAAAACATAATCACCCATACCGGTTGCAGTGGTAAGGCCATTTGCCGTATTGCTTACCCCAAGTACAATCGTTCCTGCTTCTTGGGCAATAGGGTCAGCGGCTAATGCTTCAGAGGACAATGTGGGTCCAAGTACCGCCACGACTTTGTCTTGCTCAACCAACTTGGTCATCACTGCTACAGCTTGATCTTTGTCGCCCGCTGAATCTTCAACAGTAACGACAAGTGTAGTCTTATCGCCTAAATAATAGGCAGCATTAATTTCTTCAACTGCTAGATCAATAGCATTATTCTGCGCAGTTCCATAGACAGCTACTGCATTCGTAAGACCGAAAATAGCACCAATATTGACAGTGTCAGGTAAATTCGTGGGGGCAGCGCATTCATCCACTAATCCAACCAATGGTTTGGTATCTTGAGCTAAAACAGTGGAAAACAGCCCCAATATTATCGCGGCGGCAACTATACAAAAAAACCGATAGACTCGCATTTCAAGTCTCCTTTTGCTTATATTAAGAACAAGATTATATTTTATCTCACAAACCACGCCCTGAAAAGAATTATAGTAGCAATTGACGGAGGGGGCAGAGTTCCGTTAACTAGGCATGTGCTACCATTCGATGTTCAGGTCTCTCTAACCAAGTTGAGCGACCAACATTATCGCAACAAAAAATCACCTCAAGTCAATAATCTTGGAAATGCATTCAAGTGGCATGAGCTATAGGCAAATCGGCACCGCTTCAGGTATCCATTGGACACACGTGGGATAAATTCCGAAATGCTAAATGCACCAAATTTCGGTCAGAGAATTTCAGGAGGATGGGTTTTTGACACAATCCAATTCCTCCTAGCGCGGAGCAATCGTTGTTGGGTCATCTTGAGCCGGAGTATGGTTACTCTGCCCACTGCTGTTTTCCCAACAATCCGTAAACCACCTTCAACCTACTCGAAAGCGTATAGTTTATCTGTATTTACACTCTGATATGATAATCACAGGGAAAATTTGTCTCAAAAGGCACGCGCATGAAGATCAAAGCAATGACACTAGAAGAGGCCGAAACGTTTTTAAAGTACACAGAGCATCCATTTTCGGCAATAACAATCCGCAGTGCTATTATGGATGGCAAACTAATAGCCAATTTATTTCGCGGCTCGGTGTCGTATTACACGGTTATTGAGGATGATTTATTGGAATGGGCTTCTGATCCTGATATGCATAAACCGGGGCACAAATCAGGATGACCAACACGCCTCCTACCCTAAGTGAATGGAAAGGGATAAACCCGCCCGAAATCTGTAGTGTGGTATCCCTACAGGGTTACATTCCACATCGTTACGGGCAGGTGTATTGGATCAGAAAAATGATTGGTAACATGGTGGTCGAATTATATCCGCTGACCTCGTGGCATTTTTCCGAAAATGGCAAGCTCGTAGGCACGGTAGATACCGGTGAATGGAGGCTAAATGTGTCCATACATCTTGATGAGTATGTAGTGTTAAGTATGAAATGACTCTCCTGAATGGGTCGAGATCATGCCGATTATTGCGCTTTTGGAAGAAAACTCTATACTTTCAGCTCACAGAGTTCAAGCAGCAGCGACAGAGAAAATCAAGTTGTGGCCTCGATACGCGCATCTTATCATCAGGTTACACGTACTGCATCGAAACTGGTCAACGTTGCTGTCTCACCATTGATACCTCGAAAGGTGTAGAATGCGGATATTAGCTGTCGGCGGCAGTGGCATCGTTGGATCACTGATTGTGCCAATCCTTGCAAAAACCCACGAAGTTCGCGTATTCGATCTCCATCCACCACAGAACGAAACCAATAACTATTTCGAGGGTGATGTGACGCGCTATGACCACCTCACATCCGCCTTAGTCGGAATGGATGCACTGTTGTATATGGCGATGGGTAGCTTAAATTGGAGCGATGTTTCGGGCATCGTGAGCGCCTACGATGTCAATATTAAAGGCTTACATTTGGCTCTGCGTGCGGCACATGAGTCCAATATCCAGCAGGCGGTTTATACCAGCAGTATGTCCGTTTATGGTGGCGACCTGATGCAACGTCATTTCCCGGACGAGTGTCTCACGCCGGATGCACCTGAACTGTATGGTTTTACCAAACACCTCGGTGAAGAAGTTTGCCTGAATGCTACCCGATTGTGGGGAATGAATGTCAATGTGCTTCGCTTGTGCTTCCCCACTGCCGAGGACAAGTGGTATGACCAGACCAGCGAGGGCATACCTACGATTGCCACCACAGCCGGGGATGTCGCTAGAGCAATTCTGGCAGCGCTTGGTTATAAGGGTGGCTTCAATACCTTTATGATTAGCGGCGACTACCAAAATAAGATCATGAATATGTCGAAGGCCAAACAGCTTTTGAACTGGGAACCACTGGCTCGACCCGCCAGACACTCGACAGACGAACAAGGCTAAGGGAATATCATGGCTTTTAACGTGAAGAGACGGGGGAAGTTGACCTACTACTACGAGGGTGACGATCCTGTATTATCCAGTCTGGTGGTCGAAACCCTTGCCGATGGCGACTTGAAATTGTACTTGTCCGGTCTGACCGGCGGGTATTCAGCGAAAAACGTACTCAAATTAGATGAAGTGGCTTTTATGAATCCGGATGTCGAGATTCCGCTCGTTTTCAAGTGCTGGGAAACTTGGCTGCAAGAGGCGGGCATCATCCAGTCCATTGCCGAAGTAGATTTTATTGAGATACATGCCTTCGGCTGCCAGCCCAAAACCCCCAACCCATTGGTTGACCCACTGGGATATGCCAAAGAGTTGGAGCGGCTGCGTCAGGCATATGCCCGCGCCTACCGTACCTATTTTAAGGAACACTGCCCCGACAACGGCCTGCCAGCCCGCTTCACTGTTCATGTGGTAGATGTGCCGGATCAGGCCGCCTCCTACGAGTTTTATGGGACTGCTCTTTACCAGCACGCCCTACAGAAAAAATAATCGAATAACGCTTAGAAAGATGCTCTTAAAAAGATGGAAACACAATTTGATCTTTTGCTTAAGGGTGGTCATGTCATCGACCCCGCCAACAACATCAATCAGATCATGGATGTGGCAGTCAGTAAAAAGCGCATTGCAGCAGTCGCGCCCGACCTCGACCCAAATCTCGCTGCCCATGTTGTAGATGCATCTAACACCTATGTCGTCCCCGGCTTGATCGACATTCATGTACACGCTTACCATACCCGTGAACCGGAAGGTCTTAGCATCGTCGCCGACCATCATTCGTTTCGCTCCGGGGTGACAACAATGGTGGATACTGGCACTGCCGGTGCGAAGCACTTTCTTCATTTCAAGCGCACGGTGATTGATATGGCAAAGACCCGTATCTTTGCCTTTATCAACATTGTCAAATCTGGCATGATGGGCGACTTTGAGCAGGATGTCAACGAAATGGATGCGGAGTTAGCTGCATCCATCGTTCTCGCCTACCCCGAAATCTGCGTCGGCATCAAGACCGCCCATTACTGGACATACCAGCCTTGGGATGAGGTGCATACGCCGTGGGCAGCCGTTGACCGGGCATTGGAAGCATCCGCTATCTGTCAGAAACCACTCATGGTAGATTTCTGGCCTCGCCCTGAACGCACCTACCCCGAACTGCTTCAAAAGATGCGTCCGGGTGACATCCATACCCATATGTATGCCCAGCAGTTTCCGGTTTTAGATGAAAACAAACAGCCCAATAAATTTTTGTATGAAGCCCGTCAGCGCAGCATCATCTTCGATCTCGGTCACGGTGCAGGCAGCTTCTGGTTTCGCCAAGCCATTCCGGCGATGCTGGGTGGCTTTAGCCCGGATTCGATCAGCACCGACCTGCACATCGGCAATGTCAACGGCCCGGTCGTCGATATGCTCACCACAATGTCCAAAGTGCTCAGTATAGGGATGCCGCTGGAAGAGACTATCTATCGTTCCACTGTCACACCCGCACACGAAATCGGCCATCCTGAATTGGGGACGCTCACCGAAGGCGCTGAAGCTGACATCGCTTTACTGACACTCGAAGAAGGAGAATTTGGCTACTCCGACTGTGGGCACGCCAGATATATCGGCAGCAAAAAACTGCTGTGCAGCCTGACCATTCGTGCGGGCGAAGTGGTCTATGATCCGACAGGCATGGCGCAGCCCTTGTGGGAAGAAGCGCCCGCTGAATATTGGACGATTCGCCAGCCCGGCCCATAAAATCGGAGTAACTTTTTGACCACTTACCAGTCGCTTGGCATCCGCCCGATCATCAATGCCTATGCCACTCTCACGCGCCTCGGTGGCTCGTTGATGCCGCCCGAAGTGCTGCAAGCCATGCGGGAAGCCGCCAACAGCTTCGTTGATCTGCCTGAACTTCACATCCGCGTAGGTGAGCATATCGCCAAACTGACTCACAATGAGGCTGCTTATGTCAGCTCCGGCGCAGCGGCTGGATTGGTGCTGGCAGCGGCAGCCTGTATCACAGGGACGAACGCCGAATGGGTCAATCGCTTTCCTGATCTCAGCGGGCTAAAAGATGAAATTATTGTCCACCGCACGCATCGTAACGGTTACGATTATGCTGTGCGCCAGACCGGGGCGAAACTCGTTGAAATTGGCGATGTTAGCGGCACAACGGCTCAACATCTGGAACAGGCCATCAGCGCGCAAACGGCTGCCTTCTTCTGGTTTCAGGGGGTTATGACTACCGCCAACGATCTTCCACTGCCGGAGGTCATTCGCATTTCCAGAGCACACGGTATTCCGGTTGTGGTAGATGCTGCTGCCCAGTTACCCCCCGTCAGCAACCTCTGGCACTTCACCGAAATGGGGGTAGATCTGGTCATCTTCAGCGGTGGCAAAGATTTACGCGGCCCGCAGTCCAGCGGTTTGATCCTCGGACGCACGGACTTAATTGAAGCCTGCCGCTTGCATGGCAGCCCGAACGCCAACATTGGTCGTCCAATGAAGGTTGGTAAGGAGGAAATGCTCGGTCTGGTAGCAGCGGTTGAGCGCTATCTTGATATGGATCACGAAGAGCGTTCGCAGTATTGTGAGGATGCTGTGCAACTATGGAATGATGGCTTGAATCACGTCGCGGGTTTAAATGCCAGCCGTAGTTATCCTAATGAGGCCGGACAGCCTTTGCCCCGCTGTCAGCTTACGGTCGATGCTGAACACCTCGGTTTGAGTCGGGATACGCTGGTCGAGCAGTTGGCGGCAGGCACCCCCTCCATCTTAGTCGCACCTTTCGAGGAAAATAGCATCCAGATCAACCCGATGACGCTAGAGGCTGGAGAAGAGTCGCTCATTCTGAAACGACTGCTCGAAATTGTCGAACGCAAAAATCTGACATCGTAAAACCCTCGAGTGTTTCGTTTTAGAACGGTCCGCATCTTTTCCTAACTGAATTGGGTCAAGTTCATATCACGAACGATAGATATGATGTAGTCAAGTTGGTCGTTAGTTAGTGCGGTTCCAGATGGCAAACATAAGCCTTGAAGAAATAGTGACTCGGCTAAAGTGCCGCCAATAGTTTCATATCCCTGAAACACAGGTTGACAGTGCATGGGTTTCCACAGGGGACGAGACTCAATATTGTGATCTTCCAGTTTTAGCCGGATTTGTTCCCGATCTTTACCAAACTTTTGCTCATCTACAAGCATAACGGATAACCAGCGTGTATGCCGTCCGTAGGACATTTCGGGAACAAAAGTCAGCCCGGATAGATCAGCAAGATTGGCGCGATAGTGTTCATAGATTTCGCGCTTACGGTTTACTCGCTCCTCAATAACAGTCAATTGACCTGAACCAATTGCGGCCAGAATATTGCTCATTCGATAGTTGTAGCCGATTTCTGTATGCTCATAGTGGGACACTGGTTCGCGTGATTGGCTGGCGAGCTTACGAGCATGATCAACAAGCGCTTTTTCCTCTGAAACAAACATCCCACCGCCAGAAGTGGTGATGATTTTATTGCCATTGAATGAAAATGTGCCGACTCGACCAATTGTGCCCGGATTTTACTCTTTATAACGTGCGCCTAAAGCTTCAGCTGCATCTTCGATGACCATGACACCAAACCGATGGCAAATCGAATTGATTGCATCCATATCTGCCGACTGACCGTATAGATGCACAACAAGTACTGCTTTCGGTAAATTGCCACGTTCTGCACGTTTTTTGAGAAAGTCGGATAAGAGATTGGGATCCATATTCCAAGATTGTGCGTCGCTGTCGATAAATATGGGTTTTGCACCGACATACAATATTGGATTGACGCTTCCCGAAAAGGTCAACGTGGAAACTACGACCTCATCGCCTGCTTGAATACCAGTTGTCAACAATGCTAAATGAATTGCGGCAGTACCCGACGAGAGTGCCACAGCATGAGATGAACCCGTGTATTCACAGAACTCTTTCTCGAATGCGGTTAGATGAGGCCCCACAGGCGCAATCCAGTTATCGGCAAATGCTTGTTGTACGAACTCAATTTCCTTACCTGACATATGCGGGGGGGAAAGATATATTCGTTCTGACATTATTGATTTCTCAACCTGAGTAAATACTATATTTTGACCCATAGTAGGACATTTTGAGATATTCTGCCGCAACGTATGTGTTGTTCTTGTTCACCACAATGATGACATTTCATCTCATCACAGGAAAGGTAGTATTTATGACGATTTTGTGGCATACCAGTCATCATCTCTCTGGCTGATAACCTTTGCTGGAACACCCACAGCAGTAACATTCGATGGCAAGTCCGAAATTACGACAGCACCAGCCCCGATGATAGACCATGATCCGATAGACTGATAAGGAATAACACTTGAGCCGATACCCAGTAATGTACCATTACCGACCTTTACACCACCGGCCAAGTTTACTGCGGGAGCAACGTGAGCGTAATCAGAAATAGTACAGTCATGATCGACAATCGCGCCTGTATTAATGATGGTGTGCTGACAAATCTTAGCACCGGGATTGATAATGACACCCGCCATAATGACAGTTCCATGTCCAATTGTCGTGAAACTGCCAATTGTTGCAGTTGGGTGAATAGCTATGTGCCAGTCGTCATCAGGTATATTTTTCAAATGAAGTGTATGAAGTGCAGAACGTATTTGATTGGACCCGATTCCTAGCACTATTTTATCGTAGCTATACGATTGATAAGTATCAATCTGACCTAACACAGATGTACCATGAAGATGCTGCCCAATTAATGATGGTTCATCATCCAAGAAGCCAACAACCGCGTGTCCTTGTAGACGGATAATGTCTGCAATTACACGCGCATGTCCGCCTGCCCCTATAATCAGTATTTTCACAGGCAGCGATTACTCCACAATTTGAGAACTTCCCATAAATTCGGACATGGTTGTTTCACCTGCCTGTGAAATGCCCTCACGTTTCAGAACTTTCCATACGGTAAGGGCCATGATTTTCAAATCTAGCCAAAATGAATAATGCTCCACATACCAAACATCATAGGCGAATTTTTCTTCCCATGTAATCGCGTTTCGCCCGTTGATTTGTGCCCAGCCTGTGATCCCCGGCTTGACTTCATGGCGGCGCGCTTGTTCGGGTGTGTAGCGATCAAGATATTGCATGAGCAGTGGACGTGGACCCACGAGGCTCATCTCGCCTTTAATAACATTATATAGCTCAGGCAGTTCATCCAGACTTGTGCGCCGAAGAAACTGCCCAAATATAGTCAATCGGTCGGTGTCAGATAGTAAATTGCCCTTTGCATCTCGCGCATCCACCATAGTGCGAAACTTAAACATCGTGAACGGTTTGCCTTGCAAGCCGGGACGTACCTGCCTAAAGAATACAGGTGTTCCCATTTTCAGCCGAATGACAAGAGCGACACCCAGCAAAATCGGTGAGAAAAGTAGGATACCGAGACTGGATACAATCACATCAACAACACGTTTGAGAGGATAGTCTCCTTTGTTAGACACAAGCGCTACCGATTTTGACTCAAAATTGTTTGATAAACATCATAAACTTGCCGTGCCGTCTGCTGCACATCCAATACACTTCGGGCGAACATCTGACCCTTCGACGCGATCTGCTTGGCCTGCGCGGATTCTGATAATACCGCATCAATTGCCTGTGCCAATTGTTCCGGGCAGGCAGGCGACACCAGCCAGCCTGTAACACCGGGTTTGATTAGGTCAGGAAAGCCGCCAACATCGGTTGCAATGGTCGGTACACCCATGAGCAGTGACTCGGCTGCACCACCTAAATTTTCCGAGTGTGAGGGATGCACAACCACATCGAAGTCGGGGTACAGTTCGGCAATATCAGTGCGTGTTCCCAGAAAAATAGCCCGCTCACCGCAGCGCGCCTTGCCATATGCCCGAACCCGTTCTTCATAGGCGACAGCGCCATTCCACGCACCACCGACAAACACCCCCACTCGATTCGAATCACCCTCAAGTGTCTTTGCCAGCGCGTCGATCAAATCTTCATGACCTTTTAGCCCGCGCTGCTGCCCTAAATACCGTTTGGGAGCGTACATATAGGCCACCATACCAACGATCTTCGTACGCGTATCAATACCCAGCTCATGGCGCAGTTTACCACCTGAACGCGAGGAAAATGCCGATAAATCTGAGCCGTAAAAGGATAAGAATATTCGCTCGTCATCAATGCCGGACTGTCGGTAGCGATTACACGTCCACGTACACGACCCTATCCAATAATCGGATGATCCCGCTGTTTGAATTTCGAGGTTTCGAAACAGCGGATGTTCCAGATGCAGCGGTCCGGGAACCTGAAACACACGCGGGATACGATGTCTTTTGCCAAGTGCCAAACGCATGAGCAGAGTTGTGCCCACAAAATGACTGTGAATAATGTCGGGCTGGACGGATGAAACCAACTGTCTAAATGCCAACAATCGTTTTGGAAGCACATCCGGACGGCGCATGGGAAAATCAAACTGACCGATGTGAACCTGAACACCCACCCGCTGATATTCCTCGATTAACGGCCCATCGGGCAGTGCGACATGCACATCCACCCCCAGATTCACCAATTCACGCATCTGGCGCAGTGCCCACGTAGCACCCACCGAAGTTTTGAGCAGATGCAGAACCCTTAGCCGCGTGTTTTTAGCCATGCTTCCGTTTCCGACTTGAGGTGTTGATAAAAGGCGGTACGCCGTTCGCGCAGCATGTCATCAGCATATTCGCGGGCTTTGTGGAGGTTGCGGGCGGACATAGATGTCATGCGATCTGGATTTGTGAGTACTTCGCGTATCTTTTCAGCCAGAGCATGGACATCGTTTGGTGGAACCAGATCTCGCGCGGGCAGTAGTTCAGGAATCCCTCCCACAGTTGAACCAATGCACGGCAGACCCCGCGCCATCGCCTCGATCATCGCCCGTGGCAGACCTTCTTGATACGATGGCAATACAAAACAGTCTGCCATATCAAGCTGTTCACGAACCGCCGAGCCTGCTGGAAGCTGACCGCAAAATTGTACCTGTTCAGTCAATCCAAGTGCTTGCGTTTGCGCCTCCAATTCAGAGCGATGCTTACCATCTCCCACAATTATGAGACGCACATGCAAGCCACCTTTGGCACATATGCTGATGGCATTGAGGAGGACATCAACCCCTTTATACATCTGCGCTAATGTACTCACAGTAACAAGCGTAAACTGGTTTGGTGGGTTGTCATATTGACGCGGTGTGGGAACAAAGGCCTCTTCCGGTAATTCAATACTAGAGTAATGGGTCGAAAACGCATCCGGCGCAGGAGGATAACGGCGTTGAAGGGTGTGTTCAGTTACATAGGATGCCGCCCTCGCCCCCGCACACATGAGGCGCAACTGTCGGGGAAACCACCAGCGAAAAAGCGGACGAAGCGGATGACGAACTGATCCGGGTGCAAAAACATCGTAAGGATCACCAACAACCTCTACCCCATAGGGTCGATTCTGTTGCTTCAATATTGGCACAGCGGTAGCTGCAATCGGCGATGGGATGCGTAAAAGTACTGCCTCATCTCCTTGCAATGCACTTCGCATCGCTTGACGCATTTGTCTGACTTTGAGTAAATATTGGCGCGGGCCAACATAGTATGGCAGAGGAGAAAAGGTCACCCGTATACCGTCTGCCCGCAGCCAATCGGATTGTGCGACTTCAACATATTGGATTCTTGCCAATATACGAACGCTATCAAAAACTGCTAAATAACGCTGCCAGAAGGAATAGGCAAATGCTACCTGTGTCCATATTGCCCCATCAGGGGTACGGTCAAAGCGCATTTCAAGAGTCAGTATAAGATTGATGATTGGCCTCCAGACAATTTCCAATGTTTCGAATTTTTCAATCCATGAGTTAGTTCTCCGTCGACATAGTAGGTGGTCTGTACCACGCGACTATAATTATCCAAAGTATAAATATCGGTGCAAAGGCCACCAAATGCACCACAATGAATAAAGAACTTACTATCATTGTTAATGTTCCAACAATAAAATTTCGTTTTGAATCTCCTATGCGGCAAATCATTGCTGGAAGTAGAGGACCTAAAATAAGGCCGAACCAAGAGAAATTCGCAATTGCCTCTTCCAACCAACTTGTGGTCATTGCCCAACCTAGGAGGCGTGGTGGTAGTAGGAATAATGCGGAAGTAAAATATGTTGCATATGGGTACGGTTTATCAGGCCATAATGTACGTGGAACATACATTGTGGCATAAAATAACAGGCTTTCCCCTCTATACTCTAGAATTTGCATCTGATCAGGATATAGTTCGGCAAAAATTGTCATTTTAACTCTAGAATCGCGACCAAAATCAACACGAAAATTCTGGTACACCGTTTGAAAATCTGTACTTGAGGTACTAATGTCTCGAACAGTATCTTGATAAAGCACGGAATAAAAGTATAGAATTCCAGCAAAAAAAAGCATTGATACCACGATATCAAACTTTACGAATTTTCCTCTTCGTAATAATAAATACCACAATCCTACAATAGTTAAAGCGCCAAGAGTTCTTTTGCCATTAATCCATATAGCAATTAGCATCCAAGGTATGATCAAAAGTAGAAAGGAGAGTCTAAATTTTTCTGTAAGGGTAAAGAGTATAAATGCGCTAAGCAAACTGAGGAGAGTAAACAGACTGACGATATTGTAGTAACCTAAGGCTTCCGCACTTAGGTTCGCGTCAGAGGTAGTCCAACCATAGATGAGATAAATACTAGGATTAGGAGAAAACAAAACCAATATGAGTGGCGCTATTAGTAGGAGATACAAAATCAGTTTTGATCTCCTTAACACTTTGAAGGGTTGATATATATTATTTTTATAGTTAGTATTAGTTACGCGATTTCTGCCGACTATCCACCAGAAGATAGGTATCACGCTAATATAAATACAATAGATTACTGCTGTCGATGTATCTTGTTGTGAAAGCTCGTAACCGGGGAATTTTAAGTATTCCGGACGTCCAACAAATATATCCAGTAAAAGGGGTAATCCATTGAAAATAAATAAAACTATCAACAGAAAAAATATAGAATCGAATCTCCCATGATAGATTTGAATAATTGCTTGCAGCACCCAAAAACCAAGCCAAAGGCCTGTTAAAAGACTTAGTACTTCAATCATTAATTTGAATACAATCTTGAAAGCGTGTTTACGCTAGAAACAATATTAAATGGGCTATTCGATAGACTGTCGAGTGTCTGTAAAAAGTTATTTTCATTCTTAGACTGTTTTACCTCTAAAATGGTTTCAGCCCATACACGAGCAGGCTGAGATAGTGAAAGCCATCGAACCAAACCCTGCACAATGCTTACCTCTGGAGATATAGTGTCTGACAAAATACAACGTAGTCCAGCAGCTTGAGCTTCTAATGCAGTAACAGGTAACCCTTCATATAACGAGGGCATTAGAAACATATCCATTGCGCCCAACATAATCTGCGGCACGTCAGAACGTAAGCCAGCAAATATGAGCCATTCCGCCAAACTAGCCATTAAAACAGCTTCTTCTATTTGAGGACGGAGTGGACCATCACCCACCAGCAGGAAGTAAACGTTAGTGTCTTTTCTAAATATTTCTTGGGCAATCTCAATAACAAAGGCGTGATTTTTCTGAGTATCAAACCTTCCAACATGACCAATAACAAAGGCATTTTGGGGAATGTTTAGCTCAGATCTTAGCTTAAATCCATCTATTTGTTCCTTAAATACAGCCAAATCAATTCCATAGTAAAGTATCTGCTTTCGGGTAACTCCCCAGCTACTACCAAAGAGCGATTTGCCTGCTTCAGAACTGGCAGCAACGCCGTTAGTAGCATATCGGCGAATCAGAAATTCCGTTACTGAAAGGTAAATGCTTCTAGTAAAACTTGCTTGTGCCTGCAATCGCGAAGTATCGTTATGGCTGTGGGCAATACGAATGGGAACGCCCCCTAGATAGGCAAGCCATAGCACATAACCGCTAAAATGATGGACATGGCTGTGGACAACATCATATGGACCGTAGTCACGGAGTATACGGCGAAAATTGAGCGCATATTGGAGCGGATTCCTTGGATGCATACAGGGAATAATGCGCGACCCCAGCGCCCGGATTTCATCATCGTAGGCACAGGGCTTTTCGGTATGAACCAGAAAATCCATTTGGAATTTCTCGCGGTCAATATGCCTCAAAACATGCATAAGCCACGTTTCAACGCCACCTCTATTCATACCGCCGACCACATGCAAAATCCGGATAACACGAGGTTCAGACATCAAACATTCCTTTGGGCACTTGAACGTAATGCGTGGTTCAAAACAGCAAGACTCACGACACACTGGATCAACATAGTAATGAGAATGGCGAATGCAGCCCCCATCAGCCCCATAGGTGGTATTAAAGCTAAGGATAGCAATGCGGTTATGCCAACTATCGATATGAACATTGGCATTTGAACCCGAAAATATCGAGCCGCTGTAATACCGTATCCCATAAATGAGGCACAGTAATTGAAACCAGCAGCCAACATAAGAACGATAAACACGTTGATATAGGCGGCATATTCCGTGCTATACACGAGGGTAATCAATTCTCGTCCCGCAATCAGGCTGATTAAAACACCTGCTGCCCCTATCAACAATCCGATACCAAGTAATTTCAAAAGTAAATTGCGATAGGCTCTGGTATCGTTTTTAGCATACAGTTGTGCAAGGCGTGGAGAAGCTGATTGCCCCAACGCTGAAATGACAATGTTACCCGCTAACATCACATAGGATAAGGCAGCAAATATCCCTAACTTGTCTTTTCCGATAGTATTCTCAATTGCATAACGTGGAATGTTGGTGTTAAGAGAGAGAAGCAGTGCCACAAAACCCAACGGAAGTGCCAACCAGACGAGGGGACGTAACAGCCTTAAATCGAAACGCGGGCGCATCAGATTCCATTCGTTACCCGGCGACTGCGCCCGTAAAATCAACAGTGCGCTGGGGGATGTCGTAAAACGCTAATTGCAGTCCCCAAACAACTGCGAGGCTGCCTGTCGCCCACACAATGCTGTGCGTCAGAACCAGCACAACTGCCATCACAGCCAACGTTAACGGGCCTTCCGATCATCAATGACTTGGCAATGCGATCCATCCGTTCCTGTTGTTGCAGCAGCCCAAATATCACATCACTCACCGCTTCAAAATATTTGGAAAGGCCAATCAATAGAATAGCTAACGCCGTTTCTTGTTGATAACCGGACAGCATGACGATGCCAATGATCACCACGTAAGCAGCAACTGTCGTCATCAACCGCAGCCCAAGATAATCTGCAAATGCATACTCATGGCGGGCATCCGTCGCCTGTACAGAGCGCAGTTGCAAATTGGCAAACATAATCACCGGCGCACAAATGGCTAACGCCAGCGCAAACTGACCCACGGTTTCGGGTGATCCCAGTTTGGCAAGCAGTACCAGCTGTCCCCACTGGGATGCTGCATATACCCCGTTACCCGCAAATGTCCACGTGAAGTTCTTCCGGAGTGATAACCTAGCTCCCGGCATCACGACCTTCATAGTCGGTAGTTGTGTCAATGGGAAAAGTAACTCCATGCAAACATCTGAATAATCCCAATTGCCTCTAATGTTTAATCATACTTCATTTTATTTTGTCGGGAGTTGTCAGGGGATAGATCAAATAAGCCTACCCTACAAACAGAACAGGCTATGACCTCTCGAATTAGGTATTTTATCGGGGTAGATCAAGACTCTTTAACTCCATTATATTAGGGTAATTCCAGTTTGCTGATTCCTGCGATTGTCTGACGATGATTCATGCTGTCCTCACTCCTTAGATCTCAATGGCAAACGGTCTAAACGAACGTCATGCACTGTTCGCGAGCATTTCGTCTTCGGGTGCGTTTTGTGGTCGCGATGGATCGCTACGAGGGGGAGGCATGGCCCCGCCATGCGGGACTTGTCTGACACGCTTACCACCGCGCCTTCTTCATGCGGCTTTCGAGTCGGACGACATCGTCCTCTGCGTCTGATAGGAGACCACTGGCATTCGGTGAACGGCTGTTTGGCACAACACCTCCGGTCACGACGACCTGTTGTACGACACGCTCCACATACCCCGGTAAATCCATCAACGCCGTCCGTATCCACGCCGCATCATCACAAACACCGGTTCGTCGGTTCATTCAGGAGTTATGGCAAAAGCCATTGGAAAACAAAAACGGGAACGTTTTATTATATGTTCCCGCTTCTAAATGATTTATTCGGTTTCTAAGAGTATGGACCCGAGGGGGCTCGAACCCCTGACCTCTACAGTGCGATTGTAGCGCGATCCCAACTTCGCTACGGGCCCTTTTGAATGATGCGCATTCTAGTCGCTGGTAGGAAAGGTGTCAAGATAGCTTCATTCCAGGTTGACGCTTTCAGCTGCTCTGAAATGTCATCGACTGGCGAGTTTTCTACTTTGCATTCAATTAACATGAACCCTACCCTAGCGGCATAGATCTGCTCTGCATCTGTAAGTTGGCAAAGTGCTACAAGGTTTGATCACTGGTTATTGGTTCCGGTCATGCAGATCTATGCCTAAAATTGATGAGTTGCAGTAAATGATGCAAATGATTCGCAAGTTGTGCATAATTTGCAAATTTCCCGCTGAAATGACAGGCGGTTCGTTCGGCTAATGCCGCTGAATTGACATTTTATGCCAGCGGGAAGCTCGCTGGATGCCACTGAAATGGCACATTTTCGGCAGATCGCACGGTTGATGCCACCGCTATCTTTGCTAGACTTTTTAGGGTGATCTGCCCCCATCCGCTAGACCACCGCGAGTGAGAGTCGAGTCTGTTGTGCAAATGCCGCTGGCGGCAGGTAGCCCAGACTGCTGTGTGGACGACGGTGATTATACTCTTGCCGCCAATCTTCAATCACCTGTTGAGCTTCCTGACCACTGGTAAATACCCATCGATTGAGACAGTCGCTGCGAAACGTGCCGTTGAAACTCTCGATAAACGGGTTCTCCCACCGGCTGTCGGGCTTGATATAAATAGCCGGCGACAGGCAGAAAATAAACATCGTGCCAGCTAATCTGAGTTTCATAATCGTTTCTTTCTGCCTACATTAATGTTGAATACAAACCAATAAGTGTATAGGCGTTTAAAGCGGCATCAATGCCATTCGCAAACTGTTGGTGGGTTAATCCACGCTATACCCTAAGTGGTTACCGTCTGTCTTTAGCCTCTGGCGGTAGTATACCGCGTCGAAAAGTGGTCAGTATGAGGCTTTATTGAAAGCCGATAAAAGAGCAAAAAGGCATCATAATCTTCTTTAAATTAAAAAGCTTTGCTTTTTGTATCACGCAAAGATGTCGTTTCCCTCAAGCAACGCGGGTTGCAAGATAGTTGCACCGTGCTTCATATTGTTTTT